>WFNS01000082.1 GCA_015488495.1 Gammaproteobacteria bacterium | reverse complement strand
GCCGAAACGGGGAGGGACCACACCCAGCATGGCGGACAGGTCGAGCACATGATCGTACCAGGAGAAGTCACCCACCGGGATGAGGTCCAGTCCCGCCTCCGCCTGCAACTGCCAGTGGCGCCTGCGCAGCTCGCGGCCGGTCTGCTCCAGCTGGTTCTGGTCGATCTCGCCCCGCCAGTAGGACTCCACCGCCCTCTTCAGTTCGCGGCGGTGGCCGATTCGGGGAAAACCCAGGTTGTGTGCCTTGCTCATTTTTCGGTTCCTTGTTTCTGTTGATGGGAGAGTTTGCAAAAAGTTTGCGGCCAAATTATGATTGAATCAATCTCAAATTTTTCATTTTTTTGTTGAGAGTATTTCATGATGCTGGAGGTGCGGCATCTCAGAACCTTGCGGGCGCTCCATCAGTGCGGAACCCTGGCGAAGGCGGCCGAGCGCTTGCACGTGACACAGTCGGCGCTTTCCCATCAGCTCAAGGATCTGGAGCAGCGGCTGGAAGTCAGGCTGTATCACCGCAAGGGAAGGCCGCTGCGTTTCACCCCGGCCGGAGAGCGGCTGCTGAAACTGGCGGAGCGGGTGTTACCGGAGATGGAGTGTGCGCTGGCCGAGCTGCAACGGATGCGGGAGGGGGAGAGCGGACGGCTGCACATCGCCATCGAGTGTCACAGCTGCTTCGAATGGCTGATGCCGGCGATGGATGCCTACCGGGCGGACTGGCCCGAGGTGGAGATGGATGTCACCCTGGCGTACAGCTTCGAGCCGCTGCCTGCGTTGGTGCGCGGGGACCTGGATCTGGTCATCACCTCCGATCCGCAGCCGCTGCCGGGGGTGGTTTATCATCCCCTGTTTCGTTTCCAGGGGGTGCTGGTGATGGCCAACGGGCATCCGCTGACCCGGAAGAGCTGGATCGAGCCGACGGATCTCCGGAACGAGACGCTGATCACCTACCCGGTTCCCACCCGGCGGCTCGACATCTATCGCCATTTTCTGGAGCCTGCCGGAGTAGCACCGGCGGAACGGCGTACGGCGGAACTCACCCTGGTCATCCTGCAGCTGGTGGCCAGCCGGCGGGGGGTGGCGGCGCTGCCGGACTGGGCGGTACACGAACACCTCGAGCGGGGTTATGTCTCCGCCCGCCCGATGGGCAGGAAGGGGATGTGGGGTACCCTTTACTGCGCCTTCCCCGAGGGGGTGGGAGAGGCCTCCTATCTGCGGGCGTTCCTCGATACGGCACGCACCATCTCCTTCCAGACCCTGCGCGGGATTCGTCCTGTGGAGGATAAACAACAACCATAGCCATCCTGCCACTTCGAGACCCGCTGTTTTGGTGCCGAAGAATGGTCATTCGCCTGTTCGCAAACTTGCATTTTTCGCCTTGAATCGAGGGGTTTCAGAGATGAACGGAGCAGTTGTCTTCAAGTTCTGCTCCTTGCCGAACGGCTCCGAGGACGGGTTCAATCATTTCTTGATCTGCTCGGGCTGGCACAGTATATTGTATTTTATATGGCAGGCACCCACCACATATAGTGGTGGATAGCCGATCTTCTCAATCTTCTGATTTAGAAGTGAGCGTTAAATCCTTGAGAGTTCATCGCTTTGATGAAGGATGACGCTTTCCCCATTGGGATCTTGGGGGGAATCACCTGTCAATCGTTATACGGCGTCACTGCTGTGCCTTCGGGATGTGGCGGAGCAGTGGTTCTTCAGGAAAGGAAATTGAAGTGATCGGAAGGGGGAGCACCGTCTGATGTTCAACGAAACAGCGACCACGGAGACAACGGTTCCAGAGCCAGAGACACTGGCAAGGCAGGCGGGTGATCTGGCGGAAAACGCCGCCATGATCACCCCGGGTGGTTACCGCGTGATTCGCCGCAACGGCAAGATCACCGCTTTCGACGGCAGCAAGATCTCGGTAGCCATCACCAAGGCGTTTCTCGCGGTGGAGGGTGGCAGCGCGGCCGCCAGCAAGCGGATCCATGAAACGGTGGAGGAGCTGACCCGGCAGGTGATCAGCAGCCTGACACGCCGTCTGCCCGGTGGTGGAACGGTCCACATCGAGGATATCCAGGATCAGGTGGAGCTGGCCCTGATGCGGGGCGGGCACCACAAGGTGGCCCGAGCCTACGTGCTCTATCGGGAAGAGCGTGCCCGGGAGCGGATGGCCGCCGAGGCCGGCAAGGGGAAAAAAGGGGAAAAGGAGCAGGCCCCTGTCCTTCACGTGGTGCTGGATGATGGCACCAGCCAGCCCCTGGACAAGGCGCGCCTCGAACGGCTGGTGGCAGAGGCCTGTGATGGTCTGGAGAACGTGGATCGCGGGGCGCTCATCCAGGATACCTTGCGCAACCTCTACGACGGCATGCTGGAGAAGGAGGTTGCCACCGTCCTGGTGATGACCGCCAGGGGTTATATCGAGAAGGATCCGGATTACAGTTACGTCGCGGCCCGGCTGCTGCTGGACGGTCTGCGCCGGGAGGCGTTGAGCTTCCTGGAGGGGAGGCCGGTTGCCGCCACCCAGGAGGAGATGGCGCAACGTTACGGAGAGTATTTTGCCAGCTACATCCGTCGGGGGGCGGAGCTGGAACTGCTGGATGGAGAGCTGACCCGTTTCGATCTAGATCGTCTGGGAGCGGCGCTCAAGCCGGAGCGGGACCGCAATTTCACCTATCTGGGGTTGCAGACCCTCTACGACCGCTACTTCATTCACAGTGAGGAGCAGCGTTTCGAACTGCCCCAGGCCTTTTTCATGCGCGTGGCGATGGGACTCGCCATCAACGAGATCGAGCGCGAGCAGCGGGCCATCGAATTCTACGACCTGCTCTCCTCGTTCGATTTCATGAGCTCCACCCCGACCCTGTTCAACAGCGGCACGCTGCGGCCGCAGCTCTCCTCCTGCTATCTGACCACGGTGCCCGACGACCTGGACGGGATCTACAGCTCCATCCGGGACAATGCGCTGCTCTCCAAGTATGCCGGTGGTCTGGGCAACGACTGGACCAGGGTGCGCGGCCTGGGGGCGCGCATCAAGGGGACCAACGGCAAGTCCCAAGGGGTGGTGCCGTTCCTCAAGGTGGCCAACGACACCGCGGTGGCGGTCAACCAGGGCGGCAAGCGCAAGGGGGCGGTGTGTGCCTATCTGGAGACCTGGCACATCGATATCGAGGAGTTCCTGGAGCTGCGCAAGAACACCGGCGACGAACGGCGCCGCACCCATGACATGAACACCGCCAACTGGGTGCCCGACCTGTTCATGAAGCGGGTGGCGGAGGAGGGGGAGTGGACCCTCTTCTCGCCGGACGAGGTTCCCGATCTGCACGACCTGGTGGGACAGGCGTTCGAGGAGCGCTATCGCGCCTATGAAGAGAAGGCCGCGCGCGGGGAGATCGCCAACTTCAAGGTGGTCAAGGCGGTGGAGCTGTGGCGCAAGATGCTGGGGATGCTGTTCGAGACCGGCCATCCCTGGATCACCTTCAAGGATCCCTGCAATCTGCGCTCGCCCCAGCAGCATGTGGGGGTGGTGCACAGCTCCAATCTCTGTACGGAGATCACCCTCAACACCTCCGACGACGAGATTGCAGTCTGCAATCTGGGTTCGGTCAATCTGGTCCGGCACGTGGATGAAGAAAAGGGGCTGGACATGGCCAAGCTGGAGCGGACCATCCGCACCGCCATGCGAATGCTGGACAATGTGATCGAATACAACTACTACAGCGTTCCGCAGGCACGCCGTGCCAACCTGCGCCATCGACCGGTGGGGCTGGGGATCATGGGATTCCAGGATGCCCTCTACAAGCTGGGTGTTCCCTATGCTTCCGAGGAGGCGGTGGCGTTCGCGGATCG
>WFNS01000081.1 GCA_015488495.1 Gammaproteobacteria bacterium | reverse complement strand
GGAGATGGAGCTGGCCGAGCTGCGCCGCTTCTGCGACGCCATCGACGAGGATGTGTTCGACGTGCTAACCCTGGAGGGCTCCGTGAACGCCCGCAATCACATCGGCGGGACCGCGCCGGAACAGGTGCGCGCGGCGGTGGCCAGGGCGCGGCGCCGGCTGGAGCGGCGATGAGTCCGCTGGGATCCCGGGATAACGGCTGGAGAGAAATCCGTCACGAGGGGAGAGGGGTAGCAGAACGTGTTTGAAAAGCTTTCCGTACGCATCCGGAACACATTGAAACCCGCAATCCGGGAAAGACTCTTTTTCCTGCACGTCCCCAAGTGCGGCGGGAGTTCCATCAGGGAATCCCTTCGAAGAAACTATCTGGCGCTGAATTGCAAGCGAGAGAGGGAATTCGTTTACGTCCATTCGACGGCGGAAGAGAGAGCGACACGTTTGCTTCGGGAAGAACGGTCACCGGAGTTTCGTTTTCCCGAAGACGGAGCATTGCGGGTTCCCGAATGCCTGCTTCTGTATCACATGAGCCAGAGCCATGTGAAATGTATTGTCGGGCATGTACCCTTCAGCGAAATCGCGTATCGTCATTTCTCCGATGAATTTGCCTTCGTCACCATCTTGCGAGATCCGGTGGAGAGATGGATTTCGGAATATTTCTACAACCGTTCCACTGGGCGTTCCTGTGCAGCAATGACGTTGGAGGAGTATCTGGTATCTCCGCTGGGAAAAGCGCAGGGAACCCAATATGTGCTATATCTCGGAGGACGCACCAACGGTAACGACCACCATTCCCGAGCGGCGTTGCAAAGGGCGTTGAACAATCTGGAGCGGTTTTCAGTGATTGGATTTCTCGAGGACCTCGCGGTGTTCGAGGAGCGGTTCGAACGGCGTTTCGGAGCGCGGCTCGAAATTGGCAGGAAGAACGTGACAGCTCCGGCTCGGGAGAGGGAAGAGATCAGCGGGAAGATGCGGAAGAAAATAGAGGAGATTTGCGCGTACGATCGGGAGATCTACGAACAGGCGCGAAGCCGGTTTCTCTGAAGCGCCGGGATGGGTCGAAGGCGAGAACCCGGAGCAGTGCGCTCCGGGTCTCCGGGATGAGTGTTACCGGCGGTGATACTCCTCCACCTTCTCCACCTCCTTCTTCGATCCGAGGATCACCGGTACCCGCTGATGCAGGCTCCCGGGTTCCACCTCGAGGATGCGCTCCCTTCCGGTGGAGGCGGCACCTCCGGCCTGTTCGATGATGAAACCGATGGGGTTGGCCTCGTACATCAGGCGCAGCTTGCCCCCCTTTTCCCGTACCCGCTCGTCCATGGGGTAGAGGAAGATGCCGCCGCGGGTGAGGATGCGGAAGGTCTCCGCCACCATGGAGGCCACCCAGCGCATGTTGTAGCGTTTGCCGAGGGGGCCGGTCTCGCCGGCGATGCAGTCCGCGATGTACTGTTTGACCGGCTCCTCCCAGAAGCGCTGGTTGGACATGTTGATGGCGAACTCGGCGGTCTCCTCGGGGATCTGCACCTTGTCGCGCACCAGAATGAACTCCCCGACGGAGTGGTCCAGGGTGAACATGGCCACACCGTTGCCGATGGTCAGCACCAGGGTGGTGGAGGGGCCGTAGACGCAGAAGCCGGCGGCGAGCTGTTCGATGCCCTTGCGCCGGAAATCTTCCGGGGCGGGAGCAGCGTCGCCCCGGGGCGCCTCGACGATGGAGAAGATGGTGCCGACGGAGATGTTGACGTCGATGTTGGAGGAGCCATCCAGGGGATCGAAGAACATGAGATAGCGTCCCCTCGGGTACTGGTCGGGGATCATCATCGGCTCGTCCACCTCTTCGGAACCCATCCCCGCCAGCAGGCCGGTGGTGCACAGATGCTCATACATCACGTCGTTGGTGATGACGTCCAGTTTCTTCTGCTCCTCCCCCTGCACGTTCTGTGAACCGGCCGCACCCAATGCCCCCTCCAGTGCGGCACGGTCGATCTTGGCGGTGATCTCCTTGCAGGTGACCGCCGTTTCGCAGATGAGGTCAATCAGATCGGCCTCGATGGCCACGCCGCCGCGTTTCTGATCCACCAGATATTGCCTCAAAGACATGCCATTTTGCATAGTGCTATCCTTTTGCTCTGTTGGTTTGAAAGAGTGTTCGCTACCCGGTTCATTATACCCTTTTGCCGTTTCCGGACTCAGCGGTGGTGGAGGCCCGTGCGATGCGCCCCATGGCCTGCTCGATCCATTCCCTCGCGAGCCGGTTGATCTCTGCGGCGGTGCGGCCCTTGCTCTCGATGGGAGGACCGATGACTACACGTATGGTGCCGGGCCTTTTCAGGAAGGCGCGACGGGGCCAGAATTCGCCGGCGTTGTGGGCAACGGGTACCACCGGGTAGCCGCTCTTTTCCGCCAGTACGGCGCCGCCGATGCCGTAGCGCCGCGTCTCTCCGGGGGGAACCCGGGTGCCCTCCGGAAAGATCACCACCCACAACCCGCTGCGCAGCCGCCGGGTGCCGATCTCCACGATCTTGTTGACCGCCTTGCGACCGGCGCTGCGATCGATGGCGATGGGTTTCAGCGTGGCCATGGTCCAGCCGAAGAGGGGCAGCCACATCAGCTCCCGTTTCAGCACCCATACCTGGGGTGGAAAGATCTGCTGCAGGGCCAGTGTCTCCCAGGTGGACTGGTGCTTGGAAAAGACGATGGCCGGCCCTTCGGGGATGTTTTCCCGACCCTCCACACGGTAGTCGATACCGCAGGTCACCTTCAGCCACCAGATGGTGAACCTGCCCCACTGAGTGGTGAAGCGGTAGCGGACGGGGAAGGGAACGAAGAGCAGAAACAGGAGGATGCCGGCCAGGGAGAAAAACACCATCGAAACCAGCATTCCGGTGCTGAACAGCAGGGAGCGCAGATAGATCATCGCCTTCCTACTGCAAGCGGGACAGATCGGCCACGCGCAGGAAGAGGTGGTGCAGCCTCTGCAGCAGCGCCAGGCGGTTGTTGCGCAGTGCTTCATCCTCCACCATCACCATCACCCGGTCGAAGAACTCGTCCACCGGTTCCCGCAATGCGGCGAGCCGGGTCAGTGCCCGTTCGTACTCCCCTTCGGCAAACAGCGGT
>WFNS01000080.1 GCA_015488495.1 Gammaproteobacteria bacterium | reverse complement strand
GGAAGGAAAAGAGACGACCGATGCTAGATCCAAAGTTGCTCCGGAATGAGCCGGAAGAGATTGCCGTTCACCTGAGGCGGCGCGGTTTCGAGCTGGACGTGGAGCGGCTGGCCCGGCTGGAGCAGGAACGCAAGCAGCTCCAGGTGGAGACGCAGCAGCTCCAGGCCGAACGCAACCGCAGTGCGAAGGTCATCGGCCAGGCCAAGGCGAAAGGGGAGGACATTCAGCCGCTGGTGCAGGCGATGGCCGATCTGAAATCCCGCCTGGAGGCGGCCGAAGGGCGCCTTTCCCGGATCCAGGAGGAGCTGGAGGCACTGGCGCTGGAAATCCCCAATCTTCCCCACCCCAGCGTGCCCGACGGCAACGATGAACGGGACAATCTGGAGATCCGCCGCTGGGGGGAGCCACCCCGCTTCTCTTTCACCCCCAGGGACCACGTGGACTTGGGCGCCGCCCTGGGCCAGATGGATTTCGAGGCCGCCGCCCGTATCGCCGGTTCTCGCTTCTCCCTGCTCACCGGCCCCCTGGCGCGGTTGCAGCGGGCGCTGATCCAGTTCATGCTGGATCTGCACACCGAAGAGCATGGCTACACCGAGAGCTATGTGCCCTACCTGGTCAATGCCGACAGCCTGCGGGGGACCGGGCAGCTGCCCAAGTTTGAGGAGGACCTGTTCAAGCTGGCAGGGGAGCACGAGTATTATCTGATCCCCACCGCCGAAGTACCGGTCACCAACATGGTGCGGGACCGCATCCTCGATGCGGAGGCGCTGCCGCTGTGTTATGTAGCCCACACCCCGTGCTTCCGCAGTGAGGCCGGTTCCTACGGCAAGGATACCCGGGGTATGATTCGCCAGCACCAGTTCGAAAAGGTGGAAATGGTGCAGATCGTGCGCCCCGAGGAGTCCTGGGAGCGGCTGGAACAGCTCACCGGCCATGCCGAACGGGTGCTGCAGATGCTGGAGCTGCCCTACCGGGTGGTGGTGCTCTGCGCCGGGGATCTGGGATTCTCCGCGGCCAAGACCTACGATCTGGAGGTGTGGCTGCCGGGACAGCAGAAATACCGGGAGATCTCCTCCTGCAGCAATTTCACCGATTTTCAGGCGCGGCGCCTGAAGGCCCGCTGGCGTGACCCCGAGAGCGGCAAGCCGGAGCTGGTACACACCCTCAACGGCTCGGGCCTTGCCGTGGGGCGCACCCTGGTGGCCATCATGGAGAACTACCAGCAGGAGGACGGCTCCATCGGCATCCCCGAGGTGCTGCGGCGATACCTGGGGGGGCTGGAGCGCATCGCTTCATGAGCCATTCAGGGAATGACCCGGCGAAACGGCTTCACCGTCACCTGCTCATAGACATTGGCCGATACGTAGGGGTCGGCATTGGCCCACGCCTCTGCCTCCTCCAGCGAATCGAACTCTGCGATGATCAGGCTGCCGGTGAAACCCGCCTCGCCGGGTTCCTCGCAGTCGATGGCGGGGAAGGGGCCGGCCAGCACCAGGTGCCCCTTGCTGCGCAGCCGCTCCAGGCGAGCCAGATGGGCCGGGCGGGCCTCTGCCCGCCGTGACGAGCTGCCCTCCCGATCTTTGGCGATGATGGCATACAACATGATTCGTTTCCTTCCGTAGAGTTTTTCCGTCGATTGTCCTGGTATATTACATTGTCTCCCGGCTGGACAAAAAGGCTCAATACGCCATTTCCCAACCCCCGGAAACCCGATTGATGACCCTGCGATACGATTTGCATTCCCACTCCACCGCGTCGGACGGCACGATGTCACCCGCCGGGCTGGTGGAGCATGCCGTACGGCAAGGAGTGGATGTGCTGGCGCTCACAGATCACGACACCACCGACGGGGTGGAGGAGGCGTCGGTCGCTGCACGCCGGCTCGGCCTCCGGCTGATCCCGGGAGTGGAGATCTCGGTCACCTGGAACCGCCGTACCATCCATGTCGTCGGCCTCGGCATCGATCCGGACTGCGGCGCATTGCAGGATGGACTGGCCGGTCTGCGGCGGTATCGTCACTGGCGGGCCGAGGAGATCGGGCGGCGGCTGGAGAGGG
>WFNS01000079.1 GCA_015488495.1 Gammaproteobacteria bacterium | reverse complement strand
CGGAAGGCAATATGTTGCAGATCATCTTTTTCACCATCCTGTTCTCCATCTGTATCCTGATGATTGGGGAGCGGGGTCGCTCCATCTATGAAGGCGCGGACAAGTTGAATGACGTGATGATGGAGCTGGTGAACCTGGTGATGCATGTGGCGCCCATCGGTGTGTTTGCCTTGATGGCCAAGACCTTTGCACAACAGGGACTGGGGATGATTCTGCCCATGATCAGCTATTTCGGTGTGGTGGCGCTGGTGTTGCTGCTTCATATGACCGGCACGCTGATGTTGCTGCTGAAGTTCCTCGGGCGGCTCAATCCGCTGATGTTCCTGAGGAAGATGCGCACGGTCCAGATCTTTGCCTTCAGTACCTCCAGCTCCAACGCCACCATTCCTGTGACTCTCCGGGCGGTGGAGAAGCGCCTGGGGGTGGACAATTCCACTGCTTCGTTCGTGGTCCCGTTCGGTGCGACCATCAACATGGATGGTACCGCCATCATGCAGGGGGTGGCGACGGTATTCATCGCCAATGTCTATGGCGTGGAGCTGGGAATTACCGGTTATGTCACTGTCATCGGCATGGCGGTTCTGGCCTCCATCGGTACGGCAGGCGTGCCAGGTGTGGGGTTGATCATGCTGGCGATGGTTTTCAATCAGGTGGGGCTGCCGGTGGAGGGAATCGCGCTGATCATGGGCGTGGACCGGATACTGGACATGATGCGTACCGCGGTCAACGTGACCGGGGATGCGGTGATTACCACCGTGGTCGCCAGGGCGGAAGACAAGATAGACATCAAGACCTTCAATGATCCTGCGGCGGGTCATCTGGAGGAGGTGCACCTGCCCCATGAGGCGCCGATGCCGGAGAGGGAGCATGGGTGAGAGTGGTTTGAACGCCGAATGGGAAGCGGCGCAATGTTGTGCGTCTTTGCGTAGCGGCTCGAGGAGTTAGGGGTGAAGGAGCGGCTCGGAGAACCGTCGTGTGGTACGTCAGAGAGAAAGTTCATGCAGAAAATAACAACCAGGGTGCTATTTCCTCTCGTCCTGGTGTCACTATTGGTTTCTTGCGAGAACAGTGACACCTCAACGCTGGTGGGGACCTGGATGACGGAATCGTGTGTGCAGGGCACCAGCTTCGATATTTCTGGTGACTATTGGGAGCGGGGGGTTTTCCGGTTTTCTTCCGGCGGAAAGCTGAAGGTGGGAAAGAATATCTATACTGACTCCAGTTGCCAGGCGCTGGATACGGAGATCCCGCCGGGTTTGCTCGATGATTCGACACGCATCTCTTTCGAAGAGCTGGGCAAGGATGTTCGATCGAAGGACAAAGGTGCGCGCGGGTTACGTATTGTCATAACCTCCGGTTCGCTCTCCATAGATGTTGGGGGGCTCTACGCCATCGACAGTGGCAGGGCCTGTTTTTCCGAGACGTTTACGTTCCACGCTTCGGGCATCAGTATCGAGCAGCTTGGAGACGCGATGCAGATCGATTATGAAGATTGTCTTGTCCGCTATGTTGAATGAGCAGATTTTCTGGTGTCATAAATATGCTGGTCCGGTTTCTGGTTCACTGACGAATTTTCTTTTTTCCAATTCTGTTGCATATCGGGCCTGATGCGTGTTCCCGGCATCTGGGGAGTTTGCTGGGCTGCTCGAGTTCTCCGGAGTGCAGTCGGTGCAGGATCTGGCCCATCGGGATCCTAGGCAGTTGCTGGCCACCATGCGTGAGGTGAACGAGCGGGAGCATCGCGTCCGGGAGCTTCCCTCGCTGGAGATGGTCAGGGGCTGGATAGCCGCTGCCGGGTCACTGGAGCCGGTCATGGAATCGTAGCCCGGCAGGGGATCAGCAGATCCGCGGCAGCGGGTCCTCCTCCAGCTCGTCCAGCAGGCGCTCTCCGCCCAGTTCGGTCTGTAGCAGGAGGCGGCCCTTGCCGGCTGCCGTCTCGCCGATGATCGCCGCCCCTTCTCCTTGCGGCAGGGAGCGCCAGCGCTGCAGCAAGGGTTCGCTCTGCTCCGGCGCCACCACGGTGACCACACGGCCCTCGCAGGCCAGGAACAGGGGATCGTAGCCGAGAATCTCGCACACGGCGCTCACCGGATCCCGCACGGGGATCCGTGTCTCTTCGAGACGGATGTCGAGGCCCGTTTCGCGGCCTATCTCGTGACAGACGGTGGCCAGTCCGCCACGGGTGGGGTCGCGCATGAAGCGGAGGCCGTCGAAGGCCAGTGCAGCGCGTGTCAGCGGTAGCACGGAGGCGGCGTCGGAGCGGAGATCACCGC
This sequence comes from Gammaproteobacteria bacterium, assembly GCA_015488495.1. Taxonomy (GTDB): domain Bacteria; phylum Pseudomonadota; class Gammaproteobacteria; order Thiohalospirales; family Thiohalospiraceae; genus DRMK01. The sequence continues at coordinate 2,964 of WFNS01000079.1, read as the reverse complement.
GCAGTCCGAACTGTTCGCGGGCCAGCATCACCGCGGTACCGTGATCCCCCACCGTGCCGCTCACCATCAGGTGGTCTCCCGCCCGAATCCGGCCCATGCCCAGGGGCGGTCCGGGCAGGCGGACACCGATGCCGGTGGTGGCCAGGTAGAGGCCGCCTCCCTCCCCGTGGGGCAGCACCTTGGTGTCTCCGGCGACGATCTTCACGCCGCTCTCCCTGGCCGCCTGCGCCAGCGAGCCGATCAGGCGATCCAGCTGCTCCATGGCCATTCCCTCTTCGAGAAAGACGTTCAGGCTGAGGTATTTCGGCTCGGCGCCCGCCACGGCGAGGTCGTTGCAGGTGCCGTGTATCGCCAGGGAGCCGATGTTGCCGCCGGGAAACTCGAGCGGCTGGACGATGAAGCCGTCGGTGGTGAACAGCAGTTCACCACCGTCCAGTGGCAGTGAGGCGGCATCCGCCTGCAGGTCCAGCTCGGGATTGCCGAGATGGCGGGCGAAGAGCTGCTCGATCAGTTCACGCATCAGGCGTCCGCCGTTGCCGTGAGCCAGTGAGATGTGGGTTTCCTGCATGTGGTTCATTCCTTCTCCCGTGCGCTCTGTTCGATTACCTGTCCAAAGGCCAGTCCGCCATCGTTCGATGGCACCCGTTCGTTGAGCCAGACCCTGAAACCGCTGGCCTCCAGCCGGGCGACGGTCCATTCACAGAGGAGGCGGTTCTGGAACACTCCGCCGCTCAGACCGACCGCTTCCACCGGCCGCTGCTGCCGAATGCGGATCGCCTGCCGGGTGATGGCTTCCGCCAGGGTGGCGTGCAGGCAGGCGGCCTGTTCTCCGGCGCTCCAGGCGTTGTCCAGCAGCGCTTCGAAGAGTGGCTGCCAGTCGGTGACCCAGAGACCGTCTTCCCTCTGCCCCATCGGCAGCTCGACGGGATCCGCCTGCCCGTTGCACAACGCTTCCAGCCACATCGGCCCCTGACCCTCGAAGCTGGCATCGAAACAGACACCCGCGATAGCGGCGGCGGCGTCGAACAGGCGGCCCGCCGCCGAGCTCTGTTCGGTATTGAAACGCCGCTGCCACGCACGGTGCAACAGGGTCAGTGCCGTGTTGGTCTGATGGGGGGGCTGCCACTCTCTCCCGATCTCCCAGCAGATCGCCAGGGCGCTGCGCCACGGCTCGCGTGCCACCCTGTCGCCCCCGGGCAGGTGAAAGGGGCGCAGGCTGGCGACCCGCTGCCATGCTCCCGGCCGTCCGGCGAGCGCCTCCCCTCCCCACAGGGTACCATCCTCGCCCAGCCCCACGCCGTCCCAGGTGAAAACCAGCCAGTCGTGATGGACGCCTCTTTCCCCGGCCAGCGCCGAGGCGTGGGCGGCGTGGTGGAACACCTTGCTGACCGGCAGGTCGTGACGGCGCGCCCAGCGGGTGGGGGCGTAGCCGGGATGGGCATCGGCGATCACCCGCTCTGCCCGGACACCATAGAGCCTTTGCAGATCCTCGATCACCCGCTCGAAGACCTCCACGCTGCGGGCGCTGCCCATGTCACCGATGTGCGGAGAGAGAACCACCCGGTCCTCCCAGGCCAGGGCGACACTGTTCTTCATGTGGCCGCCGACGGCGATGCAGGGCTGTGCGAGCCGCATGGGCAGGGAAAATTCCAGGGGTGCGCATCCCCGTCCCAGCCGCAGTGGCCGGGGGCGCCCCCGGATGGAGCGGAATACGGGGTCGTCGGCGGGGCGCACGATGGGGCGGTCGTGGTGCAGGAAGGCATCCGCGATGTGGCGTAGCCGCTGTTCCGCCAGCCGCTGGTCGGTGATCACCGGCTCGCCGCCGACGTTGCCGGAGGTGGCCACCAGCGGTCCCCCGAAATCGTTCAGCAACAGGTGGTGCAGCGGGCTGTAGGGCAGCATGACCCCCGTCTCATCGAGCCCCGGTGCGATGCCTGGCGAGAGAGGCGAATCGGCCTGGTTGCGGGCCAGCACGATGGGCCGAATGGGCGAGGGCAGCAGCGACTGCTCCATTTCATCGAGCTGCACCGCCTGCGAGACCAGGCGCAACGGATCGTCGGTGGGGGCAGGAAACATCACCGCCAGCGGCTTGTGGGGACGCGGCTTGTGTTCCCGCAACCGCTCGATCGCCTCGTCGTTGCGGGCGTCGCACATCAGGTGGTAACCGCCGATCCCCTTCACCGCCACGATGCGGCCCTCTTTCAGCAGGGCGACGCAGGCGCGCAGGGCGGCCTCCGTATCCGCGCAATTGGTCTCTTCCTGGAGCGGTGTGAGCCAAAGCCGGGGACCACAGGCCGGACAGGCGATGGGCTCGGCGTGGAAGCGCCGGTCCGCTGGGTTCTCGTACTCCTTGCGGCAGGCGGGACAGAGAGGAAACCCGGCCATGCTGGTATTGGGCCGATCGTAGGGCAGGGCGGTGATCAGGGTATAGCGCGGGCCGCACTGGGTGCAGTTGATGAACGGATAGCGGTAGCGGCGATCTTCGGGATCGGAGAGCTCGCGCAGGCAATCGTCGCAGGTGAAGCAGTCCGGGGGCAGGTGGATGTCGGCCTCGCCATCCCGTTCGCTGTGGAGAATGGAGAACCGTTCATGGTGGGAGAGGGGGCAATGCCGGACCCGCAACAGGTGAGGACGGGCCAGCGGAGGAGGGCGTTCCAGCAGCAGCTGCCCGAACCGCTCCAGTTTTTCCGGCGGCCCTTCGGTGTGGATCTCCACCTGCCCGACCCGATTGATCACCCAGCCGGTCAGACCTAGATTGCAGGCGATGCGAAAGACGAAAGGGCGGAATCCCACTCCCTGTATCTGTCCTGCCAGCAACCAGCGCCGGGCCTCCAAGGGTTGGTTCATGTGGTGAACTGTTGCCTATCCAATGCGTAACTCCGGTTCCTTGATCCAGGTAGACCTGCACTTGGGGCATTTACCGGGTTTATCGAACTTGTCACGGTTGAACACGAATCCACATTT
>WFNS01000078.1 GCA_015488495.1 Gammaproteobacteria bacterium | reverse complement strand
GGAACATATCGCGGACTTTGTTTTAACCCCGTTCAAAAACCGGTCAGCAAACCAACTACGCGATGGAGCCGGTGATGGCGATGCCTGGCGCGTTTTAACCCCGTTCAAAAACCGGTCAGCAAACCAACCAGCTCAGCCCATCTGAGGCAGCCGCCCTGGGACGTTTTAACCCCGTTCAAAAACCGGTCAGCAAACCAACTGGGACAACGCATCGAAAGTGCAATTTCTGTCCAGTTTTAACCCCGTTCAAAAACCGGTCAGCAAACCAACGATTCTATTCTTGAAGAAAGAGGAAAAAGATACGGGTTTTAACCCCGTTCAAAAACCGGTCAGCAAACCAACTCCGAGAGGGCGAGAAAGGAGCAAAAGTGCTTCTGTTTTAACCCCGTTCAAAAACCGGTCAGCAAACCAACGTTGGCAAGCAACGGATCACCCAACGGAAAGGGTGTTTTAACCCCGTTCAAAAACCGGTCAGCAAACCAACACCTCGGGCCTCTCCGGGCTGGGCGGATTATAAGTTTTAACCCCGTTCAAAAACCGGTCAGCAAACCAACCTGCTTTTTGCAGGAATTTTCGCTCTTTCAGCATTGTTTTAACCCCGTTCAAAAACCGGTCAGCAAACCAACGATCATCTGACCGGACTTTATACCCGGGCGTTTGTTTTAACCCCGTTCAAAAACCGGTCAGCAAACCAACGGTATCCTTGCAACCCGTTGGATATATACCGGTTTTCCGGTCATTTGCGGCTGATACCGCAGTTCCAGCTTTTTCGCCCATTGTACGGCTCCTAAATTAGCACTTTTTTCTTTAAAATCAAGCATCTGCCCGCCAATCATACGGATGGGTGTGTAAGTAATTGAATTAGCTGATCTCTTTTTGTTTGCAATCATGCCGTCGCCTGGTGTTTCTGATCGGGGCGATGATAATGCGAGCTATTCTCTTGTTTGTGACAACCGTCCGTATTTACACCGTTTTTTTTTCGTTATCCATCAGATGACGTGGTAGTCGTGATCTTGCGTCACCTCACCGCGGCCATCGACTAGGATGCCGGGCAGGTCTTTGCTACAGAGGGAATAATAGCGGATATGGTCTTCAAAGGGATCGATCAATTCCGCCAGTTTTGCTTTCAGCACCCTCAAGTCTTCATCCTTCAGGTGACATTCGAATACGCTACGTTGTACCCGCTGGCCGTAATCTTCCAGCGTAGTTGAAACTTTCCGCAGGCGCCGGTTGTCGGCGATATCGAAACAGATGACAATAAACATTTTATACCAGAAAGAAGTCGTCATCATGTGCCGGGAAAGCCGTTCCCTGCCAGTCGATCTTGCCGCGGCACCATTGGCACAGGGGATAGTAGCGCAGACTGTCGCCCTCGTCGAGCAGATCGGTCAGGTAGGCCCTGAGCGCAACGATTTCCGTTTCGCCGAGGTGGCATTCGAATACGCTGTATTGCACGCGCTCGCCATGATTCTGTAGGTGGTCATGTGCGCGACGGCGGTTTTTGTCGTCGCCGATGTCGTAGGCGATCATCCACAGCCGGCTCATCGCAGCACCATCGCACGATAGGATTCTTCGCGGCCCCGGACGACGGCGGCGTACAGCTGTATCTGTGTTTCGATGCATCTGCGGTAGTCGATTTTGTATCCTGTTCCGGGGTGTGTGATTGCAGCGTTGAATTTGTTTTCCATTGCGCGTATGAATTTCCTGCGTGCCGCCGCGTTCAACAGGCAGGGCGCGCCCGGCGCATCGGGCAGCGTGAAGTCGCTGGCCGACAGGCCGCCCCGGTTGAGCAGCAGATTGAGCACAACGGTATCGACGATGAGGGCGCGGAATTCTTCTGTCATGTCGGAGGCCAGCGCGGGGTGACCGGCGCGCATGGGGTGCAGGCAACCGACGTGCGGGTTGAGACCACGCGCTCGCAAGAGCGCGTAGACATTGTGGAACAGCAGCGTATAGCCGTAAGAGAGCATAGCGTTGACCGGGTCGGTCGGGGGGCGTTTGTTGCGGCCAGAAAAGTCCCAGCGTGGTGCAAGCAGTTTTCCAAGGGCGCCAAAATAGATTTTCGCGGCGCTGCCTTCGTGTCCCCGTAGTTCGTCCAGCGAGGTCACGCTGTCAAGCCGGTCGATGTGACGCTTGATTCGTGTGGCGCTGGCGCCAAGCTCGGGAAGATCGCGTTTGCGGGCATGGCGCATCAGCAGCAGGCGGGAGTTGGCGAGCTTGCCACGGATGATCTCCCGCGCCACCAAAAGGCAGAACTGGGGATCGGTGGCGCGACTGAACTGGTCCCGGTGCAGCAGCACCGGGTCGGTATCGAAAGAATCGATTACGCCGTGATAGCGGCCACTGCCGGAAAGCAGGACGATGGGGATGTTTTCTCCCAGGCAGAATTGCATTGCAGGGGTGGTAATGGAGGCATTGCCGAATACCATCACCTGATCCACCTTGATGGCCGGGATCTCCTGAATCACCCGGTCGTCAAGATAGACGACAAGACGCCCGGAACGCTTGCCCAACACACAGCCATGGCGGAGCAGGTAGAGGGTGCGCAGCCGAGGGTCGTGGCTCGATACCGGGCGCCGTTCTACCGCCGTCGGCGCCTTTGGTGGCGGGGTTTGCGTGGATGGTTCCGTATCTCCGTACACCGAGGTGTCAGGGCGAACACGAGAGGGCTGTGGGGCTGTTTTCGACTCTTCCTCGTCCGTCTCCTGATGTTGCCGTTCCGTCAGCGCCCGGGCAAAAGCCAGCGCCATTTCCGTTGGTTCTGGTTCGTCCGTCGCTGTATCTTGTGGCAGATCGCGACTCTCATCACGGGAAGGGAAGTCATACACCATCCCCCGATATTTTGTTTTGAACGCCAGCGAGCGAATGAACTGCACGCCAAGAAAGCGAAAGCCGTGGTTGAAATCGATGATGCGGGTCTTGCGCTCGTTGATCTCCAGCTTCAAGGCGGCCAGTACCTCGGTGGTCAATTCCAGCGCGTCTTCCGCTTTTTTGCGGCTTTTGCAGAGGATGACGAAATCATCGGCAAACCTTACCAAGCGAAGATTCTCGTCAAGCAACTCGTCATCGAGATGATCGAGATAGAGGTTGGATAGCAGGGGTGAGATGGGAGAGCCTTGCGGTACGCCCTTTTTCAACCGGTAGAGCTGCTTGCCATCGCGTACTTTCGAGGTGATCCACTGGTGGATCAGCTTCAGGATTGCCGGATCCTTGACCAGTCTCTTCACCTCCCGCATCAGCCGTGCGTGATCGATGTTGTCGAAATAGGCGCGAATGTCGGCATCCACCACCCAGCGATACCCTTGATCCCGCAGCCGCTCCACTCGGGCGATGGCCTGATCGACCGAGCGCCCTTTGCGGTAGGCGAAGCTGATTTCCTCGAACTCGGCTTCGAAAACCGGTGTCAATACCTGTGCCACCGCCGTTTGCAGGATCCGATCCCTCACCGCCGGGATGGAAAGCGCCCGTAGCCGACCGCTGCCTTCCTGCTTTTCCACCATCACCCGCAACAGAGGCCGTGGCCGGTATGTTTCGAAACGAACCTCCTTGCGCAGCGTGTCGAGGTTGGCCATCAGGTTTTCTTCGAACGCCTCGATCGTCTCCCCGTCCACGCCGGCAGAACCCGCATTGCCACGCACCTTCGACCAGGCTGCGAGGAGATTGGCATCGGTCAAGACATCATCCAGCGTTACACTGTTCATCTGGTCAGTTCCCCGGTTTCACCACAAAACGATTGTGAATGCGCCTTATCTTTCATCTCCAATACAATGAAAGAGTGCCATTGAGAGGCAGTGTTTGGTGTCCTTGCTTCCGCGTGGGGGGCTCAGTCCCATATGGATTCCCGTGATTACGGTCATTCCCGTGAAAGCAGGAATCCATGTGTGCGCGCTCCACCACAGGAGCCCGGGAGCAAAGCAAGGAGACGTGACGGTCGACCTCGCTGTCAGGGGCTTTCACGGTAAGGCGGCCAACACGCAGGCGGCAACAAGCAACGCCTTTGCGGATCTTCATTTGAATCCGGTCGTGATCATGCTGACGAACACATCATTGAGCAGCCTGCCGGGAAAATTTACAGTGGTGGTGTTGCGTTGCCGGTTGATCTTTTCCAGGTGCTCACGGTCGATTCGCCCCTCTTCGGGCGGGGCGTAGACGATCAAGGCATCCGAATCCTTTTTCTGCGCGAGAATGTTTTCCATCTCCTCCTTGAAGGGGAGATAATGTACGAGGTACAAGCTGCAACTCTCTGCTCTGCCGATTTCGCGCCGCCCTATTTTCATGAGGTTTCGTTCTCTGATCATGCCTGAATCGACCAGCAGGTTCTTCAGCTCGTCAAATTGGGAGTCGGCAAAAATTGCGATCTTTCTCCTTGCCAGGCCTCTGCCGATTCGATACCAGACAAACAGCCCTTTCCACACGATTACAAAGAGGGTTACTGCTCCGGCTACAACGCTTCCAACAAAGGCGAACATTCCCCACAGGTTGTTGCTTTCCTGTATAAAACCTACTATTTCATTCATCGTCGTTTCCTCCTGGTAGCGTGTTGTCACCAGAATACTTACGGATGGTTATCGCTTCGCCAAATTTTTCCGGCGGGAGTGCGCCGAAAAAACGTACTGGAGGGGGATAGGCGAAGCACATCTACCCTGCGAATGATCGTTGCTTGCCTCAGCTACGTTGATTGATCATCATAAATATTCCTTGCCATTTTCATTGCCCGGCCTTGTGGATTTCCCCACCAGCCATGTTGCTCCCATCGCTTCTTGATGCACTCCAGGGCCTGTTTTTTAAGGTCAGGGTCATTTATTTCAGACCATGCTTTTGCCAGTTTTTTACCACGCAATGCTTCTTCAGTAGTGCAGTGAACGTTTTCAGATATCTTCTCCAGTTGTGTATCAACCCAGTCACAGGTTGTTACAATGGCCTCGAATCGCCCGTAACCCGCCGCCGTTTTCGCGCCCGCGCCACACCATTCCAGCGCGTCCTTCAGCCAGATGCGTGCAGCTTCAGCATCCGCCACGTCTGCCACGATGCCGGGTTGGCGCGGAGCAATGAGAAACTGGAAGGTCTGGCCGTCAGCCACGGTCAGAAAGGGGATAGGCACCGGATCATGCCAGTCTCCGGGCGCTTTGCCATCGCTGTACCACGGACCGTAGTGAGGCGTCATGATGTCGGTTTCCAGAGTTACCGTGGATACCGGCAGGGCGTCGAAGAAGATGACGCTGCCGACGGTTCCCGTGCCTTTTGGGCCAAAGATGCGCTTTGTTTCGTTTTTGCCCGCCTTTTCCCACTGTTCCGCCCAGGCTCGAACCATGCCTTTGACCGAGGAACCCGGCAGATAGGGCACGCCAAGGCTGTGATGCCAGGCGAAGCCGTTTTCCACCGGGTGGGCCTGCCCCAGGCCGGTGACGAAGCGCCAGTCGGTTTTGAAGAGTTGCGGTTTGGCGTTCATCTCCCTGGCCAGTTGCTCGCGCCGCTTGCAGACCTCTTTAAGCTCGTTTTGATCGCCAACGGCAGCGCGGGTAACGCTATCGATCCAGTCTTGTTTGTTGTCTCCCAGAGACCAGTAGGGCTGCTTGTCCCCATCTTCGGGAACTTCCCGCCACTTGTCGCAGTATTTGTCGTACCACAATCCGGCATTTGCCGCTGCCGGCATTTGGTCAAAGTCGGGAATGCTGCTATGGAGTGCTTTCACTTTCCGCCTCCTTCTCTTCGGGCCGGAAGGCCGTGGCGAATTTTTTCAGCCAGCCAAGATAGGCCAGCGCTTCGGCCTGGGCGCGGATGTAGCTGGCCTCATCCCCCTGGGTGATCCGGCTCATCAGCTCGGTGGAGTCCGCAGCCGGTTCTTCTTCGGACGGGTAAGGGGCGGCGGAGTCATTGCGGCAGAGCCAGGCCTGGAGGTGATTGTAGAGCAGCCGATGGGCTTCGTTGACGCCGCCGTTTTTCATGGCTGCCTCGCCTTTGGAGGCGGCCAGTAGCGTTGCCATCGCCTGTCCCAAACCGTTTCGCAGGATGCTGGCCGGCAGGGCCTTGACGTAGCTGGTGTATTTTTTTACATCGGTTGGCAGTTGTTCGATGGTGCGTAGCGCATGGGCTGCTCTTTCCCGCTCTATGTTCATTCCTGTCCTCCCTCGCCGTTGCCGTGGATGTGCATGGCAAACCAGCCCATGCCCACGGTTTCGTTGCCGCCGGTTTGCAGATAGGGGTTGTTCTCCATGAGCTTTTTCAGGTCGGTGATGCCGCTGTCGTCGTTGCGCTCGGCCAGCAAGGCATACATCAGGGTGTCGGGCGGCAGGCTTTCTTCATACCAGAGGTTCTTGCTTTTCTTGTTTTCATCCAGCACGTTGCGCGCCTGTACCGGGAGCGCGTAGCGGGCGAACCAGGCGAAGTCGTCATCATGCAGGACGATAAGCCGTTTGGCAAGGCGTTGTTTCGTTTCGTCGTGCCGGATGAAAGACCGGATGGCAGTGGCGAGCCCTCCCGGACAAACTCCGTCATGGTGGAAAACCCGCTCTTCAAGGTATAAATCGTCGCTTCCCTGACCGAGATATTTGCCTTCTCCGGGGGCGTCGATTTCGGGAATGGCGCTTTCACCCATCAAGCGCTGCTGATCCCGCTTCAGCCGTTCCAGTATCAGTGGGCAGGTCGCCCATCGGTAGCTGCCGGTAAGGCTGCGTACCGGCAGCAGCAGCAGACGTGCGTCGGAGATCAGGACGCCGCCGGCCTGCTCCGCACCCTCTTTGCCAAAGCATTTTTCGACCTTGTCGGCATCGCCGCTCTTCCAGTGGCCACGGGAAAAATCACGTAAAGCTCCCTTGAGGCTGGAGCCGGGGATGTAGGGGTAATCGGTTGCGGCTTCCCGCGCCACGGGCAGGTCGATGGCTCCTTCGTTGCGGCCGATGCCGGAGTGGATGAAGGTTTCGGCCAGCAGGCCGAGCATGATGTGGTTCATTTGTCTCTCCTTTGATTCCATTTGCCAATGGCGATCAGGCCAAAGCCCCAACTGCTGCGTTGGCCGACGGCCGTACCGTGCAGCTCGATAATGCGTTGTTCCTCGCTTGCCCCGGCTTCCATGAAGAGTACGCTTCCGGGCGGCAGGTGAGGCCTCATGGGCAAGGGCTCAAATCGGGTGCTGTCCCAACCACCCCACAGTTGGGGACGAGGCAGGCAGGCGCTGACCAGCTTGCCCGGCAGCTTTTCAAAGGGCTTGCCTGGCGCCGGGGGATGTTCGGGGTTCAAGGGTGTCAGCACATGTACCGCGTAACAGATACTGCCGTTCGCGGTGCTGAGCGATGGATCCGCCAAATCCAGTGGTTCTGCTTTCCTCGTCAGCCAGCAACTTCGCGCCTCACCGCCCAGTGGAACCTGGATTCGTTGCGGGGATTGGGGGAGCTGGTTTCGTAGCTCGGCCCCCGCCCCGATCCAGAGGACCAGCCGCACTCCCACGTGCATACGGATGTGCCGGGTGCTGTAGAGCATACCCTCGATCACGGTGCCCGATTCGCCATCGATGGCGTTGCCGACCTTGGCTTCGCTGACCCAGAGCTGTGAAGGGTGGATGAGATCCCGTGCCGACGGTACGCCGCCTTCCAGCACTTTCTGGAGGCCGCATCTGGTGAGCCACCAGCCAGACAGGGGCTTGCGTCCCTCCGTCTTGTCGTCCGCGGGCACTGCCAGAGTGGGTATCCTTACGTGTTCCCCCATGTCACAATGCAGGGGGTCGCCCGGTTCCAGGCGGGCCATGCTGGCTGGTTGGTTTTCCTCGTTCAGCACGCCTGCCAATGAGGCCGGAACCGGGAACAATGTCTCCCCGTCTTTTTCCAGCAAGGGGCCGCTAAACCGCAGTCCCTCGAGTTGGTCGTCATCGCCGCCGAGGTCGGTCTGGATGGTGTCGATCCACTTGCCGCGCCCTGGCCAGCCCAGTTGCCGGGCCAGCGCCACACGGGCAGCGCCCACCAGGGTCGTTGGCGAGGGTGGAAACAGGCTTTCGACGCCGCCGTTTCCCTCACCCTGATTGAACGGGCGGCCATCGCGGAAGAACAGGGTGTCCAGGGGTTCGAATATCAGCTTTTCCATCAATCTTCCTCCCGGGTCAGAAAGCGGGCGATGAAGCCGCCGTCGATGTTTATCGGCCCGCCTTCTTCCGGCTGGCAGACCGCAAGCAAACGTTCGATGGCTCGTTCGGCTTCGTCCGGTGGCGGTGCTGGGTCGCGCGTTTGCATGTATTCGGCCTGCAGCAACTTTTTCATGTCGACGGCATCGGGAACGGCCTGCGAGGCATTTCCAAGGCCATAGCGGTCGCGCATCTTGTGGAAAAAGCCCCTTGGGTACTCTGCCTGTTGCATTGCACCAACCAGTTCCTGCATTCGTTCCACCGGCGTTGGGCTGAGATCCCACTTCCCGACCCACTGCGCGGTAACCCCGCCCGGCGTGTAGACCGCCAGCGCCAGGGAGTCACGGCCATTCTTCTCTTTGGCGATATCGTCGAGCTGGTGGTGCGCCTCGCGGATGACCTGACGCAAGGGCGCCTGATGGTGGGCGAAAACGATAGCGCAGGAGGCGGTCGCCGCGATGCCATGTTCGGCAAAGCACTCGCCAAACTTGCGGCGCAACGCCAGTGCGCAGACGATGGCGGTGTTCATGGGCAACAGGGCGAAGACATCGTCGCCGCCCGCGTAGATGGTCACGCCGCCGTGTTCAGGGTCGTCGTTCACGCAAGGCTCTACCGCTCGCGTGAAATCGAGCAGGGCGGCGGAAACCGGGGATTGTTCCTCCCTCCGCAGCAGGTCCCCGAGCTTGTCGCCATCCATCAGCAGCAGCGCGTAGTAGGAGCGGGGTGTTTTATCGACCGCCCTATAGAGCCGGGCGAGTTTTTCCACCAGGGTTTTACGAATTTCCGGGTCGGCGTCCTCGCCATTTGTGGTCAATGGGCTCGGACTGAGGTAGGTGGAGCGATGGTTGCGCAGGGCATGAATATGCAGCAAGTCGCCATCGAGATCACTGAGTTTCCAGCGCTCATGTCCACATAGGTGTGTATCGTTCAGCGTCCCCAGCGTCGCCAGGTAGGTTGCTTGCTCGCTGACACGTTTGGCGAAATTGCCGATGTTGTCTTTGGCGACTCTCGCATAGTTGTCCAGCTCTGTGATGTAGTCCGGTTTTGACTGGATATGCGCAAGCCAGGGCGCAACGGCCATATAGGTGGTGGAAGGCCAGTTGGCAATGGCCCTGTCGTTGTCGCCGGGTGTCCAGCCGATGGTCTGTTTGAGTTTCTCATTGCCGAGGCGGGGAAACAGCCGCTTGATCAGGGCGATGGCGCATAGCCGCTCGGCATCACGGATGTCGAGATAGTCGTCAGGTGCATGCTGGCGGAGTGCAGCCCAGAAATCGTCCTGTTCCGCCGCGTTCTTCGCCCTGACATATCCCGAGAGCTCCTGATAGTCGGCCATGAGGGTGCAATGGTCACCCCCTTCCGGTTCCGGCCAGTGGCTGCGCCAGTTTTTTCGCAGGTCGAGCCAGATATCGTCGTCGCCCCGGTTTTCCGGCCTGTCACCCAGAACCCAGTTGATCTCCCAGAAGTGGTCGATCTGGCGTTTCCAGATCCCTTGGGCTTCATTTCCCTTACCCGCAACAGGTTGGACAAAGGAGTCGAATACCGCGTTGGCGAGCCGTTTCCATTTTTCAGTGACTGCGCCAGCCACTTTCCCGGCATCAAAATCATCAGGCACCTCCGCCTTGAATCGGTTGGGGATCGAGCCGATCTGCGGTGTTGGCGCGCCATCAATCCCCATGATCGCTTTCAGCATGGGATCAACGGGCGTACCGTTTGCATCGGTGACCCGTGGAAAGATGATCTTGCCGCCTTGATCGAGAACGGCCTTCATGGCCTGCCCGGACAACCACGACAGCAGAAACGAGCCGGCCCAGAGGTCGCGGGTACGGCGCGCCTGGGCGACGAAGGATTGCACCGGGCCGAGAGTGAAGTGGAAGAGTTTCATGGGAATATCACCTTCCGATTTGGAAACCGATTGCTACCTGTTGATGGATTGCCTGTTTTGCCATTGAGAAAGTCAGTGATTACATTCCAATCGATGTTCTGTGGTACAGAAGTATGACCGGCTTTGATGTTCTCGCCATGCGGCAAAAACACGGATTTCAGGAAGATGGCTACACCGATGTAGTCGCCGCCAAGCTTGTGCACATGAAAGAACAAGGGGCTGCCTCGTCGCTCATGGCTTGCCGGTGTTACATGATCTTTCTTCAAATTAGAATAATTGTGCGGCAAGCCAAAAACGACCCTTGCCGGGTGGAAATATGGGAATGTTGACTGTCTAGAACTGCTTTTGTACCAGTCATGATCATCTTTGAATCGTTTTTCAGAGGTGTTTCCGCTCGGTAGTTTGTTACCTTTTTTGCTTTGGCCCCAGCTCCGGTAATCAAGCATTTTCAGCCCCAGTTGATCGAGTACCTCGTATGGCGAGTTGCCCTCGAGCAGTGTGTCAACCCGGCTGTCTTTATAAAATGCTGAGATTGGTGGCACATCCTTTTGTGATATACAGCCGTATTTCTGTAGTATGATCTTGATCTCGGCTTTATACCTCGCAAGGGTATCTGGCGCTTTCCAGGTCGGTTCCGATTCTCCTCCTTCTTTTGCTTCTTCAATCCTCTCCAGCAACAAACTGCCGAAACCTCGTCGAGACCGGCTGCCGATGCCGCCCAGCAGGCCTAGCATTTTCAATCCATCAAGAATGGAGTCGTCCATGCGTTGGCGTGAAGACAGCAAGACAGTAAAAACCTGGTCTGGATTGATGCAGGCACGGTCAAGCTGCCCTGCCATCCTTCCGGTGTTATTCGATGAGAAAGGAACAATCAGCCCATAACCAAGATAGCGCGCCCCCGCCATGCTGTTTGGGTTCTTGTTTTGGGGTTTCATGTCGGTATGCAAGTTGGGCGGGCGTTGATCGCAAAGGGGTTTGCGGCTGGAGATCGAAACTAATACAGTGCTTTGCCCATGCCTGTCAGCATCTCCAAATAATCTATCTTCCTTCCTTTTCAGCTCCGCAAGTGCCGAATCATCACTGTTGCAAGTACTGCGGATTTTCGCCCAGTTCAACGCCCGCCACCAGAACCGCAATGCCCCCTTGATGGAGGGTGCACGCAGTTCGGCTCTGGTCTGGTCGGCTCCGGCAATGAACATTGGCGTGACGATGCGAAAGGTTGCAGTCAGTTTGTGCATGGTTTCATCTCCATTTCATATTTCCCCAGTCCAAAACTCGTCTTGCCACCGACGCCCATCCATGTGCCGAGTTCCAGCAGGGGCAGAAAAGGTTGCAGCGGCCCACGGTAGCTGACGGTGCCGAGCAATCCCCCGAATTTCATCCACTCCTTTTGCCGTCCGGAGTAGCGCGCTAAATCCTGCCAGTGGGCGCCGATGGCTGCGGTGTGGATGTTTCGGGCCTGTTCGATCCATTGCTGTTTTCGCTCGTGGTCGAAGCTGGGGTTTTGGTGATAGAAGTTGGCGAGGCTGTTGGCGCGGCCGATGAGACGCCCGATGAATAGCGAAAATGGTGGGGCTTCGCGCACCAGGCGGCCCTGATGTTTGAGGCGTAGGCGGGTTTTGAGGTGGATGGTGACGGTTTGGTCGTTTGTGGCGCCATGGCCGTCGCTCAACGGCAGGCTCACCGGCTGGATGGAGGGTAGGGGAATCAGTTTCCCGTTGGTGTCGAGAACGGGCCGTGCATTTCCGCCCGGTGTCTCCAGCATGACGGCGCCGATGCTGAACTTGCCACGGTTGTTGCCCAGGCCCAGTACCTTTCCGAGATGCCCAACTGCAGCGAGGTAGATTGGGAAGTGGTGGATGGCATTGCCAAAGAGAGTCAACTCAAAGGCAAAGGCTTGCCCGGCGGTGATGACATCGCCGCCGTCAAGTGGGGGGATCAGGGTGAAGGGTTTGGGCAGTTCACGTTTGGTGTTGTCGCCACCGGCAGCGGGATTGAAAAGCAGGTCATGGAAATGCGGGCTGAGGCAGCGCAGTGCATGACCAAGGCCGCCATGCAGGGCGGAACCCTTGAATCCGGGCAGATGAATGGGTGTTTCTGCTCGCAGCAGGAAGCGGAAACGGGCCAGCGGAAACGTCTCTATGATTCCGTACGGGTGACCGGTTCCCGGCCGAGGCTTGACGGCGGTCACATCCCCTCCCTTACCTCTCTTGCGACCCTGTTTCCGGATCAACAACAGCGCCTGCAAGAGAATTCTATTTTTTTATTAAAAATCAATCGCATATGCTGCGGTCAGGCCATCGGGAGTCCGCCAAGAGAGGCCGAATCCATCATGACCCGCTCGCTAAATGCTTGACTGCCTAATAAAAGGTAAGGATACAAGAGCTGGCGACCAAAATCTATATCTGGTGAAATTCTGAACTGACCTCGAGTCGATCCGGGAAGAGAATGGAGCGTCGCGCATTGGAGTGCTTATTCGTAAGCGGTACGGTTGACATACCCGGTCGAGCCCTCGTAAGAGATCACCCGACCAGGGACGCCCACCACCACCGCATTGTCGGGGACATCCTTGGTCACTACGCAGTTGGCACCGATGGCGGCATTGTTCCCCACCCGCACCCTGCCGATGATCTTGGCCCCCGGTCCGATGTAGACGTTGTCGCCGATGACGGGAACCCCCTTGCGTTTGCCGCGGTTGGTCTGGGCGATGGTGACCACGTGGTTCAGATTGCAGTTCTTGCCGATGACCGCGTCGGTATTGACCACGATGCCACCGAAGTGAGCGATATAGAAGCCGCTGCCGATCGGCGTGGCCGGCGAAATGGAAATGCCATATTTGAAAGTGTAGTGACCATGCAGGAGCCTGGCGAAAGGGTAGAGCGTGTACCTCAGTAGCGGTTTGTCGCGCAGGTAGCGGCAACTGCGTAACAGAAAGCAGTAGCGGAAGCCGGGCTCCCTGAGCAAGGCGCGCAGGAAATCCCCGACACCGGGTTTTTCGACGATACGATAGAGATCGGAGTAGACGAGAAATCGATATCGTTGGAAATCCATATCCTGGGCCCTCTGCCGTGAACCCCTTGCCTCCTCACTCTTCCTGGAACAGGTCCCCCAGTTCGGCGACCAGTTTCTTGCGATCGATCTTGCCGTTGGCGTTGCGAGGAAGGGATGTCTGATATATCACCTCCGCCGGCACCATGTAGGAAGGAAGCTTTCCCTTGCAGACGGCGATGAGACTCTTGGGGCAGGGTTCGATCCCCTTGGCCGGGGTGGCGACCACCACGATCCCCTGCCCGAGCACCGGGTGGGGGACGCCGATGGCCACTGCCTCGCCCACCAGTCCGGAGTCATACACCACCTCTTCGATCTCCGTCGGGCTTATCCGGTAACCGGAGCTTTTCAGCATGTCGTCCTGTCGTCCCACGAAGTAGAAATAGCCATCCTCGTCCATATAGACGGTATCGCCGGACCAGACCGCGATCTCCGGCAGCGTCAGACCGTTCTCCCTCGAAGGAAGCGGCCGGAACCTGCGGGCGGTTTTCTCTGGGTTGTTCCAGTAGCCGAGGGCCACCAGTGAGCCCCGGTGCACCAGTTCACCAGGCTCGTGGGGCGCACATGGGGTGCCGTCTTCCCTGACCACCATTACCTCGGCATTCGGGATCGCCTTGCCGATGGAACCGGGGCGCTGGTCGATCTCGTCCGGCGGCAGCCAGGTGGAACGGAATGCTTCGGTGAGGCCGTACATCAAATAGATTTCGGTACGCGGCAATGTTCGACGCAGCGTCTCCAGGGTCGCCGTGGGCAGGGCACCTCCGGAATTGGTTATGTAGCGCAGATGCTCCGTGATGCCCTCCGGCCAGGTGAACTGGGCCAGCTGAGTCCACAGGGGAGGTACGCCCGCAAGACCGGTTATGCGTTGCCGTTCCAGCTGATTGATGACCTCTTTGGGGAAGAGGTAGTTCATCAGTACCACGGTTGCCCCTTTCAGGAGGGGAGTGGTCACCTGATTCAGTCCGTAATCGAAACTCAGCGGTAACACCGAGAGCACACGATCCTCTGCATGAACCTTGAGGTACTCGGCGACGCTGTGGGCACCGGTGACGAGGTTGCGGTGGGAAATCACCACCCCTTTCGGTTTTCCGGTGCTGCCGGAGGTGTAGAGCAGGGTCACCATGTCGGTATCGATGGTCCGGTGCAGCGGTGCAGCGGAGGCATCCATCAGTTGCCGCCAGGGGAGGATTTGCAGATGTGGCGCCGGTGATGGCTGTTCCGCCTCCACATCCACCAGAACGATGGTGAGCAGGTCGGTGCACTCTTCCAGGATGGGCAGCAGCATCTTGAGCCGGTCGGAAGAGGTGATCAGGATACTGACGCCGCAGTCACCCAGGATGTGTTTCACCTGTGGGACCTTGAGAAGGGGGTTGATGGGTACGAACACCCCTCCCGCCAGGGAGGTGGCGAAAAAGGCGGCCACCGTGGGAATGGATTTGGGGAGATAGACTCCAACCCGATCGTGCCGTTTCAGCCCGGAACGCAACAGGCCGCTGGCAACCCGCTCCACCTTTTCCGCCAGATCTCCATAGCTGATGATCCGGTTCTTCTCTTCCAGTGCCGTGGCATCCGGGGTGAGTTCCGCGCTTCGTGTAAGGATGTGATGGAATAGCATGGTCATGGATCGCCTGAACGGAGGGCGGATCGCCCGGATGACACCCCGCTGTCAGGTGGTGTCGCTCAACTGCTGTCTCTCCCAGTCGAGGGAGGTCTTCACGATGAACTCCAGATCGTCGTACTGCGGCTTCCAGCCGAACAGCTTGCGGATCTTTTCGGCGCCGGCGATTAGCTGTGGCGGATCCCCCGCCCGGCGCGGCTGTTCCACGATGTTCAGCGCTTTGCCGTTGACCCGTTGTACCGCATCGAGCACCTCCCGCACGCTGTAGCCGTGACCATATCCGCAGTTGACCAGGGTGGATTCCCCTCCCTGGCGCAGGTAGGTCAGGGCATCCAGGTGGGCGCGTGCCAGATCCTCGACATGAATGTAGTCGCGTACTCCGGTTCCATCCTTGGTGGGGTAGTCGGTGCCGAAGATGGAGATGGAGTCTCTTTTGCCCACAGCCGTTTCGCATGCCACCTTGATCAGCAGGGTGGCATTGGGGGTCCGTTGGCCGGTGCGCCCCTCGGGGTCGGAACCCGCCACGTTGAAGTAGCGCAGGATGACATGTTTCAGGTCGGTCACGGCGGAGAGGTCACGCAGCATCCACTCTGACATCAGCTTGGAGGTGCCATAGGGGTTGATGGGTGCGGTAGGGGTCTCCTCCGTGGCGATTCCTCCTTCCGGGATGCCATAGGTGGCGGCGGTGGAGGAGAAAATGAAGTGTTTGACCCCTGCCTCCGCGCAGCACTCCAGCAGGTTGCGGGTGTTACAGGTGTTGTTGCCGTAGTATTTGAGCGGTTTTTCCACCGACTCGGGAACCACCAGATGGGCGGCGAAGTGCATCACGGTGTCGATGTCGTGTTCGGAAAGCAGCCGGCTGACCAGCTCGCGATCGCCCGAATCGCCTACGACCAGCTCCCCATAGAGAACCGCTTCGGCGAAACCGGTACTGAGATTGTCCAGTACCACGAGCCGTTCCCCCGCCTCGCCCAGCTGGCGAACCACGTGGCTGCCGATATAGCCGGCACCACCCGTTACCAGAATTGCCTTTCGACTCATTTTCCCCCCGACTTCATGAATTCTCGTTCCGGCGTGAAAGCGAAGGATACCACAACCCGAAAATGTGGGAAGCCTATTTGGTATTTGCCAACGTTTTGATATACAGGACGATATCCCCGATCTTGTCCTGGAAGGTATCCTCGAACACCGGCATCTCACGCTCACCCCGCCGCTCCTGTTCGATGAGGTAGTGCTTTACGCTCTCTACGCTGAGACGCGCGGCCACCTTGGGATCACTCAGACGTGCTGGAGGATGCGGGAGGTTCCTGGCACCTTCGCCATCTCCATTCCCCGTTTTTCCGTGGCAACCGGAGCAGTAACGCAGGTAATAGATGCGGCCCCGTTCCAGGGGATCGGAACGGAACCGTTTCTCCCGTTCCTTGGGCGACGGGGTGGTCAACGGCCCCTTGTCCACCTCCAGCGTGCGGATGTAGGCAACCACGTTCCAGATCTCCTCATCGCTCAGATTGGCGCGCCAGCCGGGCATCTGCAGATAGGGAAACCTCTCTTCACCCCAGGCGATCCGGTCATGGATCTCCTGGTCGGAAAGCTGGGACATATAGGCCTTGTTGGAGAGGTCCCCGGTGGGAACGCCGGAAAGGGAGCCAGCGGGGCCATCGCCTTCCCCCTTGGGGCCGTGACAGTATGTGCAGAGCCGCTCGTAGACCGCCTTGCCTGCGGCAACATCGCCGCCTGTGGCTTCGGTTGCGGCCGGTGTCATGATGATGACGAGCGGTGTCAGCATCCAGGCTATCGCAGTGGTGGCTCTTATCATCGAATCCGCTCCTCTGTCTCATCGGTTCATGGTGCCGATTTCCCTTCAAATTTTAGCAGGTTCGGAACCTCCTACCTCTTTTGCAGCCACTTCTCCACTCCCACCACGCTGTAGACCGTGATTCCCACCAGCAGGATTGGCCCCCAGGCAGCGAGATCGATCGGGGTGCTGGAGAAGGTGGCATTCATGAACGGAGCGTAGGTGAACAGCAGCTGCAGCAGGATCATCACCAGGACGCCCCCGATCAACCAGTGATTGCTGAACACCCCCAGGGAGAACATGGAGCGGGTGAGTGAACGACAGTTGAAGAGATAGAACAGCTCACCGCAGACGAAAACATTGACGGCGATGGTTCTGGCCTCGGCCTCGCTTGCCCCCTTGGCCAGTGCCCATTCGAACAGCCCGAATGAGCCGGCGAGCAGCAGGAACCCCACGATACCGATGCGCAGCAGCAAGCGGTGGGACAGGATGGGCTGGCGGGGGTCCCGTGGGGGTCTCTGCATGATGTCCGGCTCCTTGGGCTCGAAGGCCAGCATCAGGCCGAGCAGCACGGCGGTGGTCATGTTGATCCAGAGGATCTGCACCGGCAGGATGGGGAGTACGGCCCCCGTGAGTACTGCGGCCAGGATCACCAGTCCCTCCCCCAGGTTGGTGGGGAGGGTCCAGGTGATGAATTTCAGCAGATTGTCATAGACACCTCGCCCCTCTTCCACGGCTGCGCCGATGGAGGCGAAGTTGTCGTCGGTGAGCACCATGTCCGCGGCCTCCTTGGCCACTTCGGTGCCAGCGATCCCCATCGCCACTCCGATGTTCGCCCGGCGCAGGGCAGGAGCGTCGTTGACCCCGTCGCCGGTCATGGCCACGATGTGCTCGTTCCGTTGCAAGGCCTCCACCAGGCGTAGTTTCTGCTCCGGACTGACGCGGGCGAACACCGCGGTGGTCTCGGCGGCTTCGGCAAGCTCTTCCGGCTCGAGCTCGGCGAGGGCGGCACCGGTCATGACCGCCACCTCTTCGTGCCCGCGGCGTGAGCCGTCCAGCCCCATCTGATCGGCGATGGCGGCCGCCGTGCCGGGATGGTCCCCGGTGATCATCTTGACCCGGATACCGGCGTTCCGGCAAGCTTCGATGGCGGGTATCGCCTCGGGCCGTGGTGGGTCGATCATCCCCTGGAGCCCGAGGAAGGTGAGGCCGCTCTCGACATTTTCATGGCACAACATCTCCATCTCGGGGGGAAATTCGATCCGGGCAAATGCCAATACCCGTAGTCCCCGGAGCGCCATGTTCTGTACCCGATCCTCGATCTCACCGAAATCCAGCGCAGCGCGGGAGCCGTTGGCGCCGAGGGAGTCGGTGCAGCGCGGCAACAGGCTTTCGACCGAACCCTTGAGATAGACCACGCGGGGTTTGCCCGCCCCCTGGTCGTGCAGTGTCGCCATATACTGGTAGCGGGAGTCGAAGGGGATGGCATCCAGGCGCGGCCAGCGTCGACGGGTGGCCTCGACGGAGAGCCCTCCCTTGTGCGCTGCCACCAGCAGGGCCCCCTCCGTAGGATCCCCTTCGATGAGCCAGCCATCCGGTCCTTCCACCCATCGGGAGTCGTTACACAAAATCCCCGCCGTGAGAAGTGTTTCCAGGGCCGGGTGGGCGGGAAGCTCCACCGGTGCGTCCTGCTTCAGGATGGTGCCCTCGGGGCTGTAACCCTCTCCGGTGACCTGGAACGTTTCTCCACCGGCGAGGATCTCCTGTACCGTCATCTGGTTCTGCGTCAGCGTACCGGTCTTGTCGGAGCAGATGACCGTGGTGCTGCCCAGGGTTTCCACCGCCGGGAGGTGGCGGATGATGGCGTTACGGCGAGCCATGCGGGCCACGCCGATGGCCAGGGTGATGGTGACGGCGGCGGGAAGTCCTTCCGGGATGGCGCCCACCGCCAGGGCCACCGAGGCCATGAACATGTTGAACCAGGATTCCCCTCGCCAGATACCTATCAGGAAGGTAAAGGCGGCCATGGCGAGGATGACGTAGAGCAGCAGGTGGCTGAACCGGTTGATCTTGCGGGTGAGCGGTGTGGCCAGCACCTCGGTGGTGGAGATCAGGCGGGAGATACGGCCGAGCTCGGTGTGATCACCAGTGGCTATGACGATCCCTCTGGCGACACCCTGTGTGACCAAAGTAGAGGAGAAAGCCATGTTGCTGCGGTCGGCCAGCG
The DNA here is from genome assembly GCA_015488495.1 of Gammaproteobacteria bacterium. Classification (GTDB taxonomy): domain Bacteria; phylum Pseudomonadota; class Gammaproteobacteria; order Thiohalospirales; family Thiohalospiraceae; genus DRMK01. Next base: position 9,585 of record WFNS01000078.1, on the reverse strand, counting down.
GAGTATCGGCCGGGAGCGTCGCGAGACCCTTTTCCACGGGAACCGACTCTCCGGTGAGGGCCGATTCGTCGATCTGAAGGTTGCGTTCCTGTAGCAGGCGGAGGTCGGCCGGTACCCGGTCACCGGCCTCCAGCAGAACGATGTCGCCCGGTACCAGTTCGGTGGCCGGGATCCTGCGCTTTTCCCCGTCTCTGATAACCGTTGCACCCGTGGTCATCTGCCGGGCCAGCGCCTCGATGGCCTGCAGCGCCTTGGTCTCCTGGAGATAGCCGATCAGGGTGTTCACCACCACCACACCCAGGATCACGCTGGCATCCACCCATTCCCCCAGCGCAGCGGTGATTGCCGAGGAGATCAGCAGGATGTAGATGAGCGGCTGATGGATCTGACGCAGCAGCCGGAGCAGTGCCCCCTCTCTGCGGGGTGGTGTCAGGGAGTTTGGACCGTATTGCCCGAGTCGTCTCTCCGCCTCTTCCCGACTGAGTCCGGAAGGGGAACTCCGCAGGATCCGGAGGATCTCCTCTGCTTCGAGGGCATGGGGTTCCGCTGGCGGTATGCCTGGCTCGTCCATCGCAGTCTGGCAAGAGTTTGTGGTAACCCTTTTCCCCGCAAGTATGGTTTGGCGGGCCGGTGAAAAACCCCCGTGTGAAATCCGGCCAAAAAGCGTTATCCATGCACTAATACCGGTAGATGGGCGCTTCCAGCCGGATTTCAATGCCAGACCGTGTTACCCAGGGGTTTTTCGGCAGTCTGTTAGTGATATTGTAGAACATTCTCGGCCATCCGATGAGAGAGGGACGGAAATAGATTGTGGTGGAGTATGGCTATATCAATGACATCCTGATCCTGCTTGCGGTCTCGCTGGCGGTGGGGGTGGTCTTCCTGAGACTGCGTTTGCCGCCGATTCTGGGGTATTTGACCGTCGGTATCCTGGTTGGACCCTATGGTTTTGCCTGGATCGATGACACTGTCCATACCCGGGCACTCGCTGAGTTCGGGGTGGTGTTCCTGCTGTTTACCATTGGTCTGGAGTTCTCCCTTCCCCAATTGATTCGCATGAAGCGGATCGTACTGTGGCTGGGGGGAGCCCAGGTCTTTCTGACCACGGCTCTTGCCGCTGCGGTGGGTGCCTCCCTCGGTCTGACGCCCGAAAGCGCTCTGGTGCTCGGAGGGGTGGTGGCCATGTCTTCCACTGCGCTGGTGATACGTCAGTTGACCGAGCAGGTGGAGTTGCATACCCGCCACGGCAGAAACGCGGTAGGCGTGCTTCTGTTCCAGGATGTAATGGTGATTCCATTCCTGATCCTGGTCTCCCAGGCCACGGGTGCAGAGGCGGATACCTCTTTCTACGGTGTCTTGATTGCGCTGGTGAAGGGGTTTGTGGCACTCGCCTTTATCCTGGCCCTGGGCCGATGGGCGCTGCGGCCGCTGTTTCGGTTGATCGCCAAGTCCCGTTCCACGGAGCTGTTCACCCTTACGGTACTGCTGGTGACTCTTGGTGCCGCCTCGCTCACCCACGAGATGGGTCTATCATTTGCTCTTGGTGCCTTCGTGGCCGGCATGATGCTCAGTGAAACGGAGTTTCGTCATGAGGTGGAGGCGGAGATTCGCCCCTTCCGGGATCTGTTACTGGGACTGTTTTTCATCACGGTGGGGATGTTGCTCAACGTTCGCCTGTTGCCCGAGATATGGCTTCCCGTGTTGCTTCTGCTGCTGACGCTGATCAGCTTCAAGCTAATGTTGATCGCGATGCTTTGCCGCCTGATGGGATGGGACAACGCTGTTGCATTACGAACCGGATTGGTGCTCGCCCACGGCGGCGAGTTTGGCTTTGCCATCCTCTCCATGGCGCTGGCCGGCGGAATGTTTCCTGTCGAGCAGGGACAGATCATGCTGTCCGCACTGTTGATGAGCATGGGGATTGCCCCTTTGCTGATCCGCTACAACGGGTGGCTGGTCTGGAAGCTGATGCCCTCCAAGGCAACCCTGAGCCATCAGGCGATCAAGGAACAGGTGGAGGATTCCTGCCGCGGCCTGAGCGGACACGTGATCATTTGCGGCTACGGGCGGGTGGGGCAGAACATTGCCCGTTTTCTGGAAGATGAAGGGCTTCGCTTCATTGCCACCGATCTCGACCCCGTGCTGGTGCAGAATGCTATCAAGGCCCGGGAACCGGTGGTCTACGGTGACGCTGCCAATCTGGAGATCCTCAAGGCGGCTGGCCTGGAATGTGCCGTGGCCCTGGTGATCAGTATGACCGACGATGCCACCGCGCTGAAGATCCTGCATCGGGTGCGGAAGTTCGATGACAAGATTCCGATCCTTGTACGCACGCGCGATGACACCAATCTGGTTCGGCTGCAGGAAGCCGGAGCGACAGAAGTGGTTCCGGAGACCATGGAGGCCAGCCTGATGCTGTCGTCGCTGCTGTTGATGATGCTGAAGGTACCGGTGTCACGGGTGTTCCACAAGGTTCGCCAGGTGCGCAAGGAGCGCTATGCGCTGTTGCATCGGGTTTTGCCCGGAGAGGAGGCCATTGCCGTTGCGCCGCGGGGTGGTGTGGAGGAGCATTGGACCGTTGATCTCAGCGAAGGGATGTGGGCAGTGGGGCACACCCTGGCGGAGGTGAATCTGTCAGAGTTGGGGATTCAGGTAACCGCCATGCAGAGGAGCGGCGAACGGATACCCAATCCGGCTGCAACTACACAGCTGCATGAAGGGGATACCTTGATACTGTTCGGGAGCCCGGCGGCCCTGGAACGGGCTGAGAAGCGTTTACGCAAGGGGTTCAAGGGCCGGTGAAGGGGGCGCATCGGCCAGAGACGGTGAGACCGGTGTGAGGCGTTCAGCGACAGCCGGTGATACCTTCGTGTGTTTTTCGCTTGCTTACAGTGACTTACGGCTCAATACGACGATTATTGTTTGCCGGGTAGATAAAACCTGATGTCTCAGGAGAGTCTGGCCTTCACCTTACCACTGACGGCCGCGAGGTCGGCCCGCCCCTGCAGCTTCGGCTTGAGCTCTCCCATCACCTTGCCCATGTCGCGCATGGAGGTGGCGCCGGTGGTGGCGATGGCCTCTTCGATCAGGGCTTCGATCTCCTCCTCGCCGAGCGCCTCCGGGAGGTAACCCTGGATGAGCTCCAGTTCGAATTGCTCCTGCTCCGCCAGATCGGACCGGTCTGCGTCACGGTATTGCTCGATGGACTCGCGCCGCTGCTTGGCCATCTTGTCCAGCAGGGCGATCAGCTCGGCCTCCTCCAGCTCGCGGCGTTCGTCCACCTCACGCTGCTTGATGGCAGCGAGGATCAGGCGGATGGCCTGGAGCCGTTGTTTCTCCTTGGCACGCATGGCGGACTTCATGTCCGCCGTGATGCGTTCCTTCAGAGGAGTGGCCTGATTCATCGGTTGCCGAATCAGTAGAGACGACGCTGCTTGGCGGCCTCGCGGAACAGCTTTTTCTGGTGCCGCTTGATGGCAGCGGCCTTTTTCCGCTTCCGCTCGGCGGTGGGCTTTTCGTAGTATTCGCGGCTGCGGACCTCGGAAAGGATGCCGGCCTTTTCACAGGCCCGCTTGAAACGCCGCAGGGCGATATCGAAAGGTTCGTTCTCTCTGACTCGGACGGATGGCATCTAGACTCCTCTGTAATCTCTGGTAAACCTGGGTCAAGGAAACTGTAAACGAATAATTCTAACCCTGCGGTGTCCGAATTGCAAAGCGAGGGTGGTTTTCCGCTGGATCCGGTAAAATGAAGCCATGCGTGTACTGGGAATCGAGACGTCCTGCGACGAGACCGGCGTCGCCATCTATGACAGCGAGCAGGGCCTGCTGGGCCACGCCTTGCACAGTCAGGTGGCGTTGCACGCCGAACATGGCGGAGTGGTGCCGGAGCTGGCCTCCCGCGACCACGTGCGCAAGCTGGTCCCGCTGCTGCATACGCTGGATTTCGATCCCTCGAGCATCGACGGGGTGGCCTACACCGCCGGGCCGGGACTGGTGGGGGCGCTGTTGGTGGGTGCCTCCATGGGGCGGGCCCTGGCCTGGAGCTGGGGGGTGCCAGCCATCGGCGTCCATCACATGGAGGGCCATCTGCTGGCGCCGATGCTGGAGGAGTCCCGCCCCGACTTCCCTTTCGTCGCCCTGTTGGTCTCCGGTGGGCATACCCAACTGGTGCAGGTAGGGGCGCCGGGCCACTATCGGCTGCTGGGCGAGTCGGTGGACGACGCCGCCGGAGAGGCCTTCGACAAGACCGCCAAATTGCTCGGGCTGGGGTATCCGGGCGGACCGGCGCTGGCCCGACTGGCGGAGCGCGGGGATCCGCAACGGTTTCGGTTCCCCCGCCCGATGACCAACCGGCCAGGGCTGGATTTCAGCTTCAGCGGCCTGAAGACATTTGCCCTCAACACCTTCCAGGCGCACCGGGAAGAACCCAATATCGAGGCGCACATCGCCCGTGCCTTTCAGGATGCGGTGATCGATACGCTGATCATCAAGTGCCGCCGTGCGCTGAAGGAGACCGGTCTCTCGCGGCTGGTGGTGGCCGGCGGTGTGAGCGCCAACCGGATGCTGCGCAGCCGGCTCCGCGAGATGGCGGATGAGCTGGGGGTGGAGGTGTGGTATCCGCGCCCGGAATTCTGTACCGACAACGGGGCGATGATCGCCTACGCGGGGTGTCAGCGACTGCTCGCCGGCGAGCGTGGGGCGGTGGAGATGGAGGTGAAACCCCGCTGGCCTCTGGCCGATGGGGTGGGTTGAGCGGGGTCAGCCGGAGAGAAAGTTCCGCAGCAGATCGTGACCATGGCGGGTGAGGATGGACTCGGGATGGAACTGGACCCCCTCGACAGGATACTCCCGATGCCGGACCCCCATGATCTCGTCCAGCTCACCCCTTTCGTCTTCCGTCCAGGCGGTGATCTCCAGGCACTCCGGCAGGCGCTCCTTGTCGATCACCAGTGAATGATAGCGGGTGGCCTCGAAGGGGTTCTCCAGATCCCTGAATACCCCGATGTCGCGGTGATGGATGAGAGAGGTCTTGCCATGCATCACCTCCCTGGCATGGACCACCCGGCCACCGAAGGCCTGTCCGATGCTCTGGTGCCCCAGGCAGACCCCGAGGATGGGTATCCGTCCAGCAAAGTGATGAATGGCCTCCAGCGAGATCCCGGCCTCGTTGGGGGTACAGGGGCCCGGTGAAATCACCAGCCACTCCGGTCCCAGCGCCTCGATCTCCTCGATGGAGATGCGGTCGTTCCGGTACACCTCTACCTCGACTCCCAGCTCACCGAAATACTGCACCAGGTTGTAGGTGAAGGAGTCGTAATTGTCGATCATCAAAAGCATGGTGTCTGTCGCCCGGGACGGAGAAAAACCGAAATCGCTTCCGGCACTCCGGAGTGGATTCCCTTTGATATCCGCCATTGAGAAAAAACCGCAGGCGATTCTACCACGTCTACCACGAATCTTTGACCCCATCAGCTCTCCTAAAGATCAAGCTTTTGGCGGTCGATAGAGGTTATGTCGAGGCAGAGACGAGAAGATACGGCCGATTGTGCCCCGAAAAAGCATGAGATGGACTCGATCAAAAAGTTCACAGAAAGGGGCGGTGCTCATCGTGAGCCTGCTGTTCGTGCTCGTCCTGGCGCTGCTCGGTGTCTCCTCGACACAGACCGCCTCGCTCGAACTGAAGATGGCGGCCAACAGCCGTGACAGGGGGCTGGCTTTCCAGGCCGCCGAGGCCGCGCTGAAGGATGCCGAGAGCTATTTGAGCAACACCGAACCATTGCCTCCGTTCGATGGCAGCCAGGCGGGGCTGGTTCAGGCCGCCGGCCCGGGTGAGGATCCCCATTGGCTGTCGCCGGGCTGGACAGGGGGAGCGCGTGTCTACAGCGGCAGCCTCGAAGGGGTGAGTGAGCTCCCTCGCTATCTCATCGAAGAGCTCCCTCCAATGCCGGCGCCGGGAGGTTCGCTGCAATCCAATGTGCCGTTGACGGAGAAGGGGTGGTATCGCATCACCGCCGTCGGGAAGGGTGTTACCTCTACCTCATCGGTTTGGCTTCAGAGCGTCTACAAGCGCTGAATGATACGGATGAACGGTATGCTCGAGAACTGGAAAAACGGGATGATGTACGCGGTTGTGGTGGCGCTTGCCTCGATTCTGGTGGTTCCGTCGCCCGCCCCGGCAGCCATCTCCAACATTCCCCTGTTCATCTCCAGGAGTGTCGACCCCAATGTCCTGCTGAACATGTCGGTGGAAGGACCGATGGGTGGTGCCGCCTACAACGATGAGGCGGAGAGCCAGCCAGACGGGGCAGGCAATCAGTGCGCCGGACGAAAGGGGCGCTTCGGGGTGTGCTATTTCCCGAACCGGGAATATCTGGGATATTTCAATCCCAAGCGTTGCTATGCCTACAAGAACGGCAAGTTCGTCCCCAAGGGACTCACCAATGGCAACCATGAATGCAGCGGCAAGTTCAGCGGCAATTTTCTCAACTGGGCGACCACCTCGGCCATTGACATGTATATCTGGGCCATGACCGGTGGCAACCGGGTGGTGGATACGAAGTCCAGGACCATCATTCGCCAGGCGGCCAAGGCAAGCTGGTGGTTTCACCCCAAGCGGATCAGCGCGGCCGACAATGTTGCTCCCTCCACGGTGACCCCCTGGTCTGTGAACGAAGTGATCATCATCAATGATCCCGATGAGACCGGAGATCCGTTCAAAATCCGTTTCGAACGGGCGAACGGAAACAAGCTCGCGCTCTATAACGCGAAGATCAAGGTCTGCGTGAAAAGCAAGCCGGAGCCTAACTGTGTGCCCTATACCAAGAGTAACGGCACCGTCTATTACAAGCCGGAAGGGCTGATTCAGCAAAATGCGGAGAAGATGCGCTTTGCGTTGACCAGTTACACATTGGACAACACGCAGCAACGGGACGGCGGAGTATTGCGAGTCAACATGAAATATGTGGGGCCGAAGATGCCGGACGGGTCCGGCAACATGGTGGACAATCCCGACAAGGAGTTTGGTAGTGACGGGCTGCTCATCGGCAATCTGAGCGGCTCCGGTGGGGGTTGTGGCTGCATGGGCGGTGGCAGCTCGAGCTATGGCAGCGGAATAATCAACTACATCAACCATTTCAGCGAATTTGGCTACAAATCCTATGATCCGGTCAGTGAGCTGTTCTATGAATCGCTGCGCTATTTCAAGAATCTGGGCAGGACGCCGGAATATGCCGACGGTCTGACCGAGAAAGAGATGGGTGGTTTCCCGGTGATCACGGCCTGGGAGGACCCGATTCAATACTCTTGTCAGAAGAATTTCATCGTGGGCATCAACGATGCCTACCCCTGGATGGACAAAAAACTCCCGGGAACCCATTTCACCAGCGGGACCTACCGCGGCGTCTCGTTGGCCGCAGGGGACTATGGCGAGCCCTCCAACCCCGATCCCGACATCGACGTAACCGCGTTGACCAACGAAGTGGGTGCCCTGGAGGGTTTGAACGGTACGCAGATGCGCATGCGCTGCACCAGCGATCCGGCGGAGAGTTGCGAAGATGACAACTCCAGCCCCTGGGACCTGGAGGCGTGGAAGAATGTCCCGGCGCTGGGGGAGGCATTCGGTCCCTGGAACGGCGGGGTGAAACAGAACTCCTATTATGTGGCGGGTCTGGCCTATTATGCCAACACGCGGGACATCCGCCCCGATCTGGAGGGGAAGCAGACGGTCACCACCTACATGATCGATACCCAGGAGTACCATGCCGACCCGTTGGTGGGAAGCGCCAACATGCTCTGGCTGGCCGGGAAATATGGTGGATTCGAGGACCAGAACGGCAATGGCCAGCCGGATCTGGAGGAAGAGTGGGACAGGGATGGGGATGGTGAGCCGGACAACTATGTGCTGGCCAATCAGCCGACCAAGCTGGTGGCCGGCCTCAAGCGCTCTTTCAATGATATCTTCCGTCGCCTGGCGTCGTTCGCCTCGGTGGCAGCCAATTCGACCGAGCTGAAGAGCGGGACCCGCATCTATCAGGCGCGTTTCAACGGCGGCAACTGGCTGGGTGATCTGGTGGCCTACGAGGTCAATCCAGACGGCAGCGTGGGAGATGCGGTCTGGAAAGCATCAGAGCAGTTGCCCTCTGCCGCGAGCCGCAAGATCTTCAGCTGGAATCCTGCGGCATCCACCGGAAACAAGGGGATCGAGTTCAAATGGAACCGCCTGGGCGTCGATCAGCAGGCTGCCCTCAACCGCTCCGCCTCCGGCATCGATGACGGTGCCGGTGAGACCCGGGTGGCCTATCTGCGGGGTGATCAGGGTACGGAGCAGCAGAATGGCGGCACTTTCCGCGATCGAGAGCATCCGTTGGGTGACATCGTGCACTCCAACCCCCTGTTCGTCGGAAATCAGGATTTCGGCTACGACCTGTATGGTCCTGGCAGTGCCCTGGCTGGGGAGAGCAGCGCCTATGCTGCATTCCGCAACTCGGCCCTCTACCGGAACCGTCCGCCCATGATCTACGTCGGGGCCAACGACGGCATGCTGCACGCCTTCCACGCCGAGACCGGAGAGGAGTTGTTCGCCTATGTTCCCAACGCCGTGATCGAGGGGCTCAGCGCCCTGACCTCGCCGGACTACGCGCACCGCTACTATGTGGACGGCTCGCCGTGGAGTGCCGATGTCTGGCTGGATGGCCAGTGGCGGACCGTGTTGCTGGGTTCGCTGGGGGCGGGCGGCAAGGCGATATTCGCCCTGGATATCACCGACCCGGCCAACTTCTCCAGCAGCGACGTGCTGTGGGAGTTCACCGACGGTGAGCTGGGTTTCACCATCGGGCAGGCCACCATTGCACGGATGGCCAACGGCGAATGGGCGGCCATCTTCGGCAACGGTTATGAAAGCAGCAGCCGGCGAGCACAGCTGTTCATCGTCAATCTTGCCGATGGCAGCCTGATCCGGCGCATCGACACCGGGGCTGGTGACAGTGGTTCACCCAATGGTCTGGCTTCTCCCATCCCGGTGGATGTCAACGGTGATGCCATCGCCGATTTCATCTACGCCGGCGACCTGCAGGGGAACCTCTGGAAGTTCGATGTCACCGATGCCTCCGCCTCCAACTGGGAGATCGCCTACGGCACCTCTTCCGCCCCCGAGCCGTTGACCGTCGCGGTGGACGACGCAGGAGTACGCCAGCCCATCACCGCCAAACCCGAAGTGGGCCGTCATCCCAAGGGCGGGGTCATGGTCTATTTCGGGACCGGCAAATACTTCGAGACCGGCGATGACCAGGTGGGCTCCAATCCTCAGCTGCAACGCTTCTACGCCATTCATGATGACGGCGGGACAGTGGACGTGAACAGTGATCTGCGTGAGCAGACCATACTGGTGGAGATGAGCCACTCCGGCAGTCGTGTACGGGTCACCTCCAGGCATCCGGTGGACTGGACCACCCAGAAGGGGTGGTATCTGAACCTGGTATCACCGCTGGAGGGGCGCCAGGGAGAGCGGGTGATAGCCTCGCCCATCCTGCGTTACGGGCGGGTCATCTTCACCACCCTGATCCCGGATGCCGATCCATGCAAATTC
>WFNS01000077.1 GCA_015488495.1 Gammaproteobacteria bacterium | reverse complement strand
GTCTCCACCTGGAGCTGCTTGCGTTCCTGCTCCAGCCGGGCCAGCCGCTCCACGTCCAGCTCGAAACCGCGCCGCCTCAGGTGAACGGCAATCTCTTCCGGCTCATTCCGGAGCAACTTTGGATCTAGCATCGGTCGTCTCTTTTCCTTCCGGTTCTTGTTCGTTGTCTGGTAACGGTTCAGGCCGCCCCCCGAACTTCGTCCGTGCGAGGCAAAAAATGTGCTGCCACACCCGCTGAATGGCCACCATTCGACCCGGAAATGGCGGATTCCAGGGCTGGCCGAGTGGCTGTATCATTCATTCGTTCGTACCGGCCACCACACCACATGGCCCGATTTGATCTCGTCCTTCAGGTGTTCGAGGGTGGCCTCTACCTTGTGACCTTCGTCGAAGAACTCCACCACAATGGGCAGCTCCATGGCCAGATCGATCAGCTTAGCACTGTGCAGCTTGCCGTTGGCACCGAACCCGCTGATACCGCGAAAAACGGTGAGCCCCCGCAGCTTCTCCCAGTCGTGGAGCCGCTTGAGCAGATTGTCGAGCTGCACCTCCCCCTCCAGCAGGTAGATGCGCACCATGATCATTTCGTGATCCTTCATAACGTTCTCCCGAGCAGCACGCCCAGCCAGGCACCCAGCAGACAGAGTATCACGCTGACCAGGACGTTCGACAGGGCGGAAAACAACGCCCCCTCCTCGATCAGATTGAGGGTTTCGATGGAAAAGGTGGAGAAGGTGGTGAACGCCCCCAGGAATCCCACCAGCAGCGCGGCGCGCCAGAGGGGCGAGACGACGAGGCGCTCTATCAGCAGGATGTAGAGCAGGCCCATCAGCAGGGAGCCGACCACGTTGACCACCAGCGTCCCCCACGGGAAATCCCGTCCCAACCGCCCATAGGCCCAGGTGGAGACCCAGAAGCGAAACAGGGCGCCTGCGGCACCACCCACGGCAATGGCAAGGGACTGCAACAAGAGACTTCTCCTCGACTCGTGCCCCCGGCGAATTGGCCATTCACCGGGAGCGTGGCGGGCCGCAGCGGCCCATCCATTCGACCGGTGCTCTGCCACCCACCGATCCACTCATCCCGGAAGTGCGCGACGCGCCTTGCACTCCCACTCTCGAACCGTCCCAGGGGATCAACTGCCCCGCATCTCGTCCAGTTCCCGCAGGTGGCGCAGCTTCTCCCCGATCTTCCGCTCCAGACCGCGATCGACCGGACGGTAGTAGCGGCGCGGCTCCAGCTCCTCCGGAAAATAGTTCTCCCCGGCGGCATACCCTTCCGGCTCGTCATGAGCGTAGCGGTAGCGCTTGCCGTAACCCAGCTCTTTCATCAGCCGGGTAGGGGCGTTGCGCAGATGCAGCGGCACCTCGTGGGACTCCTGCCTGCGGACATCGGCCATCGCCTCGTTGAAGGCGGTATAGACCGCATTGCTCTTCGGCGCACAGGCGAGGTAGAGAATGGCCTGCGCGATGGCCAGCTCTCCCTCGGGGCTTCCCAGCCGCTGCTGGACGTCCCAGGCGTCAAGGGCCAGACGCAGGCCACGGGGATCGGCGTTGCCGATGTCCTCGCTGGCCATACGCACCACCCGCCGCGCGATGTAGAGGGAATCACAGCCCCCATCCAGCATGCGCGCAAACCAGTACAACGCGGCATCGGGCGCAGAACCCCGTACCGACTTGTGCAAGGCGGAGATCTGATCATAAAAGGCCTCGCCCCCCTTGTCGAAACGGCGCACGCCCCCGCCGATCACCTCCTTGACGACGGCCGGGGTAATCACACCCTCCTCGGCGAGATCGGCACAGATCTCCAGCAGATTCAGGGCCCGGCGCGCATCGCCGTCCGCAGCGCCCGCCAGCGTATCGCGCAGCTCCGGTGGACACTCCAGGCGGAGCGCCCCCAGACCCCGCTCCTCGTCCTCCAGCGCCAGATCGAGGATCCGGCGCAACTCTTCCCACCCCAGCGACTTGAGCAGATAGACCCGGGCCCGCGAGAGCAGGGCGTTGTTCAGCTCGAAAGAGGGGTTCTCGGTGGTGGCCCCGATGAAGGTGACGGTGCCGTCCTCCACGAACGGGAGAAAGGCATCCTGCTGGGACTTGTTGAACCGGTGAACCTCGTCCACGAACAGGATGGTTCCCCGGCCACTCTCCTTCTGCTCTTCCCTGGCCCTGGCGATGGCAGCGCGGATCTCTTTCACTCCGGAGAGCACTGCGGAAACGGTGAGAAACTGCGCCCTGGCGTGACGGGCGATCAGACGCGCCAGGGTGGTCTTGCCGGTACCCGGCGGTCCCCAGAAGATCATGGAGTGAAGGCGGTCGGACTCGATGGCGCGCCGCAGCGGCTTGCCCGTCCCCAGCAAGTGGCTCTGGCCGCAGAACTCCTCCAGCGAGCGGGGACGCATGCGATCCGCCAGGGGCTGGCCCGTCCCGCCCGTCTCCCGTTCGGCAGGGAAAGGTGCTTCGGTGTTCATCGGCCGTCGATGACGTCCACCCCCTCAGGCGCAACGAACCGGAACAGAGCGGGAGAGAGGGGCTCGTTCACCCGTGCGTTGCGGAACTGCAAGCGGGTAGTCTGCCCGAGGATGTCCACCACCTCCATCAGGCGCAATCCCTTGTCACTGAAGCCCAGCCGCACACTCTTGAAGCTGCTCTCTTCCTGCTTCGGACGCAGCTCCAGCCACTGCAGATCCGACTCCTCACGTTTCAGCTCGCGAATGACGAACTTGTCCGTCAATGGCCGCTTACCGCTCAGCAACAGCGCCGGGGTATCTCCCAGGGCGGCATCCACCGATTTGACGATCACCTGTTCCAGGTCGGGGTCGTAGTTCCAGATCTTTCCCCCGTCCGCCACATAGAGCTGTCGATAGGGCTTGGTGTATTCGAAACGAAACTTGCCGGGACGCTGCAGGGCGAAGGTCCCTTCGCTGGTCTGCAATGGTTTGCCGTTTTCGTCGAAGCGGGTCTGGACAAAACCGGCCTGCATGGTCTCGATCCGGTTGTAGAAGGCATCCAGGTGCTCACGCGCCGTCGTCGCCTGCACGGTAGTCGCAGCGAGCGCGAGCAAGGCGATGAAAAACAGTCTGCCGATGGTTCTCATGTGAAGGTCCTTTCTCTGTCCGATGTTCCATATTGCAGGGTGACGAAGGCCACCGCATAGGCCTCTTCGTCGGAGAGGCTGAGATGGGCTTCCCCGACCCCGTTGCGGCGCAGAAACGCCTCCGCCTGCTCGCTGAAACGGAGCAGAGGCCGCCCCCCCGGGGCATGGCCCACCGCAATCTGCTTCAGGGTGATGCCGTCGCGGAAGCCGGTACCCATCGCCTTGACCGCCGCCTCCTTGGCGGCAAAGCGCTTGGCGAGAAAATGAGCGGGACGGGCGCTGGCCAGAAACGCCTCCCACTCCTGCTCGGCCAGGATACGCCGTGCGAACCGCTCTCCGAAACGCGCCAGATTTTCGTGCATGCGGGAGACCCGTACGATGTCGGTACCGATCCCGAAGATCACGGACAGCGCGCCTCTCGCATCAGCCGTTTCATCTCCCGCACCGCCTCCTCCAGCCCGGTGAACAGCGCCCGGGCGACGATGGCGTGACCGATGTTGAGCTCCCGCACGGCGGCCAGCCGGGCCACCGGTTTCACGTTCTGGTAGTTGAGGCCATGCCCCGCGTTGACCTGCAAACCCAGCTCGGAACCCAGCTCCACCGCCGCCACGATGCGCCGGAACTCCTCTTCGCGCTCCCGCCGGTTGCGCGCATCGGCGTACCGGCCGGTGTGAATCTCCACCACCGGGACCTCGAGTCGCGCCGCAGCCTCGATCTGGTGGGGTTCCGGATCCACGAACAGGGAGACACAGATTCCGGCCTCCGCCAGTCGGGTGCATCCATCCCGCAGCAGCTCATACTGCCCTGCCACGTCCAGCCCCCCCTCGGTGGTCAGCTCTTCGCGCCGCTCCGGAACCAGGCAACAGTTCTCCGGACGAAGCTGGACCGCGATATCCAGCATCTCTCTGGTCAGCGCCATCTCCAGGTTCATGGGGATGGTCAGGATGTGTTTGAGCAGCTTGACATCGCGATCCTGGATGTGACGCCGGTCCTCCCTGAGGTGCAGGGTGAGCCCGTCGGCACCGGCCTGCTCCACCAGGATGGCCGCCTGTACCGGATCGGGATAGCGGGTGCCCCGCGCCTGGCGGATGGTGGCGATATGGTCGATGTTGACCCCCAAGAGAATCTCATTTTTCACGGCATCGGCTCTCCTTGTGAACGCTTTTCCAGAGCACGAAAAAGCTGTCGGCTGCGCAGCGGCTTGTCTCCCAGATAGAAGGCAAGCACCCTCCTCATCAGACGACGCGCCTCACGCAGGCTCACGGCATCAGGAAATCTTCCCCTGGCGAGGGCCAGCAGCGTACTTCCGCTCAGCCGCAGCTCCCCGCCGCCATCTTCCGCCACCTCCACCGGACCCTTTTCGATATGATAACAGTAGCATCTGTCCGGCTGAATCGGCGCTCCACTCTCCACGTCGTGATCCAGTACCATCCTGTAACCGAGCTCTTCCAGGAGACGGCACTCGAAGCTGCGCAACACCCCTTCGTCGAGCCCCCCTTCCCCGAGGCGGCAGAGCGTCTCGTGATAGAGGGCAAACAGGTCGGGGGTGGGCAGATGCCGACCGGTGAGCCGTAGCAGCAGTTCGTTGAGGTAGAATCCGCCGAGCAGGGCCGCCCCGGAGAGCGGCAGCGGCAGACCGTCGCTTTCGGCCGCGGTGAGCGTCATCAGCTCTCCCCGCCCGCTCCAGGAGAGCAGCAGCGGACGAAACGGCTGCAACCGGCCCTGCAAGCGGGAACGGCGTGAGCCGACGCCCCGCGCCACCATGCCGAAACGGCCGTGGTCCCGGGTGAACACCTCCAGCAACCGGCTGCTGTTGCGGTAGGGATGGTGGTGCAGTATGTAGGCGGGCTGCAGCCGTACCCGTTCACGATTCATCCTGATAGCCCAGGCTGCGAAGGATCCGTTCGTCGTCGGACCACCCCTCTTTCACCTTCACCCAGAGCCGCAGGAACACGTGGCATCCCAGCAGCTGCTCCAGGTCGTTGCGCGCCTGCTCTCCCACCTTCTTCAGCAGCCGCCCGCCCTTGCCGATGACGATCCCCTTGTGGCTCTGCCGCTCCACCCAGATGACGGCCCCGATCTCGGTCACTCCGTCTTCACGGGGAGAGAACTGCTCGATCTCCACCGTCAACGCATAGGGCAGCTCCTGCCCCAGCAGCCGCATCAGTTTCTCGCGCACGATCTCGGCGGCGAGAAAGCGCTCGCTGCGGTCGGTGAGCTGGTCCGGCGGAAAGACGGGCGGGTGCTCCGGCAGTTGCCGCTCCACCAGTTGCTGCAGACGAGCCACATCCACCTGCCGCATGGCGCAGAGAGGAACGACCTCCCGGAACTTCCCCTTTTCCGCGATCTCCTGCAGGAAGGGCAGCAACCGGCGCTTGTCCGGCACCCGATCCACCTTGTTGACCAACGCGATCACCGGCGCCTTCACCTCGCGCAACCTCTCCAGCACCGTCTCGTCCTCCCGCTCCCAGCGAAGCGCCTCCACCACGAAGAGGATCAGGTCCACCTCCTGCAGGCTGGCCACCGCCACCCGGTTCATGTAGCGGTTCATCGCCCGTTTGGCCTTGTCGTGGATACCCGGTGTATCCACGTAGATCACCTGCGCATGGGGATGGGAGGTGATTCCCAGAATCCGGTGGCGGGTGGTCTGGGGCTTGCTCGAGGTGATGCTGATCTTCTGCCCCAGAAGATGGTTGAGCAGGGTGGACTTGCCCACGTTGGGGCGACCCACGATGGCCACATAGCCGCAACGGTGGTGGTGATCACTCATCACGGTTCAACATTTCCAGTATGGTTCCGGCCGCCGCCTGCTCCGCCTTGCGCCGGCTGCTGCCGCGCCCTTCCACACGTTCCGGGAGCAGCGCCACGTCGCACTCCACCACGTAGGTTCGTGCATGGCGGTCCCCCTCCTCGCGGACGATGCGGTAGTTGGGAAGAGGCAACTTGCGGGATTGCAGAAACTCCTGCAGGCGGGTCTTGGGATCCTTCAGCTGTTCCAGCCCGGGCAACGAGGCGAAACAGGGCTCGTAGAGGCGCAGTATGACGGAGCGGACCACCTCGAATCCTCCTTCCAGACTGATGGCGCCGAAAATGGCCTCCAGGGCATCCGCCAGAATGGAGGTCCGCCGGAAACCGCCGCTCTTCAACTCCCCGGCCCCGAGCCTGAGATACTCCCCGAGCTCGAGACGCTGGGCGATCTCTGCCAGGGTCTCGCCCTTCACCAGGGTGGCCCGCAACCGGCTCAGGTCCCCCTCCTTGCAAAGGGGATAACGGTGGAACAGCTCGCTGCTGATCACGTATTCGAGCACCGCGTCACCCAGAAACTCCAGCCGCTCGTAGTTCTCTGCGGCGGCACTGCGATGGGTGAGCGCCCTCTCCAGCAGGGCCGGATCACCGAAGGTGTAGCCCAGCGCTTTTTCCAGGCGCTTCAGTGGTGGCCTATTCGATGAAGGTACCAATGCGGCTCCAGGTTATGCCGCCCGCCACCGGGTCCCAGTTCATCCAGATGAGAAACGCCTTGCCCACCAGATTGGCCTCCGGTACCGTTCCCCAGAAGCGGCTGTCGCGGCTGTTGTCCCGATTGTCTCCCAACACGAAATACTCCCCGTCCGGTACGGTGAATTCGAAGTCCCGGTTGAAGCCGTTGTTCCGGATGAGGATGTCATGGCTCACGCCATTGATGGTCTCACGGTAGCGCATGGCCCCGGTCATGCTGGCGCTGGCCCCGTCGGCGATATATTTCCCGATGGGCTTCCGTTCCACCCTCTTGCCATTGACGTAGAGCTGTTTGCCGGCGTAACGGATATGGTCACCGGGAACACCGACCACCCGCTTGATATAGTCGATGCTCGGATCCTCCGGATAGCGGAAGACGATGACATCGCCCCGCTGTGGTTCTCCAACCTCCACGATCTTGGTGTTCAGCACCGGCAGCCGCAAGCCGTAGGCGAACTTGTTGACCAGGATGAAGTCCCCCACCAGCAACGTGGGCATCATGGAGCCGGAAGGAATGCGAAACGGCTCCACCAGGAAAGAACGCAGCAGGAGCACCGCCAGGATGATGGGGAAGAAGGATTTGGCATACTCCACCACCAGCGGCACCTTCTCCTCCTCCTGCGGAGAAGATCCGGCCGTTCCCTCCGAGGAGACCAGCACCGCCCGGCGCCGCGGCGCGAAGAACAGGGCATCCAGTGCCCAGATGGCACCGGTCACGAAGGTCGCCAGGACCAGAAAAGCGGGAAAATTGATATTCACTGTTTCTTACCTACGTCCAATACCGCCAGGAAGGCAGACTGCGGGATCTCCACGCTGCCCACCTGCTTCATCCGTTTCTTGCCCGCCTTCTGCTTCTCCAGCAGCTTGCGCTTGCGGGTGATGTCGCCACCATAGCACTTGGCGGTGACATTCTTGCGCAACGCCTTGACGTTGCTGCGGGCGATGATCTTGCTGCCGATGGCCGCCTGGATGGCCACGTCGAACATCTGGCGCGGAATCAGCTCCTTCATCTTCTCCACCAGCTCGCGGCCCCGGCTCTGAGCCAGATCCCGATGGGCGATGAGCGCCAGCGCATCCACCACCTCCCCATTGATGAGGATGTCCATCTTCACCAGATCGGCGGCCTGGAAGCGCTCGAACTCGTAATCCAGCGAGGCGTAACCCCGGCTCACCGACTTCAGCCGGTCGAAGAAATCGAGCACCACCTCGTTCAACGGCAATTCGTAGCGCAGGGAGACCTGCTTGCCCAGGTATTGCATGTCCTTCTGCACCCCCCGCTTCTCGATACAGAGGGTGATTACGTTGCCCACATATTCCTGGGGAACCAGGATGTTGGCAGTGATGATCGGCTCCCGGATCTCCTGGATCAGATTGACCGGCGGCAACCTGGCCGGGTTGTCCACGTAGAGGGTCTCACCGCGGGTGGTGATCACCTCATAGACCACCGTGGGCGCCGTGGTGATCAGATCCAGGTTGTACTCCCGTTCCAGCCGCTCCTGGACGATCTCCATGTGCAGCATGCCCAGAAAGCCGCAGCGGAACCCGAACCCCAGCGCCTGGGAGGTCTCCGGTTCGTAGAACAGCGAAGAGTCGTTGAGCCGCAGCTTGGCCAGCGCCTCCCGCAGGTCTTCGTAGTCGTCGGAACTCACCGGAAACAGCCCGGCGAACACCCGCGGCTTGATCTGCTGGAATCCCGGCAACGGCTCCGCCGCCGGCCGGGCCGTGTGGGTCAGGGTGTCCCCCACCGGGGCACCCTCGATCTCCTTGATGCCGGCGATCACGAAGCCCACCTCGCCCGCCTGCAGCGCCTCCCGATCCTGCATGCGGGGCGAAAAGATCCCCAGCCGATCCACCTGATAGCTCTGCCCGGTGGACATCACGGTGATCTTCTCCTTGCGCCGCAGCACACCCTGCTTCACCCGCACCAGGGAAACCACCCCCAGATAGTTGTCGAACCAGGAGTCGATGATCAGCGCCTGCAGCGGTGCACTCCGATCACCCGTCGGGGGCGGGATCTGCGCGACGAGCCGCTCCAGCAGCTCCGGAACTCCCTGACCGCTCTTGGCGCTGACCCGGGGGGCATCTTCCGCCTCGAGGCCGATGATCTCCTCGATCTCCCGCGCCACCCGATCCGGATCGGCCGCCGGCAGGTCGATCTTGTTCAGTACCGGCATCACCTCCAGCCCCTGCTCGATGGCCGTATAGCAGTTGGCCACGCTCTGCGCCTCCACCCCCTGCGACGCATCCACCACCAGCAACGCCCCCTCGCAGGCGGCGAGGGAGCGGGACACCTCATAGGAAAAGTCCACATGCCCCGGGGTATCGATGAAGTTGAGCTGATAGATCTCGCCGTCGCGCGCGCGATAATTCAGGGTGACACTCTGCGCCTTGATGGTGATCCCCCGTTCGCGCTCCAGATCCATGGAATCCAGCACCTGCGCCTCCATCTCCCGCTCACTCAGCCCACCGCATAGCTGGATGATCCGATCGGCCAGGGTGGACTTGCCGTGGTCGATATGGGCGATGATGGAGAAGTTGCGGATACGGTCGAGTTCAGTCATCGAGTCGTCAACGGGCCCATCGGCCGGACAATGTGCAAACCATCAATTTTACACAATTTCTAGGGCTGACCGAAATGTTCCCGCAACGCCGCTACATCCAGATGATAATGGCAGATCTCCATCTCCCCCGCCATCAGCACCGGAACCTTCTCATCGAAACGCTCTTCCAGACGGGGATCGCTGTCCACATCCACCAGCTCCAGTTCGAAGCCGTAGCGCTGCCGGTAGGGCAGCAGCGCCCGGTGCATCTCGTCGCAGAGTGAGCAGTAACTACGGATATAGAGGGTCAGCTTCGTACCCACTCGTTACTTTTCCTCTCCCAGGGTGATGGCCAGGAACAGCGGGTTGCCCCGGCGCTGCACCAGCAGCGGAATGGCCTTGCCCTCGGGCAACTTCTCGAGCAACTTCTTGAGCTGCTTGACGCTCTTCACCTTGACGTTGTTGAGCATCAGGATGACGTCTCCCCTGCGCAGTCCGGCCTCCTTTGCAGGACCCTCCTGGACCTTCTCGATCAGCACGCCGCCCTGCTCGTCGAGTTTCAACTCCTTACGCTGCTCCTCACTGAGATTGGCAACCACCGCACCCAGTCGGTTGTCCACCTTCGCGGAGCCACCCCTGCCGGAGGCGAGTTCCAGCTCGTCCTCCTCGGGCAACTGCTCGATCTTCACCTTTTTGGTCAACGTCTTTCCGTTGCGAACGATCTTCAGTGTCGCAATGGAACCTGGCCGCACCCTTCCCACCAGTGGTGGCAGATCGGACGAGTAATACACCTTCTTGCCGTTGAACTCGACGATGATGTCCCCGACTTCGAGGCCCGCCTTGCCGGCCGGACTGTCGGGCAATACCCGCGAGATCAGCGCCCCCATCGGCTTGTCCATGCCGAAGGACTCCGCCAGATCCCGGGTCACATCCTGGATCAGCACGCCCAGCCAGCCGCGGGAGACCGAGCCCTTGGTCTTCAACTGCTCCACCACATCCATCGCCATATCGATGGGTATGGCAAAGGAGAGCCCCATGAAGCCACCGGTACGGCTGTAGATCTGGGAGTTGATCCCCACCACCTCACCATCCAGGTTGAACAGCGGGCCACCGGAGTTTCCGGGGTTGATGGCCACATCGGTCTGAATGAAGGGAACGTAGTTTTCGCTCGGCAGGCTGCGGCCGATGGCACTCACCACCCCTACCGACACCGACTGCTCGAAACCGAACGGCGAACCGATGGCCAGCACCCACTCCCCTACCTTGAGGCGGCTGGAGTGACCGATCTTCGCCGCGGGAAGGTCGTCCGCATCCACTTTCAGCAAGGCGATGTCGCTCCGCTTGTCATGCCCCACCAGTTTCGCCTTCAACTCACGGCGATCGCTGAAGCGGACGATGATCTCGTCGGCATGATCCACCACGTGATTGTTGGTCAGGATGTAGCCATCCTTCGAGATGATGAAACCGGAACCCAGGGACTGGCTCTTGAACTCGCGCCCCTCGCCCTCTTCCCCGAAGAAATGCCGGAAGAGGTCGCCAAAGGGCCCCTCATCCGGAATCTCCATTCCCGGCGGCAGAACAGGATGTGTCCGCTTGATTTTCTGTGTGGTGCTGATGTTCACCACCACCGGGCTGTTCTTTTCCACCAGCTCGGTGAAGTCGGGCAGGCGGCCAGCCACCGCTGTGGAGACCTGGAACAGAACGAGCGCAAAAACAGCGAGGGAAAACAGCGGCCTGAAGCCGAACCGGGATTCTTTCATGACGTTCATCGAGTACCTGTTGTATTTTCAGTTGCTGGAAATCAGATTCGGGTCAAGGGAACATAGCGTTCGGGAAGGGGATGGCTCTCCGTCACACGCAAGATCACCGGCTGATAGGTGGAATCCCGGCGAATCCGGCGGGAGAAGAGAGAAACCCACAGGAAACCTGCGCCAAATCCCAAGGCTCCCGCGAGAATACTGCCCGTTTCCGCAGACAGCCCGAGGTGGGGTGCCACCACCGAACCGAGCATGGCGAAGAGGATCATCGCCAGCAGCGGAACAATGTAGACCGCCACAGACCCTCTCACCAGTGCGCTCTCACGGATACCGATGATCACCTCGTCCCCCGGCCGTGTGGAAAGGGGATCGAGCACCTGCAGGATGGCCATCCGGTCCCCGAACATCCGCTCGAGTACCGAGACACCGCAGCCCTTGTTCAGCGCACAGCCACCGCAGGCGGTCTTGCGCCCCGCCTGAACCCAGGCAACGCCCTCTCCTGTCTTTACCACTACGGCTTTCTCTTCAATCATTCTCTTCATCCTTGCCACGACGAATGGAGGTGGCAATCTGCTTCACGGTCACCGGCGGCACCTCTCCCAGCGCGATGACCTGGAAATTTTCATGAACGGTCCCGTAGGCGCTCACCATGCCCAGACTGGAGCTTCCCAGCAACGGCTCCTGACCGGCCTCGAGCGGCTCGATGAACACCGAGACGGAGGAGAGGCCATCGGAATAGACCAGCTGTTCCATGTCGTCGCCACGGCCGTTGGCAACGGTGTAGCGGCGGCGCGTGCTCAGCTCGAAACCGAAAGGCAGCCGGCCCGCCTGCCACCTGCCGGCCGTCTCCGGCCCGCGGCCGTCATCCGGGCGATCCCTGAAAAACACGAACTCGTTTCCCTCCACCTCGGACTCGAGCAGAGCCGGTGGCACCCGTTCCATGAATCGGACGGTGGCGAACATGAACTGTTCCGGAAAACCCGCCTTGCGATTCAGCAGCACGGTCTTCAGCAACAACCCCGTCTCCCGATCGAGCCAGAACTGGTACCCGTAACGAAGCCGATCCTTCGGGCGAACGACCAGGCGCTGGGTCTCCCGACCGGCTATCCGGTCCCGTCCGGCGAGAGAGATATCGTAACACGCCACCAGCCTGTCGATATGGCGTGGGGATACCAGAGGAAAACCGGCCCGGGGATGTCCCTGCCGACGCTCCAGCACCATCGACCGGTTCCTGGGGACGATATAGGTTATCTTGTCATCGCTGCGCAGCACCTCCCGTTGCAACCCGGTGAGCAGAATCAACCGCTCCCGCTCCTTTCCCTCCTCCACGCTGTGGATGATACGAACACTCTGCATCTGGGCACCGTGGAGATAGACGAACACCCCCTCGTAGTTGTACTCGCTTGCAGCCCGGGACATCTTCTCCAGCCACGCACGGGCATCGCCTTCCTGCGAAGGTGGTGCACCCAGCGCAGCTCCGCTACAGAGGAGGAAAAGACAGCCGGCAGGAACGACCCCGGTGCTCAGGCGACCATACCGCCCGGGCACGACGCGCTGGAAAAGATGAAGG
>WFNS01000076.1 GCA_015488495.1 Gammaproteobacteria bacterium | reverse complement strand
TCTCACAGGGATCCCGATGGGCACGGAAACCCTGGCGCATCTCCTCGGGAATGAAGGTATCCGGATTCAAACCACCCAATGTGGCAAGCAGTCTGCCAATGTCACCGATCCCGGCTGCCTGTCTGGAGAGCAGGATGGAGCCGCACGATTCACCGTTGGCGGTCCATTCGTACTTCCTCGTGGCATACCCTGCCACCTTGGGGCCGTCCCCCGCTTCCTTGAGTTCAGCCTCTACCTTCTGCTGTTCGCTCTTTTCCCTCTCCCGCTGGGCGGAAAACTCGATGATGGTACGCTCTGCTGGCGCAATCGCGAAGAACCTTGCGCCCTTCAGCTCCACCAGCATGTAACCATCCTTGCCGCCATCGGTACCTTCGAAACGGGCCCAGTCTCCCTTGATGCTGATCCTGCTGATCTCGCCTCGGCTATCCATAGTGTCAACCACCGTGTCACCAAACGCGGCCAAACTGAAAGTGACAAGAGCAGTCGCTAGCAATAGACGCATGATTTCCTCTCCGGTCATTGGCAAAATGGCGAGTATACCCCATATCGCCGCCGTGAACAGGTATCCCCTGAACCGCTCCAACCTGATACCATACAGCCTTTGTCGATATCTCGGGAGCATCGCATGAATCGTTTGAAAAGGGTTGTGCTCATCCTGTTTCTGTTATTCCCGTTTGCCGCTCACGCTGGTGAAGACCATCCCCGGGTGTTGATTCAGACCACACAGGGCGACATCGTGCTGGAGCTGGATCGGAAGCGGGCTCCCGCGACCGTGGAGAACTTTTTACGCTATGTGCGGGAAGGATTCTACGACGGCACCATCTTCCATCGGGTCATCAATGGATTCATGATTCAGGGGGGAGGCTTCACTCCCAACTTCCAGCGCAAGCAGACCTACGCCCCGATCAAGAACGAAGCAGACAACGGTCTCAAGAACAAGCGGGGCACCATCGCCATGGCGCGCACCCGTAACCCCCACTCCGCCACGGCGCAATTCTTCATCAACGTGGCCGACAACAAATTTCTCGATCACACCCGCCCCACCGTGAATGGCTGGGGCTATACGGTGTTTGGAAAGGTGGTCGAGGGAATGGAGACAGTGGATCGGATCCGCAAACTGCCCACCGGGCCCGGCGGACCCTTTCCAAAGGATGTGCCACGCAAAGTCGTTGTCATCGAAAAGGTTTCCCTCTTGCCTGCCGATGCCAAACATGCCCACTGACCAGGCCGCCGCAGCGGCGAAATACCGGGAGAGAACCCATGACCACCACAGCAACCCTGCATACCAACCATGGCGACATCACTCTGGAGCTGGACGAGGAAAAGGCCCCGAAAACAGTGGCCAACTTTCTTCAATATGCCCGGGAAGGATTTTATGACGGCACCCTCTTTCACCGCGTCATCGACGGTTTCATGATCCAGGGGGGCGGAATGGAACCCGGGCTGGTGCAGAAGGCCACCCGTGAACCGATCCCGAACGAAGCCGACAACGGCCTCGGAAACCTGCGGGGTACCATCGCCATGGCACGTACCTCGGACCCCCACTCCGCCACCGCCCAGTTCTTCATCAACGTGGCGGACAACGGCTTTCTGGATTTTACCGCCAAACAGGGACAGGGCTGGGGATACTGTGTCTTCGGGCGGGTCACCGACGGGATGGATGTGGTGGATCAAATCAAATCGGTGGAAACCACCAGCAGCGGCCTGCACCAGGATGTACCGGTGAAAGATGTGGTAATCGAAAAGGTCACCGTCGCCGAATAGGATGGCGGGTGAGATCCTGTTCATCTCCGATCTCCACCTCTCTCCCGAGCAGCCGGAGACCGGTCGGCTGTTTCTCCGCTTTCTCCGCGAGCAGGGGAAGGGTATCGAGTCGCTGTACATTCTGGGGGATCTGTTCGAGGTATGGCTGGGAGACGACGCCATCCTGCCGGCCTACCAGCCATTTCTGGAGGCGCTTCGGGACCTGGGCGAACGGGGAGTTTCGCTCCATGTGATGCGAGGCAACCGTGACTTCCTGATGGGCGAGTCGTTCGCTTCACTGACCGGCGCCACGCTGCTGGAGGATCCCACCGTCGTATCACTCGGCGGCATCCCTACCCTGCTGATGCACGGGGATCTGCTCTGTACCGACGATGTCGCCTACCAGGAGTTCCGTGCCATGGTTCACGATCCCGCCTGGCAACGGGCCCTGCTTGGCAAGTCGATGGAAGAACGGCTGAACATGGCCAGGCAGTTGCGGGAAGAGAGCCGCAGCGCCACCCGCGGCAAAAGTGCCGAGATCATGGATGTCAACCAGGAAACGGTGGAGCAATTCCTGCGCGAGTTCGGCGCATCGCAGCTGATTCATGGCCACACCCACCGGCCCGCCGAACACCGGTTTACGCTCGATGGTCACCCCGTGACCCGCTTCGTGCTCCCGGAGTGGAGCTCCCGCCGTGGTGGGGGGGCACTGCGCCTGCGCCAAGGGGAACTCCGCTTCGAATCCTACGCCAACCCACGCGTTTCACCCGGCCGCTGAACGCCCCTCCGCAACCATCTTCCCATCCTCTGGCGGTGACGACGGCTAGCCTGACCTGTTGTGGAAGCGCTACTTGACCGGCAGGGCGGTACGCTCCCAGTGAATCTGATGATCGTCGAAGTTCCAGGACCAGAACACCTTGGTTACCTTGCCCACAACCTGTTTGCGCGGGATCGGCCCCAGAACCCGACTGTCGATACTGAATCCGCGATTGTCCCCCAGTACGAAGACCATGCCCTCCGGAACGGTCTCGGGACCAAAGTCATCCGTGAACGGCTGCTCCACCGGGTCTTCGCCATGCGCGGGAACGTCGCGCATGAGATAAGGCTCCTCCAGCCTGGTTCCATTGACGGCCACTTTTCCGTCCTTGATCTCCACCGTATCCCCCGGCAGTGCGATGAGCCGTCGCACCAGCTGCCCGTCCTTGTAGGCAATCTCGTCTTTGCCAAAAAGCGAATGGACAATCCGCCTGAACAGCTCGATATCGATGACGTCCGAAAAACGGGAACTGGCCCCTTCTCCGCGGAAATCGATCAGAACCACATCTCCCCGGCCGGGCTCAGAAAGTTTGTTGATCACCAGCAGATCATTCTTCAGGACGGTGGGGGCCATGCTGGAAGAGGTGACGGGAA
This sequence comes from Gammaproteobacteria bacterium, assembly GCA_015488495.1. Classification (GTDB taxonomy): domain Bacteria; phylum Pseudomonadota; class Gammaproteobacteria; order Thiohalospirales; family Thiohalospiraceae; genus DRMK01. The sequence goes on along the minus strand of WFNS01000076.1, from coordinate 11,107 downwards.
ACGCACGTACGATGTTTGCACCCACCAACATGTCCATCAACGGGTTGACGGTGAACAGCAGGAACAGGAACACACCCGCATAGACGACCGGCCGATTGAACCATTTCAACTGGTAATCAGGTGGCTGCTTCCTGGCCAGCCGCCAGGCGTCCAGGGCGATCAGCGCCACACCGACGAACGGCACGGCGAGGAATATGATACTGACACGGCTGTCAATGTACATGAAGGCGATCGCCGCCAGCCAGGACACGACAATCAGCGCCACGTAGAGGACGATCCCCCTGACCAGATGGCCCGCGTACTGCTGACCCAGACCGGGGCAGACGGAGAGCAACAACGCAACGGTGGGATTGCGATAGCCGGCACTCACCCCGTTCTCGCCTTCCATCTCTCCCATGATGGCTTCTTTGGACACCTCGATTTCTCCTCACTCTGGATGGGGTAATTTATACCAGAGTTGCCGGAACGCGACAAACCTGCTTCACCAACCATACGAGAAAAACACTACCCTTGTCTGCAACGCTCTTTTTCCAACATCTGTTCAACTACGGCTGCTGCGATTATAATCGCGGGGTCAAGGAGAACTTATATCGTGACAATGAGTTGCGCCATTCCCGATTTCCGCGGTCGGCTTTGCCGTTTCGTTACGGCCGCACTGGCCGTCATCGGCATGATGTCGTGGGGTTGGGTCTTTGCATCGGACTGGCCGATGGCGGGAGCAGATCCTCAACATACCATGCGCAGCCACGCGCCCGTTCCTCACAATCCTCATATCGTTTGGCAAACCCAGCTTGAAGGGGCAGTCTACGCGGGTCCCGCCTTGGTGGGAGATACCGTATATATCGCCGGCCATGACCGTCAGGTTTGGGCTCTGAGCGCCTCCAGTGGAAAGGTCCGCTGGAAGAAGCAACTTGGGGATGTCATCTCAACCACACCGGCGGTAGCGGGGCAGACGGTGGTAGTAGGTACCAAGGACGGGATTCTCTCTGCTCTGGATAGTCGTACCGGGGAGATAAGGTGGCAACTGAAGACGGAGAAGAAGATTGTCTCCTCTCCGGTGATCGATCGAGGTGTCGTCTACGTTGGCTCCAATGACCTCTATCTCTATGCGGTAAAACTCGACTCCGGCAGTTTGCTGTGGCGCTACCTGACTGATGGCTATAGATATAGCGGTATCTTCTGTGCTCCAACGCTGGATAGCGAGAAGGTCTATTTCGGAACCAAGGATGGTGATTTCTATGCGCTCTATCGCGACAACGGGGGATTTGTCTGGAGGCGGGACGTGGGCTCCTCTGTCTACCGTGCTGCCCTGCTGGCCGGAGAGCACCTCTATGTCAGCAGCTATGATCGCCGGGTCTATGCGCTGGACCGGAGCAGCGGCACTGTCATGTGGCGTACTTCCATTTTAGACGACTGGCCGATGGGAACACCCGTTCAGGTGGATGGCATGCTTTATGTCCCGAGTCGCAGCGGCATAGTCTACGGTATCAATCTGTCGAGCGGCAAGATCGAGTGGCAGGATGATATCGGCGTCAGCGTGATGCACGGTTTTATCGTTGGCTCAAATCAGATCGGTGTCATCGGAACGGTCAATGGCGATCTCTTCGCATTCGATCTTCGACAGCAGCGCCGGCTATGGCAGAAAACCTTACCCAATGCCATCAAGGCACCACTGGCTCTATCAAACCATGGGTTGGTAGCAGTCACCGAAGATGGGTTGGTCACACTCTTGCGATAGGACGGACGGCATGGAAAGAAAATCCATAGTGAAAAGCGCTGTGTGGCTGACCATCCTCACCGCGTTGCTGCTCTTGTCGTATGCCTGCTCCTCCGTTCCAGAATCCACCACAGAAGGGAAAGCAGTCAGCCCTGCGGAAGACAAGCCTCGTAAGCTCATACCCTTGACGAAAAAACAGCTCCACTTACTGGAGCACCCGGAAAAGATTCCCGAGTTACTCGATGAAGGAACCATCTCCGAGGATGAGGTACCCAACCCCCACTGGCAAAAGAACGGCTGTATCGCCTGCCATCCAACGGTAAAACCAACCAGGCCGGTCAAGTTAAGGGAGTCGGATCCAAATCATCTCTGTACCAACTGTCATGAGCAGGAGCTGGTGGAGGCCTTCATCCATCCCGTCGGTATGGAACCACCAAAGGATTTTCTGCAGCGGATGCCCGATAACTTCAGGAAGTCCCTCAACCAGGGTATGGTCGCCTGCACCACCTGCCACGATCTTCCCATCCAATGTGACGAAAAACGGTTTCCCGAGAGAAAAATCAATCCCTATTTTTTCCGCGGCGGTCCTTATCTCACCCGCACCAAACTCTGCTATAACTGCCACGATCCCCGCATGTATGAGCGCTACAACCCCCATGATCAGATAACCGACGAAGGGGAGCTCAGGACCAAGCAGTGCTTTTATTGCCACAACACCTATCCGGACAGAAAAAAAGTACACAGCATCAATGACGTAAGCTTCAACCTGGCCGAGGACCTGAAAAAATTGTGTACAGGCTGTCATCCTTGGCGTCCGCATCCCGGAGGTATCTGGGCCGGCTCCAAGATCGGCGAAGGGCCGAACCACCTGGTCATTCCCCCAAAGAAGATCAAGCGACGAATGGAGCGAATGGCACGTCAGCAAGGGATCATCCTGCCACTGGAACCGGGGACGGGTCGAATCTTTTGCGCCACCTGCCACAACCCGCACGAAAGAGGGGTGCAATATCGTCCTGAAGCTGACAAGGGGGCCGATGGATACAAACGCCTTCGCCGGGGGGTGATCGAGATATGCAGAAACTGCCACGATATGTAAGCCGTACGGCGGACGCCTCTCTGTAACCGGGGGGACCAGGCCAAGTCAAATGCACACCTTGCGGGTACGCCAATCGAAAATCATTTGCCTGGCCTTCATCGATTCAGCCGCTCCATGCCGGTTGTCTTGCGGCCGACCGACGTGGAGCAGTAAATTATTTATAATCAATACCTTATTGCACCGGCAACAAAATATGTGGTTGCCAGGGTAATAATAGATTGTGTAGGCAACCAGACGGCCTGACGTCAAGCTCTTTCTCAGGTGGCAACCGTTGGTAACCGGCCTATTCTTGAAATTCATAAATGCAGCACTCACCATTGCCGGACCAACAAAAACGGCAATATTCTGATCCTCGTCAGGATAAGCCCCTGCAAAACCCTGACAAATTGGGGTAATATTCTTCCAGTGACTACGGCAGAAGAATTGATGAAAGTGATAAATCGATCTTGTCGCAATATACTGGTGCTCCTATTATTGGCGATCTCCGTAACTGCCAATGGCGCTTCGTGGAGCGGAACCGGCTGGCCCATGTTTCTGGGTGATTCAACCCACAGTTCAATCTCCCGATCCACCCTGGCCCCACCGCTGACACAGCTCTGGAGTTTCGATGCGGAAGGGCCTGTCTACATATCGGCCGCCATGGTCAACGGCCGTGTTTACTTTGCCGCACTCTCCGGACGCCTGTTTGCCCTCGACGCGATCACTGGCCAACCGGTATGGAGCTTCGATACCGACACGGAGATCGATTCATCCCCCGCTGTTTCCAAGGGGCTGATCTATTTCGGCTCCAAAGGAGGCGTGCTGTACGCCTTGGATGAACGTAACGGCGAGTTGAACTGGACCTTCGAAACAGAAGGAAAGATTACCGCCTCCCCCGTGATCGACAGGGGCATCCTCTACTTCGCCTCCCATGACATGTATCTCTATGCCGTCAGGGCAAAGGATGGGAAGCTGATCTGGAAGACCCGCCTTCCCACCCATGCATCTACCAGCGGCATCTATTCCACGCCCGCCGTGGCCAACGATATTGTCTATGTCGCGGAAAAAGCGCATAACCTCTATGCTCTTGACGCCACCAGTGGCGAGGTCATCTGGAGCTACGCCACCGGCTCCGCCGTCTATTCCTCTCCGGTGGTCAAGGATAGAACGGTTTTCATTGGAGGATATGACCGCACAATTCATGCCCTCGATGCCAAAACCGGAAAGCTGAAATGGAAAACATCTCTGGATGAATGGATCTATGCCTCACCGGTCATCCTGGGAGACAACCTCTATGTTGGTAGCAAGGACGGAATGTTGACCGCATTCAACACCGGAAACGGGGAAAAGATATGGTCTCTTGACCTGCGTGGCCCAATAAGCGCCACGTTGGCAGTTACAAAGAACGGAATCGGGTATGTGGGAACCGAGGATGGGGAGATGTATGGGATTGATCTCCAGAAAGGCAGGATTCTCTGGAAGGAGATAGTTCCCAACGACGGTTTTCATGCCTCCCCCACCCTCGTCGGTGACCACCTGTATGTCGGTACAACAAACGGCTACTTTATCGCGTGGGGGAAGGAGGATAAAGAGCGATGAATACTCTTTTGCGATTCCTGACACTAATCACGCTGGCTATCTGTCCCCTGATAGCAGCGGCTGAGGAGGATGAGACGAACTCTTATCCCAATCCCCATTGGTCCGAATCTAAAGAGGCCTGTTTGCAGTGCCACAAGAAAATCCCCAGCCCGGGGGGGCCTCTCAACCTCCTTCTCGATGGAGACATCATCAATCTATGCAACCGTTGTCACGCCACCATCTCAAAAGACAAATACATCCATGCCAGTGGCATGGTCCCGCCCCAACAAATGGTTGAACGAATGCCGGCAGATTTTGTTGAGGCATTGGAGAAAGATCCCCAGGGAAGAGTCACCTGCCGGGTTTGTCATGAAATCAAATATCAATGTTTGAGCGAAGAGTTCTACCGTCGCATCGACAATCCGCTGTTCCATCGGGGAGCCCCTTACAAAAAACGAACCGACCTTTGCTACAACTGCCACAACAAATCGGAGTACAAGGGCAAACACAACCCTCACGACCAGATCAACGACGAGGGTGAACTGATGACGGATGTCTGTACCTACTGCCACGACAAGATGCCGGATCGCCGAAAGGCAAAAAGTATTGCCGACGTCAGCTTCGAATACAAAAAGCTGGATATGCTTTGTCTGCGCTGCCATACGGACGATGCCTATGCCTATGGCTGCGTAACCGGCTATGAGGATGATGGCAGCCCCATCTACCATGGTAGCCGGCCAACCAAGGAAATGCTCGCCCGCATCGATCAACATACCAAAGAAACCATTCTTCCCATGGAGCTGGTGACGGGAAATATATTTTGTGGTACTTGCCACAACCCTCACGAACTCGGGGTCCAGCGACAACCAAAGGCCGATGTGGGGGCTGATGCCCACAAAAGGTTGCGCATCAGTGAAAAGGACGCGCACCTGTGCCTAGGCTGTCACGACGAGAAAGATGTCCGGGAATTCCAGCTTGAAGAGTAGCCATTGAGCATGAACTCCAGGAGACCTCTGCCAGGTCAACGCCGCAGACAGGCAGTACCATTTATTTTGGCGGTAGCGCTCGCGATTACCGTGTCGTTTTCTCCAAGCGGCCTGGCGTTTACTGGCAAGGAGTTGCTTCCAATCCGGCAGATAGCCACATTTGGAGGCAAGGAGGGAAAAGCCCGTCTTCGCCAGCCCAGTGCTGTCGCTGTTGGCCGGGGTGGCAAAGTGTTCATTCTGGATGGGACGGTCAACCGGGTGGCAGTGTTCTCTCCAGACGGTCGTTTCCTCTATGACTTTGGTACCGAATACCTCAATATGCCTCTCGGCATGAGCTTGGATAGCAAAGACCATGTCTACGTCACTGATACCCGCAACGGCCGTATCCAGGTGTTTTCATCCAAAGGTGATCATCTGCGGCAGATCTCTCTTCCCAAGGGGAAGGGGGGAGGAGCGACGAGACCGGTGGATATCGCTATCGACAACAAGAGAAGGCTGGCCTACGTGGTGGACAATCGCAACCACCGTGTGCTGATCCTCGATCTAAGAAAAAACCGGATCATTAAAACCGTGGGCAAGATGGGAATGGATGAAGGGGAATTCCGCTGGCCCTTTTCCGTTGCTGTTAGCAAACAAGGGGTGGTCTATGTCGTGGATGTGATCAACACCACAGTGAGAACCATCCATCCTGATGAAAACTGGGCCTTCGGTTTCAATATTGGAAAATGGGGGATCCAGAAGGGCGAGCTCTTTCGTCCCAAAGGGATCGCCATAGACGCCAAAGGGAATATTTTTGTATCCGACTCCTTTCTGGGAGTGGTGCAGATGTTCGATCCCAAGGGGCACTTCCTTTCGGTCCTGAGTGATAAAGAGGGAAAAATACACCGTTTTACCACCCCAGCCAGACTGTATATCGATGGCAAAGGGAGACTCTATGTAGTGGAGATGTTCGCCAACAGGATAAACCTGTTTGAGATAAGCAGATGAAGACGCTGAATATCCTGCTGTTCTCGTTGCTCCTTCTCCCCTTCATCGTCTCTGCGGAGACGGAGGAATTGACACCAAACTCCGCCAAGGAGTGTTCCATTTGCCACATCCGCTGGGTGGATGAATACCGGACCGAGGGAACCCCGGACCTCCTGCTCGACTATCCCAAAACGAGGCAGGTGGCCGCAGAAATGATGTGCTACAGCTGCCATGACGGCTCTGTGGTGGATTCTCGTTGGCGTGTCTGGGAAACCTCACGTCACAAGACCGGTGAGAAACCCTCCGACAAGATTACGGTGCCCAAAGAGTACCCCCTCGACAAAGAGGGGCGCATGCAATGCTACACCTGCCATTCGGCTCACGGTGTGGAGGCGGGTACCGACATGGCAACCGCCATATTCCTGCGCGAGCCCAACGTGAACTCCTCCATGTGCCGTAAATGTCATAAAGGCAAGGACAGGGGACCGGATGAAGGCTCACATCCTGTCGATGTGGAGTTCCCCGCGTTTCCCAAGAAGATCCTCGAAGCGGGAGGCAAGGCGGGTGAAGGAAATACGGTAATCTGTGAATCCTGTCACACCCCCCATGGCAGCACTGCGGATCACTTTCTGGTGGTTCCCAATGAGGGCAAAGGCAGCCTGACCCACTCAATGCTCTGTGAAACCTGCCATACCGTCTCCCCGGACATCTCCAGTGAAGACGCCATGAGGCGCTTCTCTCATCCGGTCGCCGTCAAACTGCCCAAGGACGCCCACCTTCCGCAAAAGTGGGACAACGGAGAAAAACCCTATCTGGGCAAAGGGGATTCAGTAAACTGCCGCACCTGCCATTCCCCCCACAACGGCACCAAAAAGAACCATCTCCTCACCACAAACAAAAAGGGAGACGAACTCTGCCTCACCTGTCACAGCTCCAAAAAGATAATCTACGGAACCAAGCACGACATCGCCAGCCACTTCCCGGAGAGCGAAAATGCAGATGGGGAAAAGGCAGCAGAAAAAGGAACCTGCAGAAGCTGCCATTTCATGCATAAAGGCTATGCGCCCAAGATGTGGGCAAGGAAGGCGGACAGTCCAACCATCGAAGGTGCATGCCGATCCTGCCATTCACAAAAAGGGCTAGGAAAAGAAAAGCTTACTGGTGAATACAGCCATCCTGTAGAGGTAAAAGCACAACGAATCAAACAGGAAGGGGTCGAGCTTCCCCTGTTTACGGAAAGGGGAAAACGGGACCCTCGAGGAAGGGTATCTTGTGCCTCTTGTCATGATCCTCACCGCTGGTCACCGAGTAGTGATGATCGCGGAGAAAAGACAAAGGATGGAGATGTAAACAATAGCTTCCTGCGCAAGGCAAGTACGCCGGACGGCAAGCTCTGCAAAACCTGCCATGGCGACAAATGGTCGATCCGGGGGAGCAAGCACGACATGAGTCTCATGGAGCCGCACTCAAGGAATGCCAAAGGGCAAACAATTGAGGAATCGGGTATTTGCGGCGCTTGTCATACGCCTCACAATGCAAAAGGACCCAAACTTTGGGTCAGAAACACTAAACATGGTAAAGAGGTCATAGAACGCCTCTGCAACTCCTGTCACGCAAAAGGAAGAGAGGCCGAGAAAAAAACCACCGGAGACAACAGCCATCCCATCGGGGTCAAACCCTCTCCTTCCGTTGCAAGGAAAAGTGGCCTTCCCCTGTTTGCAAAAGATGGGACTCGAACCCAGAAGGGCAATGTCTCCTGCGCCACCTGCCACGAAGTCCATCGCTGGGAACCCGGGGTGGACAAGGCACCCGGCAAGCGCAGGATAGAGGGAAACCGTTTCAACAGCTTTTTGCGCAAGCCCAACGATGACGATGCCACCCTTTGCGCCTCCTGTCATCGCGAGAACGCCTTGATCGTTGGCACCGACCACGACATGACAATCACCGCTCCTCGGGAAAAGAATCTCAACGGCGAGACTGCAAAGGAGGCCGGCGTATGCGGAGCCTGCCATCTGGTACACAACGCCTTCGGCAGCCTGCTGTGGGCCAGGGGGGTCGGTCCCGGAGAACACCGTAACGAGGCACTGTGCAAAGGGTGCCATGCCAGGCGCAAGGCAGCTTCGAAGAAACCCATCGGAGAACCCAGCCACCCCATGAACGAGGCGGTATCGGATGCCCGCCCTACCCTCAAGCGTGAAACCAGCGTATTTTATGAACATGCAAGGAGGGACGGAAAGCCAGAACTTCCCCTGTTCAAGAAAAACGGCCAACGCTCCATTAACGGAGATATCACCTGCTCCACCTGTCACAACGTTCACCGCTGGGATCCGGAGCGCTGGAAGAAAGGCAGCGGCAAAAAGGATGTGGAAGGAGACGGAGGTAACAGCTTCCTGCGAAAATCCAATCTACCCGACTCCAAGCTTTGTGCCACCTGCCACACTCGAAAGCGGTTCGTCGTCGGCACCGACCATGACATGTCGGTCACTGCCCCTGACCAACGCAACAGCCTGGGCCAGGCGGTCACACAAAGTGGTGTCTGCAGCGCCTGCCACGTGCCCCATGGCTCGACGGCCGGAGGCTATCTCCTCTGGGCCAGAAAATTGGGAGCCGGAAGCAAACTTCCTCAGGAACAGGTATGCCTCAGCTGTCATTCCAAGGACGGGATCGCCAAGAATAAGGTGGTGACCGCATTCACCCATCCCCGAAACGTCACAGTAACCGAGATCAACCGTCCGGGCCAGAGTCTCTATGCTCCGGTCTATGATGAAAAGGGTCGCAAGGTGGAAGCGGGATTGATCTCTTGTCCCACCTGTCATAACCCACACGTCTGGTCTGCAACCGACCCAAGGCCTGGAAACGGCAAACCAGTGGAGGGTAACGCCAGAAACAGCTTCCTCCGTTTCCGCAGCAAGAACGAGGTATGCCGTAACTGCCACGGCCTTGACAGCCTGGTAAGATACAAATATTTCCATTCCGAACGTGTCAGGAAAGGGGGGTTGTAAGCCGCCCCCCCCGGCAATTCGCCGATCCTTGCACAGCGAGGTGGAGCAATATAGGCCAGGGTTCACCCGTATCCGAGGGGCAACCCAGGGAAATGACGACGGCATCCAATAAAGTGAAGCAACTTTCACTCTCATCTACGGAGCGGCCCACCCACCGTCCTTTTACACTGCCAGATGTACGGCCTACATGTAGCAGTTTGTGGGACGCTCGGAGTCGTCACACCATAATTGAGCAACAATATCACCCCAGCCACAAAAGGCCGAGCAGGACAACGCCCATTTTTTATTCAATCCCTTCTTCATCTGAAGACCGCGAGGCGGCGCTGGCCAAGGCGGAAGCGGTCACTGAGAAGCCCGAGGGGATGCGCCTCAAGGAAGCTGTTGCGAAGGTCCGGGAGGGCATTGAAGAGACGCTGACGTTTTACCGGTTTCCAGCATCGCATTGGCGGCGGATTCGGACCAACAACCCGCTGGAGCGGGTCATGCGGGAGATACGGCGACGCACCCGTGTGGTTGACGCCTTCCCCGATGGGGAATCGGCGTTGATGCTGGCGGCGGCCCGGCTACGACATATCGCCGGAACGCAGTGGGGAACGAAACGTTACCTGAGAATGGACTTGCTGCGGGACCTCGACGCTACTGAGAGCTGCACGGCATGAATCCGGATTGGAGACACGCCGAGCAAAAGTGCGAAAAATTCTGGACACTATCGGAATTAGCTTAGGCTTGCCAATAGCTGTTCCTCAGCATAAAAAATGGCGCCTTTTGCAAGGCGCCATTTTGTCCTCACGTGCCCCCATCCGAGGGGTTAGTTTCGTCTTCACCTCACTCTACTATCGGCAGCTCCCATTGTCATATCCTTGGCGCTTCCACCCCAGAGCAAGGGGTATCAACATCAGGGACAGGAACCATGGATCGACGGCACCCAGCCAGATTCCACTGCCATCATCCTGTTCGTTGACGGTGATGACGACGGTTCCTTCGGCCTCACCTCCTCTACCGTCGCTGACGGTATAGTGGAACCGATCCTCGCCAACAAACCCCGCCGGAGGTATGTAGGTGAAGCTCCCATCTCCATGATCCTCTATAGAGCCTCCCCGAGCAGAAGTGGAATCCACGGCGATGATGCTCAGGGTGTCCCCATCGGGATCGCTGTCGTTGGCCAATACATCCGAAATGGTCACCGCTGTATCCACCTCGGTCTCGACGCTGTCGCCCCCTGCGATGGGATCGCGGTTTGCCGGGGGTGAGACCTGCTCTACGGTGATACGCACCACTCCCTGTGCCTGTCCTCCCCGTCCGTCGCTGATCAGATAGCCAAAGGTGTCACTGCCCACATAGCCGGAAGGCGGAGTATAGGTGAAGGTACCGTCACCGTGATCGACGATAGTGCCACCTTGTTCCGACTGGCTGTCCACGCCGCTCACACTCAGGGTGTCACCATCCGGATCGGAATCGTTGGCCAACACATCGGTGATGGTCAGCGCCGTATCCTGTTGGGTGGTAAAACTGTCTTCGCCTGCTACTGGCGGATTGTTCACCGGAACGACTTTGGTAACGGTGATATTGACCGTCCCTTGAGCTTCAGCACCGTTTCCGTCACTCACCGTATAACGGAAACTGTCGTTACCACTGAATCCCGCGGGCGGCGTGTAGGTGAAGGTACCGTCGCCGTTGTTCACCACCGTACCTCCCTGTGCCGAACGGCTGTCCGCACCGCTCACGCTCAGGGTGTCACCGTCCGGATCGGTGTCGTTGGCCAGCACGTTGCCGGTGGTCACCG
>WFNS01000075.1 GCA_015488495.1 Gammaproteobacteria bacterium | reverse complement strand
GGTGTTTCCCAGGTCCTGATAGTCTTTCGGGCTGGCCCCTTCCAGGTTCATGGGATAGATGGCCGGTTGCGGTCCGCCGGACTGCTCGATGGCGTCATATACCGCTTCCAGTTTGCGCACGGTCCGTCCCAGCAAGACGACGGTCGCTCCGTGACGGGCGAAGCTCTTCGCCGCTGCGGCACCGATGCCGTCGCCGGCTCCCGTCACCAGGATGACGCGATTTTCGAGGAGGTCTGGTCTGGGTGAGTAGTCCTGCATCACGAGATATTCCATAAGGGCGGAATCGACTATTGTAACCCCGGGACCGGTGGTTCGCCACAGCACCGCTTCGTTGGCGCCTTCTCGCCTGCTTTCGACAGTTCGATGCGACACCGTGCGTTCTCCGGGGAGGGAGGGCAGATCAGCAGAAACTGGAGTTCCCCGTCACGGTCGGTTCGCAGCAACCGTCCCGCCGAACGTTCCAGCCGTTCTACCACCGTTGCCGCCGGATAGCCCCGGATGTTGTCGCTGTTGACCGAGATCACCGCGTAGCCGGGGCGTATGGTGGCAAGGAACCCTTCGCTGGTGGCGTCTCCCGCCCCGTGGTGTCCCGCCACCAGCAGGTCCACCGGTCCGGAGAGCCGGCCCCGCTCGAGCAGGGCCCGTTCCACCACCACGTCCGCATCCCCCATCAGCAGCAGGCGGATACCCCGGTAATGGATCATCAATACCAGGGAGTGGCGGTTGAGGTTGGCGTCGCTGAAGGAGCTGGGCCAGAGCGCCTCCAGGGTCGCTCCCCGCCATCGGAGTGTGTCACCGGCAAGGAATCTGCGGCGCCGGGTATCCGCCATGACCGCCTGGTTCAGCCAGCGGGTCAGATCGGGGCGGACGTCGGGTGGCAGGGGATGTCCGGTGTAGAGCAGGACGGCCTCGGGAAACTGCTCGCGCAGGCGGAAATAACCGCCGGCATGGTCCGGATGCAGATGGGTGAGGATCAGATAATCGAGCTGCTCGACGCCGAGGGCAGAGAGCCGTTGCAGCACATGCCGGGCCATTCCCGGGTGACCGGTGTCGATCAATATTCCATGGCCCCCTTCGTGCAGTAACACCGCCTGTCCTTCCCCCACATCCAGTACCGTGAGCCGGGGGGCGGCTTTGGCTCCTGAGGCGATGACCACCAGCAGGACCAAGAGGAGCGGTTTCATTTTCGTGCTCCCAGGCGCGCCGTTACCGTGCCTCCAATCGCGGCGACGGCATTGATGCCCACGTCGCGCCAGTCGCCGACCCGGCTCGGCAGTACCCACTGCCACAGTTCGTCGAGACCGGCGGCGAGCAGCCCTACCGTCACCGCCACCGGCAACGGAAACAGCAGTGAGGAGAAGAATCCGAAGCTGCCGAACAGCAGGAAGTGGATCCGCTCCTCCACCACCGGCAGGGTCAGGGGCAGCACCAGGAAGAGGGGAATGACCCAGGCTGCGAGCAACAGGGCCGTGCGGATCCCGCCTCCCTGTCTGCGTACCCAGATGCCGCACGCCCACAGCAGCATCAGGGAGGCGAGGAACATCGCCAGCGCCAGCCCTTCCATCGGCATCATGTCTCGCAACAGATTGAGCAGTGGGCGCCCCGCCGCCGACATGAGGGGGATGGTGACCAGCAGGATCAGCCACGCATGGAGGGCTGGTCCCCTTTTGGATATCCAAGACATCGCTCTTTCCTCTACCTTCCAATCGTATGGAACAGAATAGGTCATCCCGCCCGCAATCGTCGTGTATGGATGATACAGCACGAGGAAACAGGGTGACGGCCGTTTTTCCCTAAGGCGGATAAATGTAATACCATATAACGTTCACATAACTATGGACGATATCAAGACAATCGACGTCGAGCCCCCGCCTGGTGGTACCGAAGAAACCGCTGAAAGGGGTTTTGTCGCCGAACGTTCTGGTAACCTTGAATTGAGATGATGCCGGCAGGCGGAAGGGGCGCAACGACGTTGCTCCTCTCTCCGGTCCCGGGTCACAGGTATGACAAAAACCTTTCTGGATAAAGCGGTTGCCTCCTTTCTCGAGCAGCGGCAGTCCGCCATCGCAGGGTGGATCGCGGCGTTGCTGGTGGTGGTTCTGGCCTACAACCTGGCTCAGTTGACCTGGCTGCTGTTGCCTGCGCCGGAGCGGGGGGATGAGGCTGCCCCATTGCAGTCGACTCCCTCCGCCAAGATGCCGAACGCTGCCGCCAAACGGGTCGATCTCGCCCAGCTCCATCTGTTCGGAGCCCCGGCGCCGGTCAGCAAGGGGACGACCAAGTTGACGGCGGCGGAGGCGCCGGATACCCGTTTGCGGCTGATCCTGCGGGGAGTGGTTGCGGCGACGGAGGCCGGCATGGCACGGGCGATCATCGCCGAGCCCGGTGGGGAGGAGAAGTACTACGCGGTGGAAGACAAACTGCCGGGTGGAGCCGTGCTCAAGGAGATCGCACCGGATCGTGTTATTCTGGAGACCAGGGCGGGGCGGTTGGAAGC
>WFNS01000074.1 GCA_015488495.1 Gammaproteobacteria bacterium | reverse complement strand
CCCCCACCGCGTAGAGCCGCTCGATCCCTTCGGCGCGGGCCATCTCGCCAATCCGCTGGTGCAGCCAGACGGCGTCGTCCCCCAGCTCACCCATGTCGCCCATCACCAGACAGCGGGTTCCCTCCGCCATGGCCAGCACCTTCAGGGCGGCCCCCAGGGAGGCGGGATTGGCGTTGTAGCTGTCGTCGATGAGGGTAACGCCGTCCGCCGTCCGCTTGCGCTGCAGGCGCCCGCTTACCGGACTCATGGATTCCAGCCCGGCGCGGACGGCATCCAGCTCCGCACCTGCGGCGAGCGCCGCCGCGGTGGCCGCCAGCGCATTCATCACGTTGTGCCTGCCGGCCAGGGGAAGCTCCAGCTCCACCTCTCCCCGCCAGGTCTTCAGCGCCAGCCGGCTGCCGCTGATGGTGCCCTCCCAGCGACCGGTGACGTCGGCGTCCCCCTCCAGGCCGAAGGTCACCGTCTCCCGGTTCCGGTTGAGCTCCCGCCACAGGGGGGCGAACGGGTCATCCGCATTGATCACCGCGGTACCCGTTTCACCCAGGCCGGCGTAGATCTCCCCCTTGGCCCGGGCCACCCCTTCGAGGGAACCAAACCCCTCCAGATGGGCCGCGGCGGCGTTGGTGATGAGGGCCACGGTGGGCCGGGAGAGCTCCGTCAGCCAGGCGATCTCACCGGGATGGTTGGCCCCCATCTCCACCACGGCGGCATGGTGCTCCGGCGTCAGGCGCAACAGGGTGAGCGGGACTCCGATCTCGTTGTTGAGGTTGCCCCGGGTGGCCAGCACCGGACCCCGCCGCAGAAGGATGGCGGCGAGCATCTCCTTGACGGTGGTCTTGCCGTTGCTGCCGGTGACCGCCACCAGCGGCAGGGAGAACTGTTCACGCCATGCCGCCCCCAAACGGCCCAATCCCCTGCGGGTCTCCTCCACCTCCATCCACGGCAGCGCCGCCTCCACCCGATGTTCCAGCATCAGCGCGCTGCATCCCGCTTCGGCGGCCTGTGCCACGAAGGCATGACCGTCGAAACGGGGACCACGCAGGGCGACGAACAGCTCTCCCGGGCGTGCCTGACGACTGTCGGTCGAGACGCCGCGAAACGGCAGGTCCTCGCCGTGATAGCGCGCTCCGATGCGTTCCGCCAGCGGTGCCAGGGTCAGCAGTTCAGTCATTCCCCTTCTCCCGCGCAGCAAGCGCCTGCCGTACCACCTCGCGGTCACTGAACGGCCGCTTCTCGTCTCCGACCTGCTGGAACTGCTCGTGCCCCTTGCCAGCGACCAGAATCACCTCTTCCTCCCCCGCCTGCCGGATGGCCCGGCGAATGGCGGCGGCACGATCGTGGCAGACGGATACCCGCGCCGAATCGGGAACTCCGGCCAGGATCTCCTCGACGATGCCCGCGGGGTCTTCGCCTCGGGGGTTGTCGTCGGTGATCACCAGCTCGTCGGCGTATCGCGCGGCCACGTTTCCCATCCGGGGACGCTTTCCCCTGTCCCGTTCACCGCCGCAGCCGAACACGCACCACAGCCGCTTCCCGTGCCCCCGCAAGGCGCGCAATGCCTGCTCCAGGGCATCGGGGGTGTGGGCATAGTCCACCACCACCAGCGGGGTCCCCCCTCCGCCGAACCGCTCCATCCGCCCAGGCACCGGCCGCAGGCAGGGCAACCGCGCCAGCGCCCGTTCCAGCGGCACCTCCAGAACCAGCAAGACGGTCAGCACTGCCAGCAGGTTGCCGGCGTTGAAGCGCCCCGGCAGCGGACTCTGGAACTCCCCTTCCCCCAGCGGGGTACGCACCGTCACACGCAAGCCGCCCGGCCCCTGTTCCACCACCTCCCCGAGCACCGCAAACGGCGCCTCTGCCCTTCCCTCCAGGCTGTAGCTGTGCAGCCGGGGCCCCACGGGAAGGCTTCGCATCAACTCGCGGCCGAAGGGGTCATCGGCATTGATGACCGCGTTTCGCAAGGTGGGCATGGTGAACAGGCGACGCTTCGCCCTGCCGTAGTGAGTCATATCGGGGTGGTAGTCCAGATGGTCCCGACTCAGGTTGGTAAACAGGGCGGTATGGAAGTGCACTCCATGGACCCGCCCCTGGTCCAGCCCGTGAGAGGAGACCTCCATCATCACGTCCCGCACCCCTTCATCGCGCAGATCGGCCAGTAACGCCTGCACCGAGACCGCATCCGGTGTGGTATGGCCGGAGGGGGACAAACGGCCGAATGGACCGTTTCCCAGGGTGCCGATCACTCCCACCGGCCGCTCGCCCTCCAGCGCCTGGGCGAGAAAATGGCTGCAGGAGGTCTTGCCGTTGGTTCCGGTGAT
>WFNS01000073.1 GCA_015488495.1 Gammaproteobacteria bacterium | reverse complement strand
GGCTGGAGTGGCGGCGCGTGCAGAAATTGAGCCGCCGTGATCGCGAGGTCGAGCCTGCCATCGTCCGGGAGGTGTTCCGTATACCCCGGCCCGAGGGAGGGAAGCCCCGCTTCGTGGCGCGGCGGCTGAACGGAGAGGCCGCTGTGATCGCCCTGTTCGGGGTGGAAGATGGCGATGTCTCCAGCATCGAGGCAGCCAAACTGAAGCAGGAAAGAGAGTCGCTCGCCACGGCGTCGGGACGAGCGGACTACGCCGATCTGGTCAAGGAGCTGAAGAGTCGCGCCGAGATCAGTCGTCTCGACGAAGAGGAGTAAATCTTTTCGGAAGGTGTCCCCAGGGTTTCTGGGCTATCCGGATGACCCCGCCGGAAGGGAAAGAGCTCTCTATCCGGCGGGAATCCGGAAAAATGGCTACCTGTAGCCTCCCATCCCGATGATGTTGAAGCCCGAATCCACGTAGATCACCTGGCCGGTGATGCCGGAGGCGAGGTCCGAGCAAAGGAAGGCGGCGGTGTTCCCCACCTCATCGATGGTCACGTTGCGCCGTAGCGGCGCGTTCTCTTCCACATAGTCCAGCATCTTGCGGAAGTCGCTGATGCCGGCGGCGGCCAGGGTGCGGATGGGGCCGGCGGAGACCGCATTGACCCGGATCCCGTCCGGTCCCAGTGAATCCGCCATGTAGCGGACGTTGGCCTCCAGGCTCGCCTTGGCCAGTCCCATTACGTTGTAATTAGGCATGGCCCGCTCCGCCCCCAGATAGCTCAGCGTCAGCATGGCGCCGTCCCGGCCGGTCATCATGTTGCGACCCGCCTTGGCCAGGGCGGAGAAGCTGTAGGAGCTGATCTCATGGGCGATCTTGAACCCCTCCCGGGAGACGCTGTCCAGGTAGGGGCCTTCCAGCTCGCTGCGGGGGGCGAAGGCCACCGAGTGGATGATGATGTCCAGGCTGTCCCAGTAGTCGTCCAGCCGTTCGAACACGGTTTCGATCTCGCTGTCGCTGCTCACGTCGCAGGGGAGGGTGATGTCGCAATCCAGCTCCCCGGCCAGGTGCTCCACCCGGGACTGAAGTTTTTCGTTCTGGTAGGTGAAGGCCAGTTCCGCGCCCTCCCGGTGCATCGCCCTGGCGATCCCCCAGGCGATGGATCGATTGCTGGCGAGACCTACGATGAGCGCACGTTTGCCGGTCAGAAAACCCATGATGTCGTTCCTTTGTCTGTTCTGATGAAAGCTGTCCATACAGTACGGTCTTTTTCGCCGGGAATCAATCGGTACCCCGACGGGATCCGCCGTGGAAAGGGATGCATTGTATTGTCTTTCGCTCTATAGTAATCCCTTTTTGGAATCCCTTTTGGCAAGGAACGAGGATGGAGCGCCGTTTCACCCTGAAAGACCTGCTGCTGTTCGTCTCGCTGGCACTGCTGGCCTGCCTGATCCTGCTGGCCATGTACATGGTGGATCGTCAGTGGCTCAAGCTGGCGCAGATGGAGCAGGTACTGCGGGAGCAGGCGGCGGATCTGCGCGGTATCCGGGATACCGTGCGTTCCCTGGAGCGGCGTGTCGCCGACGGGCATCTGGTAGCCCGCGGCGGTGAAGGGAGCGCTTCCGGCGAGGCCATCCCGCCGGCCTTCCGCCGGGCCTGGGAGGCCACCCGGCAGCCGGATTACCAGCCGGGAGACTGGCGGGTCCTGGCGTTCGGTACCGGCCTCAAGACCATTACGCCGCTGGTCTCCGCCGACGTGTATGCCTCGCAGGTGCAGGGCTATGTACTGGAGTCGCTGCTGGTGCGCGATCCCGAGACCCTGGCATGGCAGGGACTGATCGCCCGGGACTGGCAGGTGAGCGACGATGGCCTGCGTTTCACCTTTCACATGCGCAAGGGGGTCAAGTTTTCCGATGGCCGGGAGCTGACGGCGGAGGACGTGGCCTTCACCTTCGCCTTCATCATGAACGACGCCATCGCGGCCCCACGCTCCCGTGCCTACTTCGAGAAGGTGGAGAGCGTCACCGCCACCGGACCGTATGAGGTGGTGTTCCGCTTCAAGGAGCCCTATTTCGACGCCCTCGCCCTGGCCGGGGGGATGTCCATTCTCGCCAAACACTTCTACCAGCCCTATCTGGAGAAGCCTCAGGAGTTCAACCGCTCCAAGGGGTTGCTGCTCGGTTCCGGCCCCTATCGGCTGGCCGATCCCAAGGGATGGACCCCGGATCAGGGGTTGGTGGAGCTGGAGCGCAATCCCCGCTACTGGGGGCCGGTGCAGCCCTCCTTCGACCGGTTGTTGTGGAAGGTGATCGAAAACGACGCCGCCCGCCTCACCACCTTTCGCAACGGCGAGATCGACCTCTACGGGGCCCGCCCGCGGGAGTACAAGAGTCTGCTGGAGGATCGCTCCCTCGCCACGCGGACCATGCACCTGGAGTACATGAGCCCCACCGCCGGCTACTCCTACATCGGCTGGAACCAGCTGCGCGACGGCAAGCCGACCCGCTTCGCCGACAAGCGGGTGCGGCAGGCGATGACCTGGCTCACCGATCGCGGGCGCATCATCGAGGAGGTGATGCTGGGCTATGCCGAGCCGGCCATCAGCCCCTTCAATCCACGCAGCAAGCAGCACGATCCGGCGCTGCAGCCGCGCCCCTTCGACCCCGGCAAGGCGAAGGCCCTGCTGGCCGAGGCGGGGTACGAGGATCGGGATGGCAATGGCGTGCTGGAGGACGCCCAGGGCAGGCCCTTCGAGTTCGAGCTGGTCTATTTCCAGGACAGCGAGGATACCAAGCGGATCGTCCTGTTTCTGAAAGATCTCTACGCCCGCGCCGGGATCCTGATGCATCCCCGGCCCACCGAGTGGTCGGTAATGCTGGATCTGCTGGACAAGAAGAATTTCGACGCCATCACTCTCGGCTGGTCCAGCGGCGTGGAGACCGACATCTACCAGATGTTCCACAGCAGCCAGACGGTCTCGGGTGGCGACAACTTCGTCAACTACCGCAACCCGGAACTGGATCGGCTCATCGAGCAGGCCCGCGCCACCGTGGACGAGGCGCGGCGGATGCCCCTCTGGCGCCGCTGTGAGCAGATCCTCTACGAGGATCAGCCCTACACCTTCCTCATGCGGCGCAAGTCGCTGGTATTCATCGACAAGCGGATGCGAAACGTCCAGGTCACGCGGCTGGGGCTCAACCTGCACAGCGTGCCGGTGGAGTGGTACGTGCCGGGGCCGTTGCAGAAGTACGTTCGCTAGGAGCCTGTCGGACTTAGGTAATCGTAGCGAGCATGGTGGGAGAGCGAGTGCAAATTTTCACGATTTTGAGGCGCATAGGGGGGCTATGTAACGAAAAATCGGGGGAATTTGAACCGCTCTCCCACCAGCGCAGTAGATTATTCCTAAGTCCGACAGGCTCCTGGGCGCGTTCACCGATGGGAACCTTGGTCATGCGAAAAGGATCATCGGTCCGGCGCAGGCCGGTGGGTCTGACCGGTACGTCTGCCCATGTATAGCTACATCGCCCGCCGCCTGTTGCTGATGGTGCCCACCCTGCTGGGGATCACCCTGGTGGTGTTCGTGGTGATGGCCGCCGCCCCCGGCGGGATCAGCGCGCAGAGCCTGATCGAGGGGCAGAATCTGGAACCGCAGGCCAAGAAGGCGATGGAGGAGTATTACAACCGCCTCTACGGCTTGGACCTGCCGTTGCCCTTGCAGTATCTGCGCTGGCTCAACAACGTCTCTCCCGTCGGGTTCGTGTTCGACGAGCAGAACGACATCGCCGGTTTCTCCTTCACCAAGGGATCCGACCTGGGCATGAGTTTCCGCTACGGCCGTCCGGTGCTGGACCTCATCGAGGAGCGGGTGCCGGTCACCCTGCTGCTCAACCTTCTCTCCCTGCCCGTCATCTACCTGCTCTCCATCGCCATCGGCGTGCGGGCGGCCACCCAGCGCGGCAAGTCGTTCGACGTGACCTCCGGTGTGGTACTGCTGGGGCTGTGGTCCATCCCCACCATGCTGGCGGGCGTGCTGCTGATCGGCTTCTTCGCCAGCGACCAGTACTGGCGCTGGTTCCCCACCGCCGGACTGAACCGGCGCGAGGCGCTGGACATGCCGTTCCTGCCCCACTGGAGCTCCCTGCTCGACGTGCTGCTGCTGTTCACCTGCATGGTGATCGGGTTGCTGCTGCTGGTGCTGCTGAGCCGGCGGGGCGGCAGGTCTCTTCGCACCCTGCTGATGACCGTCCTCGGTGCCGGACTGGGGTGGATGATGGCGGACAGCGTGCGCCCGGAAGGGATCGCCCCGCTGCACCCCCTTCTCCTGCTCACCGGAGCGGCGCTGTTCGGTGCCATCGGGCGCAGCGACTACGATGCCCTGCGCACCGGATTCATGGGATTCATCGGCATCGGGCTCGGTGTCGGCCTGGCCTTTCACCTGATGCAGGGGGAGTTCGTGCGCGGCTTCCTGCTGGACCGCCTCTGGCATCTGGTGCTGCCGGTGATCTGCTTCACCTATGGCGGATTCGCCTTTCTGGCCAAGCTGATGCGTACCTCGGTACTGGAAAACCTGATGGCCGACTACGCCCGCACCGCGCGCGCCAAAGGGCTGGACGAGAAGGAGGTGCTGTGGGTGCACGTGTTCCGCAACAGCCTGCTGCCGCTGATCACCGTCTCCGCCAGCCTGCTGCCCAGCCTGCTGGCCGGGTCGGTGATCGTGGAGTCCATCTTCAGCATCGACGGCATGGGCAAGCTCGCGGTGGAGGCGGTCAAGGGGCGGGATCGGGAGCTGGTGCTCTCCATCACCCTGATCAGCGGCCTGCTGACCCTGCTTAGCTACCTGATCGCCGATCTCTGTTATGCCATCGCCGACCCGAGGGTGAGCTATGAGTGACGCCATCGCCCCTTCCCCATCTTCCGGGCGCAGCTACGGCGCCCAGCTGCTGTGGCAGACCTTCCGCCGCTGGGGGGCGCGCATCGGGCTGGCCTGGATCGGGGTGCTGGTGATCGCCGCGGTGTTCGCGCCCTTCCTCGCCACCAGCCACCCGCTGCTGCTGAGCATCGACGGCGAGCTGCACAGCCCGGTACTGCAACACCTGACGCCGGGGGACATGGTCCTGCTGGTGCTGTTCTTCGGTGCGCTGCTGCTGGTCCCGCTGCCGTTCGCGGCACGCTACAAATGGCTGGGGCTGGCGGCAGTGGCCGGCGTCGTCTGGCTGCTCGGCGAGGCCCTGCTCGAACCTCCGGAGCTGGTGATCTACGAACAGTACCGGGAGGAGCAGGCGGCCGGCAAGTACGACTGGGTCATCCACGCGCCCATCCCCTACTCACCCAAGGACTACCTGCGCGACAAGGGGGATACCGGTCTGGAACCGCCCCTGGCGAGCAGCGAGCGGACCCACTGGTTCGGTACCGAGGAGAACGGCGCCGACGTGCTGAGCCGGATGATCCACGCCTCCCGCATTGCCCTGGGGATTGGCTTCGTCGCCACCGGCATCGCCATGCTGATCGGCATCGTCATCGGCGGGCTGATGGGCTACTTTTCCGGGATCGCGGACATCATCGGCATGCGCCTGGTGGAGATCTTCGAGGCGGTGCCCACCCTGTTCCTGCTGCTCACCTTCGTCGCCTTTTTCGGCCGCAGCCTCTATCTGATGATGGTGATCATCGGGCTCACCAGCTGGCCCGGCTATGCACGCTACATCCGGGCAGAGTTCCTGCGGCTGCGCCAGCAGGAGTTCGTGCAGGCGGCCATCGCCTGCGGGTTGCCGCTGCGCTCCGTCCTGTTCCGCCACATGCTGCCCAACGGCGTGGCGCCCATCCTGGTGGCGGCCAGCTTCGGCGTCGCCTCGGCCATCCTCGCGGAGGCCACCCTCAGCTTCCTCGGCCTGGGGCTGGTGGACGATCCCTCCTGGGGACAGATGCTCAACCAGGCGGTGCAGGCCTCCACCTTCAACTGGTGGATGGCCGCCTTCCCCGGCGGCGCCATCTTTCTCACCGTGTTCGC
>WFNS01000072.1 GCA_015488495.1 Gammaproteobacteria bacterium | reverse complement strand
CGCTTCATCCTGTTTCATGGAAAACGCCATCCGGAGGAGATGGGCGAGCGGGAGGTGGTGGAGTTTCTCAGTTACCTGGCGGTTTCCGGGAAGGTGGCGCCAGGGACGCAGAATCAGGCGTTCAATGCCCTCCTGTTTCTGTACCATCACGTGCTGGGCCGGCCGTTGGAAAATCTGTCGGGCACGGTGAGGGAGAGAAGCCGCAAGGGCTCCTCGTGGTGTTGACACCTGAGGAAGTGAAGGAGACACACCCCCTTGGCAGTGATTTGCCCTTTTCCCACACCACCCGCGGAAAACCGTTCGCCATCGAGCCTGCCGGCGACGGCGAACTGTGGTCATGGAAAAGCTGGTTGGCGCTGATCGTCAACGATAGGGTGCAGGAGATCTGGATCGCCGACACAGGAGATGCCGAAGCTGACAGGAGGGCAGCCCGCTGAGCCCAAACCCGAAAAGCCGGTTCAGCCGCCCTTTTCCGCTCCGTCTTCCCCGTCAGTCAACGCCTGGCGCAATCGCATGGACAAGGAGACCAGGGCGAACACGAATCCACCCGCGACGAGACCGACCAGCCCCGCCATCACCAGCGGCACCACCATCCCCGACAATCCTCCGCTGGCATCGAACCGTTCCACCAGATGACGGGTCCAGGGAAGCCCGTGCAGCAGTATGCCGCCCCCCACCAGAAACATGGCCGCCGTTCCCACGATGGTGAGGATCTTCATCAGCCGGGGTGCGAAGCGCAACAGCAGGCGCCCCACAGCCCGTCTGAAATCGCCCCAGGTCCCGGCGGCCCGGACCTCCAGCAGCCGCAGGCCGGCGTCGTCGATTTTCACTATGCCGGCCACCAACCCGTACACCAGCGCCGTGATCGCCAGGGCGATCAGCGACACGACCACCACCTGTACGGCGAATTCGGCCCCCTTCACCACCCCGAGAGCGATGACGATGATCTCGGCGGAGAGTACGAAATCGGTACGGATGGCCCCCTTGATCCGGGCCCTTTCGAATGCAACCGGATCCATCGCGGGATCGGCGAGTACCTTCAGGGTCTCGGTGGAGGATGCCTCGCCTTTCCCTCGATGGGACAGTTTGTGGAATATCTTCTCGAACCCCTCGTAGCAGAGAAAGGCCCCGCCCAGCATCAACAAAGGGGTGATCACCCAGGGAATGAAGGCACTGATGGCCAGTGCCGCGGGCACCAGGATCAGCTTGTTGACCAGAGAACCCTTGGCCACCGCCCAGACCACGGGCAGCTCCCGCTCGGCGCGGATGCCGGAGACCTGTTCGGCATTGAGAGCGAGGTCGTCGCCCAGCACGCCGGTGGTCTTCTTTGCCGCCACCTTGGTGAGCAGGGAAATGTCATCCAGCAATGTGGCGATATCGTCGAGGAGGGCGAGCAGACTGGTTCCCGCCATTACCCTCTCCCCGGTATCCTCTTCACCCTTTCCCTGGACGAGACGTCGATAAAATCGGAAAGAATCCTAGACCTTCTCTTTCAGTTTCTTGAGCGGCGTGATCTTCACGACATTGTGGGCGGGCTTGGCCTTGAACATCATCTCCTCTCCGGTGAAGGGGTTGATCCCCTTGCGCGCCCGCTTGGCAGGTTTGCGAACCACCTTGAGCTTCATCAACCCTGGCAGGGTGAATACGCCGGCGCCCCGTTTTTTCAGGTGTCCTTCGATGATTTCGTCCAGCGCCTCGAACACGGCGTTGACATCTTTTCTGGCCAGCCCGGTCTTTTCCGCCAGGGTGCGATACAGCACCGCCTTGGTCATCGGCTCCGGAATGGCCTTTATCCTTTTCTTGGTCGGCTCTGCTTTCTTCGCGACGGTCTTTCTTTTGGTGGTGGTTTTCTTCTTTGTTACCATCATCGTCTCCTGTAGGTTTTGTTTATCCGAAAGGCGAACGTCTGCAGATATCGGCCGCTATGCTATGTGTTTTTATCCCTTTGTTAAACCTTGCGGAAGCGGTTTTGTGGCAAATCAGCAACAAGGAGCATCGTGAATCAGCGTATTTATATTCAAACCCGTGGACAGGGGCTCCATGAATTCACTGCCGAAGTAGCGGATCGCGTTCGGCAGAGTGGCATCGAAGAAGGGCTCTGCACGCTCTTCGTGCAGCACACCTCCGCCAGCCTGCTGATCCAGGAGAACGCCGATCCCTCCGCCCGCCGCGATCTGGAAAACTGGCTGAACCGGCTGGTCGCGGAGAACGACCCCCTCTACACCCATACGCTGGAGGGGGCGGATGACATGCCGGCCCACATCAAGAGCGCGTTGACCGGAACCGCGCTGACCATTCCCGTCATCGATCGTCATCTGGCGCTGGGAACCTGGCAGGGGATCTTTCTCTGGGAGCACCGACGCCGTGGCGGTCGGCGCTCCGTCGTCATGCTCGTTCGCTGAACCCGGGTGTATCAGGCCATCTCCACCGCCGCCTTCCTGATTCTCAGTGGAGTGCTGTGGCGTCTTCTGCGGCCTTTTGGCAGCGAGGCCGACCCGATGCGGCAGGCGCTCACCACGCTGGTCTATGTCTATCTGTTGCCAGCGCTGGTGTTGCTGGTCCTGTGGCGCGCCCCACTGGGGCTGGATGCGCTGCGCATCGCCTTCGTCTCGGCCGGCTGCATCCTGTCGGGGATCGCCATGGCGTGGGCCTGGTTCCGCTGGCGGGGCACACCGGCGCGTACCCTGGGCACGGTGCTGCTGGCCGCCGGCTGGGGGAACTTCACCTATCTGGGGCTGCCGGTGCTGGAGGGGGCGCTGGGACCCTGGGCGCGGGCGGTGGCCATCCAGTTCGACCTGTTCGCCGCCACACCCCTGTTGCTCAGCCTGGGGATCCTCCTGGCCAGCCATTATGGGGAGAAGGCGGCCCCCAATGGCGTTCTGCGGGAGCTGCTCAAGGTTCCTCCCATCTGGGCTGCGATCGCCGGCGTCACCCTCAACGTACTGCAGATCCCGATGGGAACGTGGGTGGAACAGCTGCTGGAGATGCTCGCGGCGGGCGTGATTCCCCTCATGCTGTTCTCTACCGGTCTGGCACTGCGTTGGGTGGCCGGGTGGCAGGAAAGGTTCTCCGCCATCCTTCCGGTGATGACGATACGGCTGCTGCTGATCCCCGCCCTGGTGCTGGGGTTGGCGGGCTGGGTCGGTCTGACGGGCGAGCTGCGAACCGCCGCCGTTCTGGAAGCGGCCATGCCCAGCATGGTGCTTGGGCTGGTAATCTGCGACCGATTCGGTCTCGATACCCGCCTCTACGCCGAGATCGTGGTCATCTCCACCGCCGCTGCCGCCATCACGCTGCCGCTGTGGTTCATGCTGCTGTGACCCCCTTGTGAGGCACCTTTCCTTTGGGCGGTCAAGGGGGTTGGTGTTACAATCAGCCATCCTTCCGCCAACCCGAGGAGAACGCGTGGAACAGTATCGAGGCACAACCATCCTCTGCGTCCGCCGAAACGGCAGGCTGGTCGTCGGCGGCGATGGCCAGGTCTCCATGGGAAACACCGTGATGAAGGGCAATGCCCGCAAGGTGCGCCGCATCTATCGGGATCAGGTGATCGCCGGTTTCGCCGGCGGTACGGCCGATGCCTTCACCCTGTTCGAACGCTTCGAGGCCAAGCTGGAGAAACACCAGGGCCATCTGCTGCGTTCCGCAGTGGAGCTGGCCAAGGACTGGCGCACGGATCGCATGCTGCGGCGCCTCGAGGCACTGCTGATCGTGGCCAACAAGGATGCCATGCTCACCATCACCGGCAACGGTGACGTGGTAGAGCCGGAACGCGATCTCATCGCCATCGGTTCCGGCGGTCCATTTGCCCAGTCGGCGGCCCGCGCACTGCTGGAGCACACCACGTTGAGCGCCCGCGAGATCGTCGAGCACGCCCTGCGCATTGCCGCCGACATCTGTGTCTACACCAACAGCAACCTGACCATCGAGGAGTTGGAGATTGGCTGACACACTACCCCAGATGACCCCCCGGGAGATCGTCGAGGAGCTGGACAAACACATCATCGGCCAGACGGCGGCCAAACGGGCCGTGGCCATCGCCCTGCGCAACCGCTGGCGCCGGGGCCAGGTGGAGGAAAGCCTGCGCAGCGAGATCACCCCCAAGAACATCCTCATGATTGGGCCCACCGGCGTGGGCAAGACCGAGATCGCCCGGCGTCTGGCCAAGCTGTCCAACGCCCCTTTCATCAAGGTGGAGGCCACCAAGTTCACCGAGGTTGGTTACGTGGGCCGTGACGTGGAATCCATCATCCGCGACCTCACCGAGACGGCGGTGAAGATGACCCGCGAGCAGGCGATGCACAAGGTACGCCATCGGGCCGAGGAGGTGGCGGAGGAACGCATCCTCGACATCCTTCTGCCGCCACCGCGCAGCGTGGGCTTCGCCAACGAGCCACAGCCGGATCGGGAGAAGGAATCGGCCACGCGACAGAAATTCCGCAAGATGCTTCGCGAGGGCAAACTGGACGAAAAGGAGATCGAGATCGAGGTCTCCGCTGCCTCCCTGGGCGTGGAGATCATGGCACCGCCGGGCATGGAGGAGATGACCAGCCAACTGCAGAGCCTGTTCCAGAACATCGGCAGCGGACGCACCAAGACCCAGCGGCTGCCCATCAGGGAGGCCCTCAGGGTACTCACCGACGAAGAGGCGGCCAAGCTGATCAACGACGACGAGATCAAGGCCACCGCACTCGAGGCCGTGGAACAGAACGGCATCGTCTTTCTCGACGAACTGGACAAGATCGCCAAACGCAGCGAAGGGGGCGGTCCGGACATCTCCCGCGAAGGGGTACAGCGGGATCTGTTGCCGCTGGTGGAAGGCTGCACCGTCTCCACCAAGTACGGCATGGTGAAGACCGATCACATCCTGTTCATCGGATCCGGCGCCTTCCATCTGGCCAAGCCCTCCGATCTGGTGCCCGAGCTGCAGGGCCGACTCCCCATCCGGGTGGAACTGGATGCCCTGGATGTGGAGGACTTCGTGCGTATCCTGACCGAGCCGGACGCCTCCCTCACCGAGCAGTACGCCGCCCTGATCGCCACCGAAGGGGTGGAGCTGACATTCAGCGAGGACGGGATCCGGCGTATCGCCGAGGTGGCCTGGCAGGTGAACGAACGAACCGAAAACATCGGTGCCCGCCGCTTGCACACGGTGATGGAGCGCCTGCTGGAGGAGATCTCCTTCACCGCCTCCGACCGGCTGGAGAAGCAGGTCACCATCGACGCCGCCTACGTGGACCAGCATGTGGGCGAACTGGCAGAGGACGAGGACCTGACACGGTACATACTATGAGCCACTCGGAAAAATCGGAAACCACCACCCATTTCGGCTACCAGCAGGTGCCGGTGGAGGAGAAAGAGAAACGGGTCGCCGGGGTATTCCACTCGGTGGCGGCGAAATATGACCTGATGAACGACCTGATGTCGTTCGGAATCCACCGGCTGTGGAAATTCTTCACCGTCCAGCTCGCCGGGGTACGCCGTGGCCAGCGGGTGCTGGATCTGGCCGGCGGCACCGGTGATCTGGCCGCCCGCTTCTCCGCCCTCGTCGGCCCGGAGGGAGAGGTGGTGCTGGCGGACATCAACGAATCGATGCTCCGGGTGGGACGCGACAACCTCACCAACAAGGGGGTGGTGGGCAACCTGGAATATGTGCAGGCCAACGCCGAGTGCCTGCCTTTTCCCGGTAACCATTTCGACTGCATCACCATCGCCTTCGGACTGCGCAATGTCACCGACAAGGATGCCGCGCTGCGCTCCATGTACCGGGTGCTCAAACCCGGCGGCCGGCTGCTGGTGCTGGAGTTCTCCAAGCCCACGGTACCGGGCCTCAACAAGCTTTACGACGCCTACTCCTTCACTCTGTTGCCACTGATGGGCAAGCTGGTGACCAACGACGCGGACAGCTACCGCTATCTGGCGGAATCCATCCGCATGCATCCCGATCAGGAGACCCTGAGAGGCATGATGGAAGAGGCCGGTTTCGAGCGTTGCGACTATCACAACCTGACGGGCGGAATCGTTGCCGTCCACCGGGGGTTCAAGTTGTGACGGGATGAACATGCTCTCCTCTGCACTGCTCACCTCGCTGGAGACCGCCCTCAACTACTATCTCCGGCTGGACCCGGAAACCCTGGAACGGCTCGGCCGCCTGCAAGGCAAGGTGATCGCCATCGAGTTGCGTGGTCCCGACATCACTTTCCATGCCCTGCCCGGCCGCTATGGCCTGCGTCTCCAGTCGCAGTGGGAGGATGAGGTGGACACCACCATCAGCGGCACCCCGCTCGCGATGACGCGCCTCGGTCTGGGAGACTCCAGCCGTGCGCTCTTCTCCGGTGACGTCACCATCACCGGAGACGTGGAGACCGGCCAGCGATTCAAACGGATCCTGGATGACATGGAGATCGACTGGGAAGAACAGCTTTCCCGTTTCACCGGCGATCTCATCGCCCACCGCACCGGCGATCTGGTACGGGACGGCCTCGACTGGGGACGCCGCGTGCTGGAGAGCCTGCGGGAAGACATCGGTGAGTATCTGCAAGAGGAGAGCCGCATCCTGCCCGCCCGCGCGGAAGTGAGCCGCTTCATGGACGAGGTGGATCGCCTGCGTGACGACGTCGCCCGGCTGGAGGCCCGGGTGCAGCGACTGCAGAGAAGGCTCTCCGAAGACGAGGAGCCTCGTCAGTGAGGGGGTTGCGGCTCGGGCGCACTCTGCGGCTGTTCAAGATCGCCTGGGTATTCTCCCGTCATGGTGTCGATGAGCTGGTGCTGACCATCCCCCTGTTCCGGCGCCTGCGTTTTCTCGCCTATCTGGTGCCGGGATACTGGCTACGGGATCGGGACGCCCCGCGCGCGGTGCGGATCCGGGAGTCCCTGGAAGAGCTGGGCCCCATCTTCGTCAAGTTCGGCCAGATCCTCTCCACCCGCCGGGACCTGCTGCCGGACGATATCGCCGTGGAGTTCGCCCGGCTGCAGGACAACGTCCCGCCCTTCCCCAGCGAACAGGCGCGGAAGATCATCGAAAAGGCATACGGCGAGCCCGTTTCCAAGGTATTTCGGCGTTTCGAGGAAACCCCCCTCGCCTCGGCCTCCATAGCCCAGGTCCATGCTGCCACCCTCCACGACGGCAGCGAGGTGGTGGTCAAGGTGGTCCGCCCCGACATCGAACAGGTCATCCGCCGGGACCTGGAGCTGATGTATGTCCTGGCCGGCATGGTGCAGCGCTACTGGTCGGAGGGGAAACGGCTGAGACCGGTGGAGGTGGTGCAGGAGTACGAAAAAACCATCTTCGATGAGCTGGACATGTTGCGGGAAGGATCCAACGCTTCCCTGCTGCGGCGCAATTTCGAAAACTCGCCGCTGATCTACATCCCCGAGGT
>WFNS01000071.1 GCA_015488495.1 Gammaproteobacteria bacterium | reverse complement strand
TCGTTCCTGCCCTGGGCATCGATGATCGCCTGCATCTTCTGCAGCGCCCGGCCGGAATCCAGGATGTCACGGGCGATGACGTAACCCTGACCGCCCCGTACGTCCGGATCGAACTCGAGGATCCGCCCGGCGAGCTGCAGGGCCTTCTCCCGCAGATCGGCCGGTGCTTCGGGATGGTTGTCCAGCACCTGCATCACGTCACGGCACTCCAGCACCGGGCCGATACCACGCCCGACGG
The DNA here is from genome assembly GCA_015488495.1 of Gammaproteobacteria bacterium. Taxonomy (GTDB): domain Bacteria; phylum Pseudomonadota; class Gammaproteobacteria; order Thiohalospirales; family Thiohalospiraceae; genus DRMK01. The sequence goes on along the minus strand of WFNS01000071.1, from coordinate 3,195 downwards.
GTTGCCGGCCGTCGGTGAGGATCACGTCCAGATGGAGGCCCAGACGATCGCCCACATATTCGAACAGTTTGCGCAGGTGCAGGGCGGTGGCGTTGTTGTGCACCTTTGCCGTGGGTCCCACCGGGATGTCGATGAGCAGATGGGTGGAGCCGGCGGCCACCTTCTTGGAGAGGATGGAGGCGGTCATCTGTCCTGCCGAGTCCAGGGAGAGGGGGCGTTCCACTGAAATCAGTATGTCGTCCACCGGTGCCAGCCGGGCGGTTCCGCCCCAGGCCAGGCATGCCCGCTGCTGACGCACTATCTCATGCAGCCGGTCCATGTCCAGGTTGACCCGTGCCAGCACCTCCATGGTATCGGCCGTACCGGCAGGCGAGGTGATTGCGCGGCTCGACGTCTTGGGGATCAGCATGCCGTGGGCCGCCACGATGGGCACCACCAGCAGGCTGGTGCGATTGCCGGGGATGCCGCCGATGCAGTGTTTGTCCGCCACCAGGGGTTCCCCCCATTTCAGGCGCTCCCCGGTCTCGATCATGGAGCGGGTCAGATGGAGTACCTCCTCCCGCTCCATGCCGGTCTCTGCGCAGGCCACCAGGAAGGCGGCCATCTCGATCTTGGAGTAGCGATTGGCGACGATGTCCCGGGCGATTTCCAGGTAGTCCTCGTAGGAAAGAGTCTCTCCCGCGATCTTGCGATGCACCGCTTCGATGGAGACGGGGGGTTTTGCGTGGGTGATGCGCAGCGGCGCCCCTTCCTCCAGTCCCAGCTGGCGGAACGCCTGCTCGCACAGTCCCAGCTCGTCCGGCTTGAGCAGGGAGTCGTCGTCCACCACATTGAGCACCGCAATGATGGGTGTGCCGTCGTCTGCCTTGTGGATCTCGATCTTGCTGAGCGCCTGGAATCCCTCGGTACGGTAGATGGGGCATTCACGATGGAGATAGACGACGTTTTCCTTGTGGGTGTCGATGGCCACGAAACGCAGTTTCAGTGTGTTCATGATCCTCTCCAGTAGTGGTTGCAACGGACGGATTCAATCCCAATAGTTAGGAGCATAGGTTAGAAGCGTGCGGACAGCCAGCGTCACGGGGAGAGAGAAAACATGGCAAAGCGTGCTCCAGGGGTGAAGGGAGAGATGAAATCCACCGACAGCTACGCCCGTCAGGCGGTGGACGAGACCTTGCAGGATCTGCACGTGGATCCCGCCAGGGGATTGAGCAGCGAGGAGGTCGCCCGGCGGCTGGGGAAGTTCGGCTACAACGAGATCGAGGAGAAGGAGGAGCCACTCTGGCACCGCATCGCCCGCCGCTTCTGGGGACCCATCCCCTGGATGATCGAGATTGCAGCGATCCTCTCTGCCGCGGTGCAGAAGTGGGAGGATTTCGTCATCATCACCATCATGCTGCTGGTGAACGCCGGGCTGGACTTCTTTCAGGAGCATCGCGCACTCAACGCCCTCAAGGCGCTCAAGCAGCGCCTCGCCACCGAGACCATCGTGCGCAGGGATGGCCGGTTCCACACCGTGCCGGCCCGGGAGCTGGTGCCGGGCGACATCATCAAGCTCAAGATTGGTGACATCGTCCCGGCGGACGTCCAGCTGCTGGAGGGCGACTACCTGCTGGTGGACCAGTCTGCATTGACCGGTGAATCCCTGCCGGTGAGCAAGAAGGTCAATGAGGTTGCCTATGGCAACACCATCGTCAAGCAGGGTGAGATGCTGGCGGTGGTGGTCAATACCGGCGCAAACACCAACTTCCATTCGGTGGTGGCGCTGGTGGCCAAGGCTGGTCTGGAGGAGCGCAGCCACTTCCAGAAGATGGTGATCCAGATCGGCAACTATCTCATCCTGATCACCCTCGTGCTGGTGATACTGATCGTCATGGTGGCACTCTTCCGCAACGAGCCCTTCATAGAGATTGCCCGCTTCGCCATGGTGCTCACGGTGGCCGCCATCCCGGTGGCCCTCCCGGCGGTGCTGTCGGTGACCATGGCGGTGGGGGCGGTCAACCTGGCGCGGCGCAAGGCCATCGTCAGCCGTCTGACCGCCATCGAAGAGCTGGCGGGGGTGGACGTGTTCTGCTCCGACAAGACGGGGACACTGACCAAGAACGAGATGCGGGTGGCCTCGCCGGTGGTGTTCGGCTCGCACCGGGAGGAGGAGCTCTTCCTGATCGCCGCGCTGGCCTCCCGGCTGGAGAACCGGGATCCCATCGAGCTGCCCATCTTCCACTACATCGACGAGCATTTCCCCCAGCTCGACTGGCGCTCCTGGCGGCAGGTGGAGTTCGCCCCCTTCGACCCCATCCGCAAGCGCACCGAGGCGGTTATCGAGAAGGAGGGTGAGCGCTTCGTCGCGGTCAAGGGAGCCGCCCAGGTGCTGCTGGAGATGGCGGAGCTGCCCGAGCGGGAGGCGCTCAACGTCAACCAGATGGTGGACCTGCTCGCCTCGAAGGGGTATCGCACCCTGGCGGTGGGACGCCAGGAGGATGGCAAGCCGCTGGATCTGATTGGGCTGATCCCGCTCTACGATCCCCCCCGCGGGGATTCACGACGCGTGATCGAGGAGATGCGCGGTTACGGGGTCACGGTCAAGATGGTGACCGGGGACAACGCCGCCATCGCGCGCGAGATCGGTCGTCTGCTGGGGCTGAAACCGCGTACCATGAACTCCAGCCAGCTGTCGGGCAGCGCCGGCAGCGAACTGCTCGCCCTCTCCGAGGTGCTGGCCACTGCCATCTACCTTCGTCTCAAGCCGGAGGTGAGCCGCAAGGAGGCGCGCCGCTTCGCCCAGGAGGTGATGGAGAGCGTGGGGGAGATGTACGATACCAGCCTGCTGGAGCGGGAGTTCCTCCACACCCACGAGTCGGCCATCATCGAGATGATCGAGGAGGTGGACATCTTCGCGGAGGTGGTGCCGGAAGACAAATACCGCATCGTCGATACCTTGCAGAAAGGTGGCCATATCGTGGCGATGACCGGCGACGGGGTCAACGACGCCCCGGCGCTGCGCAAGGCGGACTGCGGCATCGCGGTCTCCAATGCCACCGATGCGGCGCGGGCGGCGGCGGACATCATCCTCACCGCTCCCGGGCTCAACGTGATCAACGAGGCGGTCAAGCAGGCCCGGATCACCTTCGAGCGGATGAAGAGCTATGCCATCTTCCGCATCGCGGAGACCATCCGCATCATCCTGTTCATGGC
>WFNS01000070.1 GCA_015488495.1 Gammaproteobacteria bacterium | reverse complement strand
TGAAATAGAGCAGGGCATCGTCGGCGCTCTCGCTCAGCATCACCCGGATCTTGGCCCGCACCAGCGGATAGCGGGCGCTGTCCCGATGGGGTCTGGAGGGATAACGGGCGGCCCGGTTGCGTGAGTCGGCTATCCGGGAGAGCGTCACCGGGTGGGTCCTGAGAAACTCGGGGATGACATCCCGATTGACGCGGTTCACCGTCAACAACTGTTTGAAAAAGGCGGGCATGCCTCCCGGGTCGAAGCCGGCATCAGCAAGGATCTGCATCCCTACCCGGTCTGCCTCCTCCTCGTTGAGACGGGTGAAATTGATCATCTTCTGCGTGCTGCCGGCCATCGCAGCGGTGATGGCTGCCTGCGCCAGATCCGGGTCCTGGCTGCCGAGGATCATGGCGGCCAATACGGCTGCGGCCATGGAGAGATTCATCCTGCCGGCGGTTTCGCTGGCCCGGGCCAGATGGCGCTGGGTCACGTGGGCGATCTCGTGGGCCAGCACGGCGGCCAGCTCGCTTTCGTTCCGGGTGTGGAGGATCAGGCCGGAATTGATCCCGATGTAGCCGCCGGGCGCGGCGAAGGCGTTGATTCTCGGATCCTGGACGATGAAGAAGGTGAAGGGCCGGTCGGCTCCATCGCTGTGGGAGACCAGCCGCCCCCCCAGATCCTGAAGATACTCGGTTATTTCCGGATCCTCGAGCAGGGTGAGGCGATAGCGGACGTTGCGCATGAACTCTGCGCCTATCCGCTGCTCCTCGTCCCGGGAAAGAAGGGTGCCGGCGCTGTCTCCCATCTCCGGCAGCTCGCTGTACAGTGCGTGGCCGGAGGGGGGGGCGATGAGCAGGCCGAGCGCCAGAATCAGGGGGGTGAAGGTTCGTCGTCGCATGGGATCGAGCGGAATGATATCAGAAATCGGTTATTCATTGAGGCAGCGGAAGGGAAGGGAAAGTTCCCCCTCTGTTTGTGCTAGAGTAGCGGGGTTTGGCCGCCGCGCCGCCTGTCGGTCCGTTTGGTTTTTCGGGAGTCGTATCGCAATGTATGATATCGATAGGGAACTGGATACTTCGGGTCTCAACTGCCCATTGCCGATCCTGCGTGCCAAAAAGGTGCTTGCCACCATGCAGGCGGGGCAGGTGTTGAAGATCATCGCCACCGATCCGGGATCGGCCCGGGATTTCCCCGTTTTTGCCAGGCAAACCGGAAATGAGCTGTTGGAGGCACGGGAAGAAGGTGGTAAGTTTTACTATCTGTTGAGAAAGGCGTAACCGAAACGTAACTGTCCAGCTCACCCCTGAAATCCGCCATTTCTGCGTTGAAAAATGGTCATTTACACTCGTAAACTCACATTTTTCGCCTTGAACTGACGAATTTCAGGGGCGATCTGAACAGTTACCGGCCTGTTTTATACTATGCTGAATGGTTACACCGAAACCGTGTTTGCGTACAACCTGCGGGTTGATTCGCCGACTTGAATCGTGGAGGGTGAGAATGGGGCGGATACGAGGGTGCGAAATCCCTGAATACCTGTATTACGACGTGGACAACAATATCTGGCTGAGGGAAGAGGACAACAGCGAGGTCACCGTGGGATTGACCTCCTATGCGGTGGAACTGTTGGGTGAGGTGGTGTCGTGCACCCTGCGCACGGCGGGCAGGGCCATCCACAAGAACAAGTCGTGCGCCACCGTGGAGACGAAGGACTGGGTGGGCCCGGTCAAGGTCCCGGTGGATGGCGAGATCGTCGCGGTCAACGACCGTCTGGCAGTGACCCCGGGATTGATCAACCGGGATCCCTACGGGGAGGGCTGGCTGGTGAGGATCCGGGTGGACGACTGGGAAGGCAGCAAGGCGGGGTTGGTCACCGGTCTGAAGGAGACCCTGGGTAGTTTCGAGGCCAGAATGGAATATGACGGATTTTCCGGCTGTTGAAGCGGCCGGAGAATGCATCCGCCCCGTTTGCAAGAGAAAAGAAGGTGGTGCTCCGTGAATCGGCGGTTCACGATTCCCCTTTTCTCCGGAAGGGGACCCATCCCGTCGTCTCATTTCGTTCCAACGGACACCAGAACCAGACTTCATGGATAAACTGATAGTTACCGGCGGCGCCAGGCTCGATGGAGAGATCCGCATATCGGGCGCCAAGAATGCCGCATTGCCGATCATCGCCGCGACCTTGCTGGCAGACGGCCCCACCACCGTGTGCAATGTTCCCCACCTGAGAGACATCACCACCACCATGGAGCTGCTGGGCAACATGGGGGTCACGCTGGTGGTGGACGAGAAGCTGAATATCGAGGTGGATACCTCCACCATCGAGCGGTTTCATGCGCCCTACGAGCTGGTCAAGACCATGCGCGCTTCCATCCTGGTGCTGGGGCCGTTGCTGGCCCGGTTCGGGCAGGCTGAGGTCTCCCTGCCGGGTGGCTGTGCCATCGGTTCCCGTCCCGTGGACTTGCACATCAAGGGATTGCAGGCGATGGGGGCGGAGATCACGGTGGAGAAGGGGTACATCAACGCCAGGATCCCGGGCAGGCGCCTCAAGGGGGCGAAGCTGGTGCTGGACATGGTTACGGTCACCGGTACCGAGAATCTGATGATGGCGGCGGCGCTGGCGGATGGTGTGACCACCATCGAGAATGCGGCGCGGGAACCGGAGGTGGTGGATCTGGCGGATTGCCTCAACGCGATGGGCGCCCACGTGCAAGGGGCGGGAACCGACACCATCACCATCGAGGGGGTGGAGCGGTTACAGGGAGTCACCTACAGCGTGCTGCCGGATCGCATCGAGACGGGAACCTATCTGGTGGCAGCAGCCATCACGGGTGGACGGATCAAGCTGCACGACACCTCTCCCGATCTGCTGGAGGCGGTGTTGAGCAAGCTGGTTGAAGCGGGCGCCGAGGTGGAATCCGGGGAGAACTGGATCTCCCTCGACATGAAGGGCCGCAGGCCCCGGGCGGTGAATCTGCACACCGCTCCCTATCCCGCCTTTCCCACCGACATGCAGGCGCAATTCACCGCCCTCAACAGTGTCGCGAATGGGGCGTCCACCATCACCGAGACCGTTTTCGAAAACCGGTTCATGCACGTGCAGGAGATGCGGCGCATGGGTGCCGACATCCGGGTGGAAGGCAACACCGCTTTCATCTCCGGTGTGGAATCGTTGACCGGGGCACCGGTGATGGCCACCGATCTGCGTGCCTCCGCCAGCCTGCTGCTGGCCGGTCTGGTGGCCGACGGACACACCGTAGTGGATCGGATCTATCACATCGATCGGGGATACGAATGTATCGAGGAGAAGCTGGCCCAGCTGGGGGCCACCATCCGGCGCGTACCGGAAGGGGACATTTGAGCCGATGCAGCAGTTGACCATCGCGCTCTCCAAGGGGCGCATCTTCAAGGAGACCATGCCTCTGCTGGCCCAGGCAGGGATCCGGCCGCTGGAGGAGCCGGAGAACAGCCGCAAGCTGATCCTGCCCACCAGCCGCGAGGAGGTGCGGCTGCTCATCGTGCGTGCCTCCGACGTGCCCACCTATGTGCAGTACGGTGGTGCCGATCTGGGGGTGGCCGGCAAGGATGTGCTGATGGAGCACGGGGGAGAAGGTCTGTATGAACCGCTGGATCTGCGCATCGCGCGCTGCAAGCTGATGGTGGCCGGTCCCGTCGAGGAAGTACCGCCGCATGGGCGGATGCGGGTGGCGACCAAATATGTGAACAGCACCCGGCGTCATTTCGCCCGTCAGGGGCGGCAGGTGGAGATCATCAAGCTGTACGGCTCCATGGAGCTGGCGCCGCTGGTGGGGCTGGCGGATTGCATCGTGGATGTGGTGGACACCGGAAATACCCTGCGTGCCAACGGGCTGGAGCCCAAGGAGCATATCGCCGACATCAGCTCCCGCCTGATCGTCAACCGGGCCTCCATGAAGATGAAACACGAGGCGGTGACCGATTTCATTCATTGTCTGGAGGAGGCGGTGCGGGATCATGGTTGAGATCAGGCGTCTGAGTACGGAGGAGGCCGATTTCTGGCAGAGGCTGGATCGGTTGCTGGCCTGGGAAGGGGTTTCCGACGAGTCGGTCAACGAGGCGGTGCGCGAGATTCTGCGTCAGGTGCGCGAGCGGGGCGATGCCGCGGTGGTGGAGTACACCAACCGGTTCGATCGGGTGGAGGCGGACAGTATGCGTTCGCTGGAGATTCCGCCGGAGCGGCTCGCCGCGGCGTTGCAGCGGATCCCGGCAGAGCAGCGGGAGGCGCTCGAGACGGCGGCGGAGCGGATCCGGGCGTATCACCGCCGCCAGTTGCAGGAGTCCTGGAGCTACCGGGAGCCGGACGGCACACTGCTGGGGCAGCAGGTCACTGCGCTGGAGCGGGTGGGTCTGTATGTTCCCGGTGGCAAGGCGGCTTACCCCTCCTCCGTGTTGATGAACGCTCTGCCCGCCAAGGTGGCCGGGGTGGAGGAGCTGATCATGGTGGTTCCCACGCCGGAAGGGGTGGTCAACGAGCTGGTGCTCGCTGCGGCCGCCGTTGCCGGGGTGGACCGGGTGTTCGCCATCGGGGGTGCGCAAGCGGTGGCAGCTCTGGCCTACGGTACCGAGACCATCCCGCGGGTGGACAAGATCGTCGGGCCCGGCAACATCTATGTGGCGACCGCCAAGGGGATGGTGTTCGGCACGGTGGGCATCGACATGATCGCCGGCCCTTCCGAAATTCTGGTGATCTGTGATGGACGGACTCCGGCCGACTGGATCGCCATGGACCTCTTCTCCCAGGCCGAGCACGACGAGGATGCCCAGTCCATCCTGGTGAGTCCCGACGAGGCGTTCCTCGATGCAGTGCAGGCGAGCATCGAGCGGTTGCTGCCGCAGATGGAGCGGGCGGCGATCATCCGTACCTCCCTGACCAGCCGGGGCGCCCTGATCCGGGTGAAGGACATGGAGGAGGCGGTGGCGGTGGCCAATCATGTTGCCCCGGAGCATCTGGAGCTGTCGGTGGCCGAGCCGGAAGAGATGGCCCGGCGGATTCGTCATGCCGGTGCCATCTTCATGGGGCGCCATACGGCCGAGGCCATCGGTGACTACTGTGCAGGACCCAACCATGTCCTGCCGACCTCGCGAACCGCGCGCTTCTCTTCTCCATTGGGGGTGTACGACTTCCAGAAGCGTTCCAGCCTGATCCAGTGTTCACCCGAGGGAGCGGCTTCACTGGGGCGGATTGCCTCGGTCCTGGCGCGCGGTGAGGGGTTGACCGCCCACGCCCGTTCTGCGGAATATCGAAACGAATGAGTGCGCAGGAACGGGTCGACCATCTGGTCCGTCCGGAAATCCGGGCGCTCTCCGCCTACGCCGTGCCGGATGCCGAGGGATTTGTCAAACTGGATGCCATGGAGAATCCCTGGCCCTGGCCGGGGGATCTGGAGGAGGCATGGCTCGACTCCCTGCGCAATCTCCAGCTCAACCGCTATCCCGATCCGCGGGCGACACGACTGGTCTCCACCCTGCGGGAGGCGATGGCACTTCCCGGAGAGTGTGCCCTCCTGCTGGGCAACGGTTCCGACGAGCTGATCCAGATCGTCGTGATGGCGCTGGCACGACCCGGATGCTGCGTGATGGCGCCGGAACCGGGTTTCGTCATGTACCGGATGATTGCCACCTTTACCGGAATGGAGTACGTGGGGGTCCCCCTCAAAGAAGACTTCACCCTGGACGAGGGGGCGATGCTGGAGGCCATCGAGCGGCACCGCCCGGCGGTGATCTTCCTGGCCTACCCCAACAACCCCACCGGCAACCTGTTCGACGCGCGGGCCATGCGGCGCATCATCGAGATGACCCCCGGGCTGGTGGTGGTGGATGAGGCCTATCACGCCTTTGCCGAGGCCACCTTCACCGGTTTTCTGGAAGAGTACCCCAATCTCCTGGTGATGCGCACGCTGTCCAAACTGGGGCTGGCCGGATTGCGCCTTGGTGTCCTGGCGGGCGCCAAACCATGGATCCGGGAGTTCGACAAGGTCCGCCTGCCATACAACATCAATACACTGACCCAGCATAGCGCGGATTTCGCCCTGCGGCACCGGGAACGGCTGGAGACGCAGGCGGCCCGGATCCGTGCAGAGCGCGATCACTTGCTGGAAGAACTGGCAGCCATCGAATGGGTGCATCCCTACCCCAGCCGTGCCAACTTCATCCTGTTTCGCGTTCCGCAAGGGCGCGGAGAGCCGGTCTTCAGGGAGCTGCTGGAGCGGCGGGTGCTGGTCAAGAATCTGGGGGCTGCGGG
>WFNS01000069.1 GCA_015488495.1 Gammaproteobacteria bacterium | reverse complement strand
TTCACCTCCATCCATATCGAGGAACTCACCTGTGTGGCTCGCGATACCAAACTGGGGGCCGAAGAGGTGACCAGCGATATACCCAATGTGGGTGAAGGGGTGCTCTCCAAGCTGGATGAATCCGGCATCGTTTACGTGGGCGCCGAGGTGAAGCCGGGTGACATCCTGGTGGGCAAGGTGACCCCCAAGAGTGAGACCCAGTTGACCCCCGAGGAGAAGCTGCTGCGGGCCATCTTTGGAGAGAAGGCCTCGGATGTGAAGGATACGTCGCTACGGGTCCCGGCGGGCATGAATGGCACGGTGATCGACGTGCAGGTGTTCACCCGCGACGGTGTCGAGAAGGACGAGCGGGCGAAGGCCATCGAGGAGGCCGAGCTGGACCGTTTCCGCAAGGATCTGAAAGATCAGCTGCGCATCGTCGAGGACGACACCTATGCTCGGGTGGAGAAGATGCTGGTGGACCAGGAAGCGGCCGGTGGTCCCAAAAAGCTGAAGAAAGGCGACATCATCACCGCGGAATATCTGGCGGAGCTGCCGCGGGACAAATGGTTCGAGATCCGTCTCAAGGATGACATGGCCAACGACCAGCTCGAGCTGATAGCGGAGCAGCTACAGCAGTTGCGCAAGGAGCTGGACGAGAAGTTCGAGGAGAAGAAGGCCAAGCTGGCTCAGGGGGATGATCTTGCCCCTGGAGTGCTGAAGATGGTCAAGGTCTATCTGGCCGTGAAGCGCCGCATTCAGCCGGGAGACAAGATGGCTGGGCGTCACGGCAACAAGGGTGTCATCTCCTCCATCGTCCCTGTGGAAGACATGCCCTACCTGGAAGACGGAACCCCGGTGGACATCGTTCTCAACCCGCTGGGTGTGCCTTCCCGAATGAATGTGGGGCAGGTGCTGGAGACTCATCTGGGATGGGCAGCCAAGGGAATTGGCCTGAAGATCGGCAAGATGCTGGAGGAGCAGGCCAAGGTTGCCGAACTGCGCAAATTCCTCGACGAGGTGTACAACACCAGCGGCAAGAAAGAGGAACTCGATACCCTGTCGGATGACGAAATCAAGGAGCTGGCAGGCAATCTCAAGGAGGGGCTTCCCGTGGCAACACCAGTGTTCGATGGTGCGTCCGAGAGCGAGATCAAAGAGCTGCTGAAGCTGGCGGATCTGCCGGAGTCGGGGCAGACCACGCTCTATGACGGCAGGACCGGTGAGCCCTTCGAGCGCCCGATAACCGTTGGTTACATGTACATCCTCAAGCTGAACCATCTGGTGGATGACAAGATGCATGCGCGCTCCACCGGGCCCTACAGCCTGGTGACCCAGCAGCCGCTGGGAGGCAAGGCCCAGTTCGGCGGGCAGCGTTTCGGCGAGATGGAGGTGTGGGCTCTGGAGGCCTATGGTGCCGCCTATACGCTCCAGGAGATGCTCACGGTGAAGTCCGACGATGTCGCGGGACGGACCAAGATGTACAAGAACATCGTGGACGGCGACCACCACATGGAGGCCGGTATGCCGGAGTCGTTCAATGTCCTGCTCAAGGAGATTCGGGCCCTGGGCATCGATATCGAGCTGGAGCAACTGGACTGAGGCGGAGTACCGATACGTCCCGCCCGCAGGGTTTCCCCTCCGAGCGGGGCGTCTAGATAGAGGGTAAGACTTTGAGAGACTTATTGAATCTTCTAAAGCAGCAGAAACATGTCGATGATTTCGACGCCATCCGGATTGGCTTGGCCTCCCCCGACAAGATTCGCTCTTGGTCCTATGGTGAGGTAAAGAAGCCGGAGACCATCAACTACCGCACCTTCAAGCCGGAGCGGGACGGCCTGTTCTGCGCCAAGATCTTCGGCCCGGTGAAGGACTTCGAGTGCCTCTGCGGCAAATACAAGCGGCTCAAGCACCGTGGTGTGATCTGCGAAAAGTGCGGCGTGGAGGTGACCCAGTCGAAGGTGCGCCGGGATCGGATGGGGCACATTGAGCTGGCCAGCCCCGTGGCCCATATCTGGTTCCTGAAGTCGCTCCCCTCACGCATGGGGCTGCTGCTGGACATGACCCTGCGTGACATCGAGCGGGTGCTCTACTTCGAGGCGTTTGTGGTCATCGATCCCGGAATGACCCAGCTGGAGCGCGGTCAGCTGCTCAACGACGAGCAGTATCTCGATACCATCGAGGAGTTCGGCGACGAGTTCGATGCCCGGATGGGGGCGGAGGCGATCCAGGAGCTGCTGCGCCAGCTGGATCTCCAGGCAGAGGCCACCAAGATACGGGAAGAGATCGCGGCCACCAACTCAGAGACCACGCTGAAAAAGCTCACCAAGCGCTTGAAGCTGGTGGAGGCGTTCATCGAGTCCGGCAACCGCCCGGAGTGGATGGTGCTCGACATCCTTCCGGTATTGCCGCCTGAGCTGCGCCCCCTGGTACCCCTGGAGGGGGGGCGTTTCGCCACCTCCGATCTGAATGATCTCTACCGCCGGGTGATCAACCGCAACAATCGCCTGAAGCGGCTGCTGGAGCTGAATGCGCCCGACATCATCGTGCGCAACGAGAAGCGCATGTTGCAGGAGGCGGTGGACGCGCTGCTGGACAATGGCCGCCGTGGCCGGGTGATCACCGGTGCCAACCGGCGTCCGCTGAAGTCCCTGGCCGACATGATCAAGGGCAAGCAGGGGCGGTTCCGCCAGAATCTGCTGGGCAAACGGGTGGACTACTCCGGTCGTTCGGTGATCGTGGTGGGTCCCACCCTGAAGCTGCATCAGTGCGGCCTGCCCAAGAAGATGGCGCTCGAGCTGTTCAAACCCTTCATCTTCAGCAAGCTGGAGATGCGTGGTGTGGCGCACGCCATCAAGGCGGCCAAGAAGCTGGTGGAGCGGGAGACCCCGGAGGTGTGGGATGCCCTCGAGGAGGTGATCCGCGAACATCCCGTGCTGCTGAACCGTGCTCCGACGCTGCACCGGCTGGGTATCCAGGCCTTCGAACCGGTGCTGGTGGAAGGGAAGGCCATCCAGCTCCACCCGCTGGTGTGTGCCGCATTCAACGCCGACTTCGACGGTGACCAGATGGCGGTGCATGTTCCGCTGTCGCTGGAGGCCCAGCTGGAGGCGCGCACCCTGATGCTCTCTTCCAACAACGTACTCTCACCGGCCAATGGCGAACCGATCATCGTCCCCTCCCAGGACGTGGTGCTGGGGCTCTACTACATGAGCCGGGAGCAGGTGAACGTCAAGGGCGAGGGGGGGCTCTATGCCGACATCGGAGAGCTGCAGCGGGCATACGCAAACAAGGAGGTGGACATTCATGCCCGTGTCCGCGTCAGGATCCGCGAGGTGTTGTTCGACGACGAGGGGAACCGGACCGAACGGGTCTCTCTCAAGGAGACAGTGGTCGGTCGGGCCCTGCTGTTCGATATCGTCCCGGAAGGGTTGCCCTTCGATTTCGTGGATCGGGACATGACCAAGCGGGACATCTCCAACCTGCTCAACGCCGTCTACCGTCGGCTCGGCCTCAAGAGGGCGGTGATCTTTGCCGACCGCCTGATGTACACCGGCTTCAAGTTCGCCACCGTGGCGGGGGTTTCCTTCGGGGTGGATGACATGGCCATCCCCGCCGACAAGGAAGCCATCCTCGCGCGCGCGGAGCAGGAGGTGAAGGAGATCGAGGATCAGTTCAACTCCGGACTGGTCACCAATGGCGAGCGCTACAACAAGGTGGTGGACATTTGGTCCCATACCAACGACCAGGTGGCCAAGGCGATGATGGAGGAGCTGGGCACCGACGTGGTGAAGGATGCCAAGGGCAAGAAGGTCAAGCAGAAGTCGATGAACTCCATCTTCATGATGGCCGACTCCGGCGCCCGAGGCAGTGCCGCACAGATCCGTCAGTTGGCGGGTATGCGGGGGCTGATGGCAAAGCCGGACGGTTCCATCATCGAGACACCCATCACCGCCAACTTCCGTGAGGGACTGAACGTTCTGCAGTACTTCATCTCCACCCACGGCGCGCGAAAGGGGTTGGCGGATACCGCGCTGAAGACGGCGAACTCCGGCTATCTCACCCGCCGCCTGGTGGACGTGGCGCAGGATCTGGTGGTGACCGAGGAGGATTGCGGGACCAGCCAGGGGCTCGAAATGACCCCTCTCATCGAGGGTGGTGATGTGGTCGAGCCGCTGCGGGAGCGGGTACTGGGTCGCGTGGTTGCCCAGGATGTGACCGATCCGGCTTCCGGTGAGACCCTGATTCCTGCCGGTACCCTGCTCGACGAGCAGTGGGTGGACCGGCTGGAGCGGATGGGTGTTGACCAGGTGGTGGTGCGTTCCCCCATCACCTGCGAAACCCGTTACGGCATCTGTTCGGCCTGCTACGGTCGAGACCTGGGCCGTGGCCACCGGGTGAACCCCGGCGAGGCGGTGGGCGTCATCGCGGCGCAATCCATCGGTGAGCCCGGAACCCAGCTCACCATGCGCACCTTCCATATCGGTGGTGCCGCATCTAGGGCGGCGGCGGTGAGCGACATCCAGGTGAAGACCAAGGGAACCGTTCGCCTGCATAACATCAAGCTGGTGGAACACGCCTCCGGCAACCGGGTGGCGGTCTCCCGTTCCGGCGAACTCACCGTGCTGGATGAGTCCAATCG
>WFNS01000068.1 GCA_015488495.1 Gammaproteobacteria bacterium | reverse complement strand
GGGGCGACCTTCACCAGCAGCGGTACATCGCGTCCATGCCTTTCCCGGAGCAGTCGCTGCTCTTCTTTCAACGGTCCGATCAGCCCGGAAAGGTCCTCCTTTTGCTGCAGTTTCCTCAGCCCAGGGGTGTTGGGGGAGGAGACGTTCAGCGCAATGTAGCCGGCATGGGGATAGACCTTGCGCATGCAGTGCAGATAGTCCTCCACCGCATTTTCCACCGGGGTGTCGAAATTCTTGCCGACATTGATCCCCAGGACCCCTTTGAATGAGGAGCGTTTCACTCTTTCTACCAGATAATCCACCCCCTTGTTGTTGAACCCCATGCGATTGATAATGGCTTGCGCCTCGGGGATTCGAAATAGCCGCGGTTTCGGGTTCCCCGGCTGCGGGCGGGGGGTGACGGTACCGATCTCGATGAAACCGAAGCCGAGCGCAGCCAATGCGTCGATGTAGTCTCCGTTCTTGTCCAGCCCGGCGGCGAGACCGATGCGGTTGGGGAAAGAAAGCCCCATCAGCTCGCAGGGTGCGCCGGATGGTGGAGGAAAGAGGCGTTCACTGAGCCCCAGCCGATGGACCATCGCCAGCATGGCCAGCGTAACGTGATGGGCCGTCTCCGGGTCGAGATGGAACAGCAAGGGGCGTATGATGGGGTAAAGTTTCACGTGCGGCGGTTCGATAAGGATGGGACTCGTTGGCGGGGATGATACCGATGAGCCGCGGCACGACGCAACCTCGGGTGTGATTCGAGGGTCGACAAATTTCACGACTGATCGAGTAGCCAGCAACCATGATCATCAAGAAACCGGCAGACATCCGCCCTTCGGAGATTACCGAACCGGCGATCTATCGGCGACGGCGGGATTTCATCCGCAACACCACCGGTTTGCTGTTGGCCGGCATGACGGGCGGGCTGCCGGGTACCGGCGCAGCCCGGCCCGGCCATGGCGGGAAGGTGATCCAGGGGATTGAGCGTGGCCCATTCTCCACCGCAGAGCCCCCGACTCCATACGAAGATGTTACCACCTACAACAATTTCTATGAGTTCGGGACCGACAAGGAGTCGCCCGCGCGGCTGGCGGGAAGCCTAAAGACCGAGCCGTGGACGGTGACCATCGAAGGAGAGGTGGCCCGGCCCGGCCGGTATCCTCTGGAGGATCTGCTCAAGGGGCAGCCGATGGAAGAGCGGATCTACCGAATGCGCTGCGTCGAGGGATGGTCGATGGTGATTCCCTGGGTCGGTTTTCCCCTGGCCAATCTCATCGAGCGGTTCCAGCCCACCGCCAACGCCAAGTACGTGGAGTTCCAGAGTCTCCATGACCCCGCCCAGATGCCGGGCCAGCGGCGGGACGTGCTGGAGTGGCCCTATGTGGAGGGGCTGCGTATGGACGAGGCGATGCATCCGCTGACCATTCTCGCCGTGGGACTCTACGGTGAGGTGCTGCCCAACCAGAATGGTGCGCCGCTGCGTCTGGTAGTTCCGTGGAAGTATGGCTTCAAGGGGATCAAATCCATCGTCCGGATGCGATTCGTCGAACGGCAACCGGTCAGCAGTTGGAGCCGTGCGGCGCCTCATGAATATGGTTTCTATGCCAACGTCAATCCCGAGGTCTCCCACCCTCGCTGGAGTCAGCGCAGGGAGCGGCGTATCGGTGAGCTGCGCAAACGCAGGACATTGATGTTCAATGGTTACGCCGATCAGGTGGCGCACCTCTATCGAGGGATGGATTTGGCAAAATTCTATTGATCTCGTCGTGTACCGCTTTTCCAAGACGTTGCTGTTTCTGGTCTGTCTTCTGCCCGCTGCGGGGTTGGGATGGCAGTGGTGGCACGACAGGCTGGGCGCCAATCCGATCGAAGCGATCTCCAAGGATACCGGCATCTGGGCCTTGCGGTTGCTGCTGGTCACGCTCGCCGTGACGCCGTTGCACCGGGTGACCGGGTGGCATGGGATGATGCGCTACCGGCGGATGTTGGGTCTGTTTGCCTTTTTCTACGCGGTACTGCATCTCGGGATCTACTTGTGGCTGGACCAGTTTTTTCTCTGGGAGGAGATCGTTCTCGACATCCAGGAGCGTCCTTTCATCACGGTGGGATTCGCTACTTTCCTGATCCTGCTGGGTTTGGCGGTTACCTCCCCTAGGGCGATCGTTCGCCGGATGGGTGGCCGACGCTGGCAGAGCTTTCACCGTCTGGTCTACGTGGCAGCCGCCGGCGGAGTGATTCACTACTGGTGGCTGGTAAAGGCCGATGTGAGGAATCCTTTGTTCTATGCTCTACTATTGGGAGGGCTGCTGGCGGCGCGGCTGCTTTACAGCCGCTGGGTGACGGCATTGCTCCACCGAAGCGGACGGACCATTTCAATATGACAGGGCCGTCAACGAACGGGCGTCTGATCCTTGACGCTTTTCGCGCGCAGGAGGCGAAGTGTACACAACTGAACAACGGCGGCCAGGGCGGAATCCCGTTTTATGGCGGTTCCTTCCAGGAGATGATTCAGCAGGGTTTCACTCTGTCTGGCCATGACCGGCTCGAGCTTGGGACGTAGCGGCTTGCTCGCAGGGCGGGTGACCTGCAGTGTCCGAAGTGTGCTCTCAATCCTCGAGGGGCGCTCTTTTTCCGGCGGGCTCGCGGTGGCAGCAGATTCCTGCTTGGCAGAGGGTTGAACACCTCCTTCCCGCCCCGTCGGAAAGAGTGTGGAAGGGGCATGACCGCTGCGGATTTCGAGACCCGCGACGCCCAGACTGTGCAGCGCCCGGATGTGGGATTCGCTCAAGGCGACACCGGCCCTGAGCAGGACGCGCTGATTTCGATCGAGCAGGTTGCGTGCCACCACCATGCCGGCACACAG
>WFNS01000067.1 GCA_015488495.1 Gammaproteobacteria bacterium | reverse complement strand
GCTGGAGCAGACCGGCCGCGAGCTGCGCAGGCGCCACTGGCAGTTGCAGGCGGAGGCGGGACTGGACCTCATCCCGGTGGGTGACTTCTCCTGGTACGATCATGTGCTCGACCTGTCCGCCATGCTGGGTGTGGTCCCTCCCCGTTTCGGCTGGAAAGGGGGCAGCGTCGATCTGGACACCACCTTCCGCATGGCGCGGGGCCGGGCACCCACCGGGACGCCGGCCGCGGCCAGCGAGATGACCAAGTGGTTCGACACCAATTACCACTACCTGGTACCCGAGTTCTACCCGGGGCAGACCTTCCAGCTCTCCACCAACAGGCTGTTCGACGAGGTGGCCGATGCACAATCCCGGGGCCACGCCGTCAAGCCGGTTCTCCTCGGCCCCCTCTCCTACCTCTGGCTCGGCAAGACCAAGGGCGGAACGTTCGACAAACTGGATCTGCTGGATGCGCTTCTGCCGGTCTACGGCGAGATCCTGCAGAGACTGCGCGAACAAGGGGTGGAGTGGATCCAGGTGGACGAGCCCATCCTGGTCCTGGATCTGCCGCAGGGGTGGAAGAGCGCCTTCGAGGCCGCATACAACCGCCTGCAGACGCCGGGCATCAACCTCCTGCTCACCACCTATTTCGGCGCCCTGGGCGACAATCTCGGGCTGGCCTGCAGGCTGCCGGTGGCGGGGCTGCACATCGACGGGGTGCGCGCGCCGGAGCAGCTGACACCAGTGCTGGACCAGCTGCCCGCCTACAAGGTGCTCTCCGTCGGTGTGGTGGATGGCCGCAACGTCTGGCGTACCGATCTGGACGGCGCCCTGGAGACCCTGCGGACGGCGCAGCAACGGCTCGGGGAGCGGCTCTGGATCGCCCCCTCCTGCTCCCTGCTGCATGTCCCGGTGGATCTGGCGCAGGAGGAGGAGCTGGACGAAGAGTTGAAGAGCTGGCTCGCCTTCGCGGTGCAGAAGCTGGATGAGGTGGTCGTGCTCAAGCAGGCCCTCTGCGGGCAGAACGAGGTCGAGGTGGAGGCGAGACTCGCCGCCTCCCGCGCGGCACTGGAGAACCGCCGCAACTCATCCCGTATCCACTCCCCCGCCGTACGGCAACGGCTGGAAGAGGTGGACGACGCCATGGCGCGGCGCAACCGTCCCTACCCGGAGCGCGCCCCCCTGCAGCGGGCCTGGCTGAAGCTTCCCCTCTTTCCGACCACCACCATCGGTTCGTTCCCGCAGACCCCCGAGATCCGCCAGGCCCGCAAGGCCTACCGGGATGGCACCCTCAGCGAGCAGGAGTATGTCGCCCGCATGCAGGCGGAGATCGCGCTGGTGGTGGAGAAGCAGGAGCAGCTTGGGCTGGACGTGCTGGTACATGGCGAACCGGAACGCAACGACATGGTGGAGTATTTCGGCGAGATGCTGGAGGGGTTCGCCTTCACCCGCTACGGCTGGGTCCAGTCCTACGGCTCCCGCTGCGTCAAGCCGCCCATCATCTTCGGCGACGTGAGCCGCCCCCGGCCGATGACGGTGGAGTGGATCCGTCACGCCCAGTCCCTCACCGGGAAGCCGATGAAGGGGATGCTCACCGGACCGGTCACCATCCTCAACTGGTCCTTCGTGCGTGACGATCAACCACGCAGCGTCACCTGCAACCAGATCGCCCTGGCCATCCGCGACGAGGTGGAGGATCTGGAGCGGGCCGGGATCAAGGTGATCCAGATCGACGAAGCCGCCCTGCGGGAGGGGCTTCCCCTGCGCAAGGGAGAGTGGCAGGAATACCTGGAGTGGGCGGTGCACGCCTTCCGCCTGACCGCCAGCGGTGTGGCGGACGACACCCAGATCCACACCCACATGTGCTATTCGGAGTTCAACGACATCATCGAATCCATTGCCGCCATGGATGCCGACGTGATCACCATCGAAACCTCCCGCTCGGACATGGAGCTGCTGGATGTGTTCGAGGCGTTCGAGTATCCCAACGAGATCGGACCGGGGGTCTATGACATCCACTCCCCCAACGTTCCGAACGTGGAGCAGATAGTGGAGCTGATGCAGAAGGCGGCGCAGCGCATCCCGGCCGAGCGGTTGTGGGTGAATCCCGACTGCGGTCTCAAGACCCGCGGCTGGCCGGAGGTGGAACAGGCGCTGGCCAACATGGTGGAGGCGGCCAGACGGCTGCGGCAGGAGGCGGCCGCTGCTCAGGCTGCAACCGCCTGAAGGTTCCTCCCGTTCTCGAAAAAGGCGGAAGGGGATCTCCCCTTCCGCCTTTTTTGTGCGCCGCAGCCGTAACCTTCCGGTGGGTCGCGGAAGGTGAAAGCCGCCGCTCAGAAATGGTAATAGACCGCCGCGAAGGGCCCGCTGACGGTAAAGTCCAGATCCACATCCCCCGCATCCTTGAGAACCACCGACTGGTTGCGCAGTCCAAGCAGCGCTCCCAGCCCGATGTCGCTCTCGTAGCCCACAGTGGCGGTGACATCGGTCACGCTGTTGTCACCCACTGAAAGAAGGGCCCCCTCCACACCAACAGAGAAATTGGTGAAGGGAAGTTCGAACTGGGCATTGGCGTACAACATGGGGATAGTGGCGGAGAAACTCTCCTTGGTGCGCTGTCCATGACCGCTCACCTCGGCACTGCCGTCGATGAACTTGAAATCGAGCCCCAGATCGAGCGTGACCCAGTTGTCCAGGATTTCGTAGTAGAGAACGGCATCGGTCTGATCCAGGACCACGGAAGTATCGATCCCCGGAAGGTTTGCCTGCACCGAGCCGAAATCGGCCTTCAGGGTACCGTTCTTCCCTTCCAGTTGCAGCGGGGTCCGCATCAGTTTCACGTTGGGCAGTAGCGGCACGGGATGCTCGATCAGCGCCCAAAGCACGGTCTCCTGGGTGTCTCCCAGCTTCAGATCGTCGCT
>WFNS01000066.1 GCA_015488495.1 Gammaproteobacteria bacterium | reverse complement strand
AGCGGGTGGAAGATCTCGCCACCGTATCGCAGTGAAAGCTCGCGCTGGCCGGGCGGCAGGGTGGCTTCGTAGCTGTTGTAGAGAAGATCGCCGTTTCCCGTTCCCTGTTTTTCAATCACCACGCCGGGCTGAGTGGAGACGGGGTTCAGCCCCTTGTGCAGCAGGAATCGCACCGGTGCGCGAGGCGGTTCGGGGAAGGTGATTTTGTCGTCGACATTGATCCGGTGCTGTTCGGGGTGCAGGGTAATCTTCAATTCGTGATGTACGGGATCGGTGGTTGCCGCAAATAGTGAACCAGCGAAAAAAACAGTGGTAACGATGAACAAGAACAGTCTCTTTTTCACTGACTACTCCACCCAGTCCGCAATGTAGATGTCCGTGGCGTGCGGTTTCTTCGGATTGCGGTTGGCGCCGAACACCAGCTTCTTCCCGTCGGGCGAGAACATGGGGAAGCTGTCGAACACCTGGTTGTAGGTGATGCGCTCCAGCCCGCTGCCGTCGATGTTGATCAGGTAGAGCTCGAAGTTGTGGCCAAAGCGCCGGATCTCCTCCCGCCAGTCGTCCATGTTGCTGGAGAAGATGATTCGCTTGCCGTCCGGGTGCCAGGAGGGGGCCCAGTTGGTGGCGCCGTTGTTGGTCAGGCGCCGTTTGTTGGAGCCGTCGGCGTCCATCACCCAGAGATCCAGCGGCCAGGCGAGGATGTAGTTGCCGGCCATGGCCGCCTTCCACTGGTCGTGCTCCTCCGGGGTCTCCGGATACCAGGCGCGCCAGACGATCTTGCTCCCGTCCGGGGAGAACCAGGGAGCGCCGTCGTAGCCCACCCGGTCGGTGAGACGCCGCACGTTGGAGCCGTCGGCGTTCATGATATAGATGTCGAAATCTCCCTCCCGCTGGGAGCCGAACACAATCTGTTTGCCGTCGGGGGAAACGATGGGCTCGGCGTCATACTGCGGGTTGTCGGTGATCCGGCGCAGGCCGGAGCCGTCTGCGTTGGCGGTATAGATGTCGTAGGGATAGAGCGGCCAGCTGTAGCGGGCGTCCGGCGGCGTCTGCGGCCGGGGCGGGCAGTCCCCCGGCAGGTGGCTGGTGGAGGCGAACACCACCCGCTTCCCGTCGGGGAAGAAGAAGGCGCAGGTGTGGGCGCCGTGATCCGGGCTGATACGGCGCTTGCCGCTGCCGTCGATGTTCATCGTCCAGATCCGGTCGCAGCGCTTGCCATCCCGGTTCGACTGGTAGATGAGCCGCTTGCCGTCCCAGCTGAAGTAGGCTTCCCCGTTGTCCCCCTCGAAGGTGAGCTGGGTGACGTTCCTCATGTGGCGGTCGATGGTTTCCGCCGGGAGGTTGCTGCTGATTGCCAGGAGCAGGACAGAAGAGAGAATGGACAGGGTGGCGCGACGAATGGAGGACACGTGGATCACTTCCTTTCGGTAGACGTACTGAACCACTCGGGGAGTTCCACGAATTTTCCGGAGGAAACCCCGACACTTCTTACCTCGCGATAATCTTTCATTTTTTTTCTCCGGAATGCAAATGCTTTCCGATGTCCATCGGGATGGTTCAGGTTGAGACAAGATAAAATGGAGAAAGGTTTCGATGAATGGCTGGTTCTCCGGCTGGTTCACTTCTGTTTCAGTTCACTGCGCAAGATTTCGATCACCGGCTTCGTCTCCGGCCGCACGTCGCGCCATAGAAAGAAGGACTCCGCTGCCTGCTCCACCAGCATGCCGAGGCCGTCGATGCAGCTGCCGGCGCCGTGTCGCTGTGCCCAGCGCAGGAAGGGGGTGGGCTCCGCGCCGTACATCATGTCGTAGCAGCAAGCATCGTCGTGCAGCAGATAGTCGGGGAGCGGTGGCAGCTCGCCCGCCAGGCTGGCGGCGGTGGCGTTGATGACCAGATGGAACCGCTTCCCTTCGAGGGCCGGAAAACCGCAGCCATGCACCGCTCCCTGCGCACGGAAATCCGCTGCCAGCTCTTCCGCCCGGTGGGGGGTGCGATTGGCGATGACCAGTCGGGCCGGCCGCTGGTCGAGCAGGGGAGCGAGTACGCCGCGGGCCGCGCCTCCGGCGCCGAGGAGCAGGAGGTGCCGTCCGGCCAGGGGGATGCCGTGGTTGTCACGGAGGTCGCGGATCAATCCGATGCCGTCGGTGTTATCACCGAAGCGCTCCTCGCCCCGGAACAGGATGGTGTTGACCGCCCCGGCCAGCCGGGCACGGTCACTGAGCTCGTCCATCAGTTCCCAGGCGGTGCGTTTGAAGGGTACGGTGATGTTGAGACCCTTGCCGCCGCTGGCCTGGAAGTTGCCGATGGCCTGTTCCAGGCCGCCGGGGTCCACCTGGATGGCACTGTACTCGATGTTCTGTCCGGTCTGTTGGGCGAACAAGGAGTGGATGCGCGGTGACTTGCTGTGCTGGATGGGGTTGCCCATCACCGCGTAGCGGGCCGGTTTGTCGAAGTCGAACAGGTCGGTCACGACGAATTTCTCGTGTTGGAAAGATTGGAAAGGCGCGCCGGGAGTGCCAGCGGCTCAGGCCGCATCTATCTCCAGCTTTTCCACTTCGCGCAGATCCATGTTTCTCCTGGCACACCACAGATCATAGGCATCCTGCATCGCCAGCCAACTCTCGGGGGAGCGCCCCAGCGTCTTGGAAAGCCTCAACGCCATCTCCGGAGAGATGCTGCTCTTTCCCTGGATGAGCCGGTTGAAGGTGGAGGGAGACACCTTCAGTTTTTGAGCAACCTTGCGGGAGCTGATGTTGAACGGCGTCAGATACACCTCCTTGATGAATTCTCCAGGATGCGGTGGATCGTGCATGATCATCAATGATAATCCTCGTAATTTACTTTGTAAGCATTGCCATTTTCGAACTCGAACGTGATCCTCCAGTTGCCACTGACGGCAACCGACCACAGCCCTCTGCGTTTTCCTTTCAACGGGTGGAGGCGAAAGCCTGGAATATCCATGTCCCCGATCTCCCGGGATGTGTCCAGTGCCGCCAATATCATTCGAAGTCTAGTACTCTTTCAAGGTAATAAATCAGGATTCAGTTGGTCTGTCAGCGTTCAGGGCAAGGCGCTCCTCGCAGCGAATGGCTGTCGCCCTTTGCAAGAGGAGCAACGCGGCCATGGACGCTGACAGACCAACCCTTCGGGCGTCCCTGTGGTGTCCCGCCGCGGCGTTGCAGTGCTTGACAAGGGAACAACCCTTGCCTGCGCACTGCGCCTTGCCGCGAAACACCACAGGGACGCTGAATCCTGATTTATTACCTTGAAAGAGTACTAGGGCCATGGGCGTTCTGAATTCCGGCTTTGCTGCCGGATTCGAAGAATCGCTGTAGCCCTTTGTGGCGGAATGACTTGATCACGGATCGAGTATAGCATATTGCGCACCGCGCAATAACAGTGCTAGCGCCACGGTTTTCTCTATTCCTCTTTCAGCCAGGTGGCAACCCGCTTGGCAAAGTAGGTAAGGATGCCGTCGGCTCCCGCCCGCTTGAAGGAGAGCAGTGCCTCCATGACCACCGCCTGTTCATTGAGCCAGCCGTTCCGGGCGGCGGCCGCCAGCATGGCGTATTCTCCGCTGACCTGGTAGGCGTAGGTGGGGGCGCCGAACTGCTCCTTGACCCGGTGTACCACGTCCAGGTAAGGCATGCCGGGCTTGACCATCACCATGTCGGCCCCTTCTTCCAGATCCAGCGCCACCTCCCACAGGGCCTCGTCGCTGT
>WFNS01000065.1 GCA_015488495.1 Gammaproteobacteria bacterium | reverse complement strand
GGATGGTCCCGCGCTCGTTGATCTCCACCAGGGCTCCACCCAGGTCGATCTGCAGCGCCGCTCCCTCCAGGTTGCTCCCTTCCACCTTCACCAGAGTGCGTCGGGCGTGGAAGTCCACCTCCACCGAGTCGTTGGTGTGGCTCAGGGTAGCCCCCCAGTCACCCTGGCCGTCCCGGAAGCGGAGTGTCTCGGAGAACGGCGCCTCCCCGCCGCTTCCCTCCACCGGTTCCAGCCGGAAGCGGGCGTGCTCGATTCGTGCTCCCACCGGCAGGCTGCACAGCACGAGCGGGATCTCTCCCTCGAAGGGGCGATCGCTGCCGTCGTAATGATCCACCAGTTTCATCTCGTGCCCCCGTGGGTCTCTCCCTTCAGCTGCGCAACAGGATCATCAGGTCCAGGGGCGGAACGACCTTCCGGATGCTGTCCGGAGAGATGTCCGCATTCCCGGGCAAGGAGATGTCTCCGTCGTTCAGCTCCTCTACGACCACCGCGGTGGTTTCGTAGTCCACGTGGAGAACCGAGATCCGCCGTTCGACCCGGGCCATGAGTTGCGTGTCTCCTGTGGCTCCCTCCCCTGCGGAAACGGGGAGTTCCAGGGTGATCCTGTCGCCCCCTATCCGCGAAGGGGCGAGGCCCACGCGGAGATCGGCCCATTCGTCGGCCTCCTTCAGCGCCTGGACCGTTCGCCGCTCGTCCACGGATTTGTCGATCCAGGCGCTGCGGCAGTGGGTGATCTCGTCGTTGGGGTCCTCCATGAAGGCGTCCAGCATGTCGTTGAGTACATCCTCCAGTGTGTCATCGTCTTCGTACCGAACCGCCAGCTCGCTGAGAAACTGCTCCAACGGTACACCGATCCTGAGCTTGTTGCGGTGGACGTTGGCCATCACGCCGTAGCTCTCCGCCTCCCGATGCCCGTAGTAGACGAACAGCTTGCAGCCCTGCAGCCCCGCCTCTTTTTCGTAGAGTTTTTTTCTCTTCTCCTCATCGAAGATCAGTCCGGCCACCGTTTTCAGCTCGTAGAGATCCACCAGTGGATAGCGCCCAAGCCCGTGCCTCAGCAGGGCGATGTCTTGATCCGTTGCCGAGAAGCGCTTGATGTAGCGGCGGTAACCAGCGATCTCCTCGTGGTCGTGGACCTTCGGGGCGTAGCGTTCGTCCAGCTGTGCGACCCATTCCGAGGCGCTCTTGTTGTCGAATTTTTCGCAATCGGTGGCCTTTTCGACCCCTTCCTCCCGGATCTCGTTTTTGGCGGCCTCCTTGTTGGCCAGGATGTCCGCGCGGATGGCCAGCTGCATCTGGTTCCAGTCACCGGCAGACAGCAGATCGCCCGGATTGCGGGCAACGTAGGGTGTGGCTTGATTGCTCATGATGCTTCCTCCTCAGATGTATCGACTGGGTTTTCGGTGTGATCCCGCGTCACCCTGGCCCGGATGCCGGCAGCCTTGCCCTGCAGGATGCCTACCGGTCCGGGTTGTAACAGGGTGTCGACCCGGGGTGGCAGGAACGGATCGGTGGCCGGCTCCTTGCCCAGAGCGACCATCCGTGCGTTTTCGAAGCGGGCGCCGGCGAAGACGACCGCCACGTCGAATTGCGCCGGCGACCCCGACGGCCGGGCGGAAAGAGTGATGCCGTTGCCCCACTCACCGGGGGAGCGCGCCCGGATCTCGATGAATCCCTCCAGATCCGCTTCGCCCAGATAGAGTCTGGCGGGCGCATCCGGACCACCCAGCGAGAGCGCCGCCGGCCGACGGAACGGCAGGGTTGCCGCTTGCCATCCCTGGGGGACGAAGGGCACCTGGCGCGCCTCCACCAGGGTGGAGGTGGCGTTGAGGCGGGACACCAGCGCCTGTGGATCGTCGGGTGGTTCGACCACCACTCCCTGGTAGTATTCCGCTTCGCCGGGCGCGTGACCGAACCGTGCGGTGTCGAAGCGACCGCCGAAGCGAGGCGGCAGCTCGGCCGGCAGGTTGACGGTGAATGCTCCGGGCAGGTGCTCGGACCATCGCAGCGCCACCTCTGCCTCCTCCCCCGAAGCGGTGTCGGTACCGCCAAAAAGGGTCTCCACCTGCTCCGGCGGATCCGCCGTGAATCGGGTCAGGTCGAACAGTGCCGTCTCCCGGCAGCCGCCGCCGGCGAAGCGGGCGTGGTCGAATCGTGCGGAGTCGAAGCGATCGGCGTGGCTGGCCAGATAGTGCCAGCGGGATCCACCGGCCTCCAGGGTGAGCAGCGCCCCTTTGTGGTAGCGGTTCGCCTTGACCAGCCGGGAAGGAAGGCCTTCCACCCGCCTTGCCAGATCGTCCGCCCGTTCCGGTACGGCACCGAGGGTGACGTTGGTGAAGCGTTCCTCCAGGCCGGCGCCGGCCAAGGTCACATGAAACAGCCGGGCGATCTGTCTCACCCGCAGCCACCGCGGCGTGCCTTCATACAGCGGGCCGGATACCGCGACCACGCTGTTTGCGTACTCCTCCAGCGGAATGGTGGGCCCGGAACGGAGTGTGACGAGGGGAGTGTCATCCGGCCCCGCCAATGCCCAGTGGTCTCCCTGGCGCCGTACTGTCCCCGACAGTTCCACCGATGTGCCGTCCGTCGCGAGGGAGGGCACGTCGGCAGCGGGCGTTCCTTGTGAAACGGTGATCTCGATCCGTTCTTTCTGCAGGGCGCTCCGTGCCCGCAGCGTGATACCGCAGGGGGTCAGGGGGTCGATGAGGGTGAGGGCAGGCTGCCCGTCGCGGTTGCGGGTGAGCGGCGTGGCCGCGGGAGAAGGCGCCACCACTACCGCACCGAGCGGACCCGCCACGACGCGGTCTGGCGGAAGAGGGATCCTTTCGTCGCCGCGAACCCGCCGGGCGGCCACGCCCCAGCGGGGGTGGGGTGATACCTCCACCACCTCCCCCGGTTGCACCACCGCCTGCAACCTCAGCACCTGTCCGCGGGTCGGCTCCACCAGGGCCGGCCAGGCTGCGCCTCGAGGGGCGCCGAAGGTGGCGGTGGCCTCCACGGCGCACACCCCGCGGTTGACGACATCCCAGCGGCTGCCATGGTGCACCGTTTCAGGGGATGGGAGCGCCGCCCGTGGCGGATACTCCACCAGCTCCAGGTAGCGTCGAGGGAGTACCGAAAGACGGGCATCTTTCCCCCGCTGCGCTGAACGCAGGCGCAGGCGGCCGTCTTCGGTCAGGTCGGCACAACCGGGGAAGAGCGCGTTGATGGCCGCCACTATATCGCTGGCAAGCGTCATGGCGGGAAGCGGGCCGGTAACGTCGACATCCTCCGCCGGTCCGTTGTCGATTTGCAGGCGCAGCAGGTGTCTCCCCTCGAGATCGACGGGGTCGGTCAACGGGCGCTCCCCCTCGATGACGGCTGGCTCAGCCGCCGAGCCGGTGGCAACCTTCGGCACCTCTCCAAGGATCCGTCGGCGGGCGTCTCCGGAGACATGGTATTCCAGGGTGAGCCGCGCGGCGCTGCCGGTGCCGGGGGAGGTGAGCAGGAGCTGCTGATCGATCCGGGTGGCGATTTCCGCGCCGACCGTCTCGTTGATGGCAGTGACCACCTCCTCCAGGGTGACCCGGGATGGATCGGCGGCCGTGCCGGCGCAGTCGATCTCCAGAAAGGGCGCCCGGTCCACCTGCAGGCGGAGATAGCGCTGCATGGAGAGATCCAGCGTTTCTTCCAGCCTGTGCCCCTTGATCACTGCCGCCGTTGCATCCCGGCCGCGGTACTGCCGCGGTGCGGGGATGCCGAAAAGGAGGGCGGTGGCATCGTCCTGTGAAGGGAGTTCGAAAACGATTCGGGCGTCGCTCCCGCTACGGGGGGAGGTGAGATGGAGTCTGCGGCCGTCATGGGTGGCGATCAGCTCATCCAGTGCCAGATTGATGGCTACCACGATTTCGCTGAGGGAGGTGGCGGCGGGGGCGACGCCAGCACAGTCGATCTCCACCGGAGCCACTTCGTCGTAGCCCAGCTTGAT
Source organism: Gammaproteobacteria bacterium (assembly GCA_015488495.1). GTDB lineage: Bacteria > Pseudomonadota > Gammaproteobacteria > Thiohalospirales > Thiohalospiraceae > DRMK01. The sequence continues at coordinate 947 of WFNS01000065.1, read as the reverse complement.
GCGGCGTGCCGTGCTCAGATCGACGCCGCCCTCGTGTGTGACGGTGGAGACGAAACGGACGCCGGCGGCCTCCTGGCCTCGCCGTGTCTGTGGCATGAGGCCGAGCGGCCCCAGAGCATCCTCGGCCCGAGGGGGTTCCAGCACGATCCGGCTGGATGGCCCTGTGGAAGGGGAGCGCAGGGTCAGGCGGTGGCCGTCAAAACGGGCAACGGAGATGCCCAGTGCGGTATCGATGGCCCTCGTTATCTCATCGCCCAAGGTGGCCCTTGGCCGCTTCCCGCGGCAGTCGATGTCCTGTGGAGGAGCGCCGTCCACGCCAATGCGCAGAAAGGGGTGCTGGCGCAGGTCCACGCCACGCTTCAGATTTGCTTCGCCCCGTATCTCGGCGGCCGTGGGCGGGGTTCCCCGGGCGCGCCGGGTGAGGAATCCGAGCAGCTCCAGGGAGGCTTCGTCCAGGATCGGGGTGCGACTGACAAAACGGCGCTCGATGCGCTGCGTGACCGGCTCCACCAGCAGCCGGCTGCCTTTCCCGAGGGTAGGAGAGGTGAGGATCAGGTGGTGGTCGTCATGGGTGGCAACCGGGGCGGAGAGGGCTTCGTCGATGGCCGCCGTCAGCTCGTTCAGGGTGGCGGCCCGGGGATCGGCGGCCTGCCTGCGCAGGTCTACGTCGATCGGTTCCTCCCCGTCCAGCGCGAGGCGAAGCTGGTAGTGAGCGCTTACATCGACGCCTTGGGAGAGATCCTCATGTCCCTGGATCACTGCAGCGGAGGCATCGCTACCGGTAAACCGGCGTGGCCCGATGCCGAACAGGAGCTCGGCGGCATCCCCTCCCGGCGGGTAGCCGAACCAGATGGAGCTGGCTCGACCGCGGGTGGGCGTCGTCAGTCGGAGGTGGCGGCCATCGTGGCTGGCTATCGTCTTTCCCAGTGCGGCATTGATGGCGTCGC
>WFNS01000064.1 GCA_015488495.1 Gammaproteobacteria bacterium | reverse complement strand
GTGAACAGAACGGGCACCGGATATGTGGTGCCCGCGGCAGGTGACTGGAACGAAGGGTTGTATCGAATGCTCTGCAACTACTTGTCCGGCAGTTCTCCGCCGGTCAGAAACGAGAAAGAGATAGCGCGTTTCGGCTGGCGCCATCTGTCCAGGGAATGGCGGGAGATCCTTTGAACGGGAAAACCCCATCCGCGCGGCACGCTCCCGTTGATACCAAACGGAGGAGGGATCGTTTTGTCTACTGCAGGCATGGCGACATCATAGACGAGCTGAAGCGTATCGGACCGGCGCCGCAGGAGGTGCCCGCGGGGGGGACGGACCACTATCTCGCGGCATTTCTCCATTTCGTCGAGGACGCCCCCACCCTGCTGCTGGCAGCACGACCGGAAAATGCGACCTGCTCGATTGAAAATGTCCGTGCCAGGACATTTCGCTGCTATCGTCGTGGAGGAAGCCGCTGGAAAAGTTATCTCGAGGAGGCGATGCTGTTTTTCAGGATCTTGCAGTCTTTGATCTCTTTTCGGCCAACGAAGATCCTGTGCGCAAAGATCGGGCCGGCGCTTTGGGCCTGCTTCCTCTACTCCAGGTGGAAAGGGGCATTTCTGGCTCATTCCCGTCACACCCGAGTTGAGCTGCTGTCCAGCAATCCCGTGCGGCGGCTCTGGTTCCAGATGGACAGGTGGGTCCTGCAGCGCCTGCCGAAGGTGATCTGTCATGGCCCTTATCTTTATCAGCAGCTGCTTGACATTGGGGTACGGGACGAGAATCTGGTCCAGTACAATGTGGACTATCGTTATCTGTTGCAGGCCGACCGTTCTTCGGGAGAGGTTCCTGACCTTACTGAAGGTGGAAAGCGGTTCATCATCTTCTTCGTCGGCCGGATCCATGAGAACAAGGGGGTCTTCGATCTTCTCGAAGCGGCAGCCCCCCTGCTGGAGAGGGACCCCCGGTTGCTGCTCGTCTACGCAGGACGGGGACCCGATTTCGACCGACTGGAAAGCCTCGTTCGTTGTCAGCCATGTGCGTCTCAGGTGAAGCTGATGGGTTTTGTCGAGCATGGGCAACTGCCGGCGCTGATGGCTCAGGCGGGGGTGGTGGTCACTCCCACGCGGCGGGCGCTGACCGAGGGGCTGTGTAGTGTGGTTCCGGAGAGTTTCGTTCTGGGGCGTCCGGTGATCGCTCCCAACTTTGGCCCGTTCCCTTACCTGCTGGAGGATGGTGCCAACGGTCTGCTGTTCGAGGTGGAGGATGTAGCGGATTTGAGAAGGAAACTTGGTGCAGTGGTCGAAGATCCAGCATGTCACGAGCGGCTACTCGCGGGGGCGCGGGTGGCGGGTGACCGGCACCTGGTGCCCGAGCTGGACTTCCCTGGTGCCCTGCAAAAGGTGTTCAATGGATAAGCGGATGAAGAGGTTGTGCATTCTCCTTGGCGGCCATTTCTCCAATGCGCAAGGCGGTGCCGAATACCAGGCAGGCTGTATCGCCGATGAAGTGGTGAGGCGGGGGGAGTTCGAGGTGTTCTATCTGGCTCGCGCCATCGATCCTTCTTACCGTCCCCCCGGTTATGATCTGGTTCAGATTACCGGAGAAAACCGGTTGAATCGGCATGCTTTCTTCTTCGATGCCCTCCATCTCCACCGTGTGTTGAAGGAGATCCGTCCCGATGTCATCTACCAGCGTGGGCTGATGGCCTATACTGGAGTCGCTGCCTGGTATGCGAGGCGTAACGGCTGTCGGCTGGTCTTCCATATCGCGCACGATTTCGATGTATCTTCTCCGGCTTCCTTTCCGGGCCGAGGGGAGATTTTGAAGGCGATCGATCGGAAAGTGGGCGAGTATGGTATTCGCAGGGCGGACGCGATCATCGCTCAGACGTGGCAGCAGTCCGAGCTGCTCAAGAGACGCTACGGGCGGGAGGCGACGGCAGTGATCGGTAATTTTCATCCGCTGCCGGTGGAGAGCCTGGACAAGGAGAAGCCGCTCAAGGTGATCTGGGTGGCCAATCTGAAGCCAAACAAGCGCCCGGAAGTGTTCGTGCGGCTTGCGGAGGATTTTCAGGACAGGGATGGAGTGGAATTCATCATGATAGGACATCCGGGAAGCAGGAGAAGGTACGCCGATCTCTATCGCCGCATGGAGCGGATGGAGAATTTCCGCTTTCTGGGGCTGCAGCCGATGGAGAGGGTCAACGAGATTCTCGCCAAGGGCCACCTCTTCGTGAATACCAGTGTCAAGGAGGGGTTTCCCAACACCTTCGTTCAGGCCTGGATGCGCCGGGTCCCCGTGGTCAGTCTCGACGTGGATCTGGACGGGCTGTTGGCGCAGCGCCGGATCGGATTCTTGTCACGTTCGTATGAGCAACTGAGAAAGGATGTGGAGCAGTTGCTTGTGAATGACGGATTACGGATCTCCATGGGGAATGAAGCACGCGATTATGCCATCGAGAACCATTCACCGAAGGTGTTCGAGCGATTGTACGAGGTGATCAAGCAGTAATATTTCCAGACGAGTCATTTGCATGCAAAACATCGCCTACGCCATCATCGTTCTTGCCTTTCTGATCAACTTCATCTTGACCAGCGTCCCCGGCGGTCGTGTTTTCCGGCTCTCCCCCGAGATGTTGTCAGCGGTGGTGGCATTGGTCGTTGCGTTGCGTATCGGGCAGCGTTTTCCCATCGTGATAGCGCCCCGTTACCTGATCTTCTTCGTGGTTTTTTTGCTTGCCATCACCGCAGGGATCGCCACCAACGCGGTTCAGCCGGGTGCCATCTTTGCAGGGCTTCTGATCTATCTTCGCTATATCCCCTTTTTCCTGCTGCCGGTCATGGTGGACTATTCCAGGGAAGAGATCGTCAAGCAGCTGAAGCTCATTCTGGGGCTTGCCTTGTTGCAGTTTCCCATCGCCTTCATGCAACGTTTCGTGGCGCACAAGGGAGAGGCCAGTGGCGACAGCGTGATTGGAACCCTGGGGCTCTCCTCGAACCTCTCCATCGTGCTCATCGGGTGTGCTGCGGTAGTGATGGGCTTCTATCTCAAAGGGTTCATTACGAGGGGGCGGTTTCTGCTGATTCTGTTCCTGCTGCTGGTGCCGACGATGATCAACGAGACCACTGTCTCCCTGTTTCTGATCCCGCTGGCGATGATCGTGCCCACGCTGTTCGTCAAGGGGATAGACAAGATAAAACTCCTGCTTCAGGTCAGCGGTATCGCCACACTCGTTCTCGTGGTCTTCGTCGTCGTCTATAACAGCTATTACAGCCGCTGGGGTGGGGATGTGCTCTCTGTCATCACCGAGGGCCGGCTACTGGAGTATGTCTACAAGGGGGCCGACGTGGAGGCCCGTACCGATGAGGGCAGGGAGCAGAGCGAGATCGGCCGCATGGACAGCATCGTTCTTCCCTTCAAGCTGATCCATGATCCGGTAACGTTGTTTATCGGCCATGGGGTGGGGAATGTGTCAGATATCTCTGCGGAGCGCCTTCAGGGCGCCTATCTGGAGATGGCGATCTCGAAAGGGGCAGGGATGACGACCCTCTCCTATCTCATCTGGGAAACCGGAATCGTAGGAGCAGTGTTGTCGATAGTGGTGTTGCTGATGATCCTGAGGGATGCAGCGGTGCTTAGTCGGGGTGACGATGTGTTTGCCGCGCTGGCTCTGGGATGGACAGGGGTCATCGCTGTGCTACTGGTGACGCTGGCCTACCAGAACCTGATTCCGGTGGCCCCGATCGGCATGTTGATGTGGTATCTGGGGGGCGTTATCGTTTCGCAGCGATATCGTATGACACAGACGCAAAACTCCCGGCCGTACCCACCTCCCCTCAACCGCTCTTGAGCAGGCGTTGTTTCTGGCGTTGCCAGTCGCGCTCCTTCTGCACGGCGCGCTTGTCGTGGCTCTGTTTGCCCTTGGCCAGCCCGATCTCTACCTTTGCACGTCCCCGCTTCCAGTACATCGCCAGGGGAACGACGGTATAACCCTTACGCTCCACCGCACCGATGAGCTTGTCCAGCTCCGCGCGGTGAAGCAGCAGTTTGCGCGTGCGTGTGGGATCGGGATGAATATGGGTCGAGGCCGTGGGCAAGGGAGTAATCAGGGCGCCCAGCAACCAAGCCTCGCCGTCCTTGACCAGCACATAACTGTCCCTTAGCTGGATGCGGCCAGCGCGCAGGCTCTTCACCTCCCACCCCTCCAGCACGATACCCGCTTCCAGGCGGTCGGTGATGAAATAGTCATGGCGAGCCTTCTTGTTGAGCGCGATGGTGGAGCTGCCACCCGGAGTTTTGCTCTTTTTTTTAGCCATCCCATCATTATATCCCAAAAGCAAGTTGAGCCATCTGGGAAATTGCCGCACAATTAGCCCAAATACAATAACGACGGGGCGGATATGTCAGCCAAGAGAACCTCCATCCATGGGCAGTGGTCATCGCGTTGGGCCTTCATCCTGGCGGCTACGGGTTCGGCCGTCGGCCTGGGCAATATCTGGAAGTTTCCTTACATTGCGGGTGAGAATGGTGGTGGGGCATTCGTTCTGGTCTATCTGCTGTGTGTTGCCTGTATCGGTATTCCCATCATGATGGCGGAGATTCTCCTCGGTCGCCGAGGCAGACGCAGTCCCATCAACACCATGAGGGTGTTGGCCCGGGAAGGTCATCACCATCCTGCCTGGCAGTATCTTGGCTGGATCGGGGTATTGGCAGGTTTCCTGATCCTCTCCTATTACAGTGTCGTCGCGGGCTGGGCACTGGCCTACGTATTTCGCGCAGCGGGTGGATTGTTCTCTGGTGCCGGGGGCGAACAGGTGGGGGAGATCTTCACCGCCCTGGTCTCCGATCCGGAACGTTTACTCGCCTGGCATACCATATTCGTGGTGATGACCATGATCGTGGTGTCACGAGGGGTGCAGAGTGGGCTGGAGAAGGCGGTGCGGTTTCTGATGCCGGCGCTGTTTCTGCTGTTGGCCATGCTGGTGGGGTACGCCATGAGTACCGGCAGTTTCGCACAGGGGGTGGCGTTTCTCTTCTCACCGGACTTTGGCAAGCTGACTCCGGCTGCGATCCTGATCGCCATGGGGCACGCCTTCTTCACGCTCAGCCTTGGCATGGGCGCCATCATGGTCTATGGTTCCTATCTGCCGGACGATGCCTCCATCACGCAGACCTCCGTGACCATCGCGCTGGCCGATACGCTGGTTGCGTTGATGGCGGGGATGGCCATCTTTCCCATCGTGTTTGCCCATGGACTGGAGCCCGGCGCGGGCCCCGGACTGATCTTCCAGACCTTGCCCATCGCCTTTGGCAACATGCCGGCCGGTACCCTGTTTGGCACCCTGTTCTTCGTGTTACTGGTATTTGCCGCCTGGACCTCCGCCATATCGTTGATTGAGCCGGCGGTGGCCTGGCTGGTGGAGAATCACGGCATGTCCCGGGTGATGGCCTCCGTCTGGGCCGGCGCGATCACCTGGACGGTCGGGTTGGGAACGGTCTTCTCTTTCAATCTGTGGGCGGATGACACACTGTTTGGGCTCACTTTCTTCGATCTGCTGGATTTCGCCACTGCCAACATAATTCTCCCCTTGGGTGGCTTGTTCATCGCCCTGTTTGCCGGCTGGACCCTGAGCCGCAGGGTGACCATGGAGGAGCTGGGACTGGACGGGATCGGTTACCAGTTGTGGTATATTCTGATCCGTTATGTTGCGCCACTTGCGGTGGTTATCATCTTTCTCAACGTTGTTGGACTGCTTCGCTTTGGGTAACCGCCAGGTGGACCGTAGAATGGGGAAGCAACTGCCTGAATCCCCCCTGAAATCCTCGGTTCAGCACAACAAACGTGGGCTCACATGGTGTACGCAATGGTTTGCAGTGCGGAATCGATGGGTTTTCGGGGACAACCAGATAGTTGCCAGTTTGATTGAGTAGTATTGTGACCTGTATCAACAGAACAGCTCTCGTTCCATACAGCGCCGCCGAGATGTATGCGCTGGTGGATGATATCACCTCCTATCCAAAGTTTCTCGAATGGTGCCGTTCGGCAAGAGAGCTGGAACGGACCGAAGACGAGGTGGTTGCTTCTCTGGAGCTGGCCAAGGGTGCATTGCACAAGACCTTTACCACCCGCAACAGGATTCAGAAGAACAAGATGGTGGAGATGCGCTTGGTGGAAGGGCCGTTTCGTCTGCTCGAGGGGTTCTGGCGTTTCGATGCCCTGGCTGAGCAGGCCTGCAAGGTCTCCTTCGACCTGGAGTTCGAGTTTTCCAGCCGGTTGGTGGGGGTTGCCGCCGGGCCGGCGTTCAGTCAAATCGCCAATACGATGGTGGATGCCTTCTGCAAACGGGCAGCGGAGATCTATGGGAAACGCTGAGAGAAAGAAGATACGGGTCGAAGTGGCCTATGCCCTGCCTGAACGGCAGATGGTGATTCCCCTCGAGGTGGATGAGGGAACCACGGTGAAACAGGCCATCCTGCGTTCCGGTATTCTGGGCAAGTTTCCTGGACTGGAGCTGACCCCCGAGACCAAGGTGGGGATCTTCTCGAAAATCGTTCCAATGGACACCGTGCTGCGCGACGGAGACCGGGTTGAGATCTATCGTCCACTCATTGCCGATCCCAAGGAGGTGCGCAAGCGCCGGGCAGCGCAGGGGAAGAAGATGAGAAAGGGCGGTGGCTGAGCAGCGCTGAAGGTCACACGGCCAGCCACACGCCATATCCCAGGGTCAGTACCCCAAGGATGCACAGTACGAGAGCAGTGCTCCGTTGCTGACACCACCCGCCAATCAATATGGCATACAACGCCTTCAGAAAGTTGTTGCTGCCCGCCGCGATGACCACGGCCGCTGCCAATTCTTGCAGACCGGTGGCCTGATACTCTCCCTTCAGGAGAGAAAGCACGAACGGGTCGATGTCGGTGAAACCGACGGCGAAGGAGAGTGCCTGAAGGCCCGGCGCCCCGAACTGATGCAGCACCATCTTGGTCAAAACCAGCATCATCACGAAAAGGCCAGCGAACAAAAAGGCGGTTCCCAGCTCCAGGGGATTCCGGTTTCCTGCCTCTGTGGAGGGGGTTCCTGTTGTGAGTCTTTTCTTTGCCAGCAGGGTGAACAGGATGGCGCCGCCGCCAAGCAGCAGAAAGGGTGCGGTGGTCGCATGAAGAAAATCCCTGTTGAGGATGGCGATGAGTATCAGCAGTCGCAGATACATCATCCCGCTGGCGGCGACGATTGCCAGACCAAGTGATTTTGCCGTGGCCGGGTCGCCGCCGCGTGACCGGCGGGCAAGGACGACCGTGGTGGCGGTACTGGAGTAGAGCCCGCCGAGCAGGCCGGTGACCAAGTCGCTCTTTCCCGGAAGCAGATAGCGCTGCAGGATGTATCCCAGATAGGAGATGGCGGAGAGGGTCACCACGCCAACCCAGATCTTGAAAGGAGTGGTGGGAAGGAGGGGAAATACCTGCTGGTCCGGCATCAGCGGCAGCACCACGGCGGCGAGCAGCAGGAATTTGGCGAGGGTCACCAGCTCCTGGCGGTCGATGGTCTCCGTGAGGCGATGTGTGAGCGGGCGGGCGTTGAGCACGAAAACGGTGGTGACGAACAACAGAACGAGGAACCAGAGTGGCTGCAGTGACAGGCAGGGACCGTAGCTGTATACGATGAGCCCGATCAGTGGCTGCAGGATTCCCCGCTGTTGCTCCTGTAACTTGTGGTAATAGAAGAGACCGAAAAACAGTAGCAGTCCCGCGAATCCGGCCAGATAGAGACGCAGGTTCGGGTCGAGTTCATAGAAAACGAAGCCGAGAATGGCGATGAACGTGTAGGTACGGGCGCTACCCGGGCTGATGTGGGGAGTGGTTGTTGTCTGGTCGCGCCTCAGGCTCAGCAGGTATTCACGGATCTCCAGGCCGGTGAGAAAGCCGAACAGCGTGACCAGCAAGAAGCGGAACCAGAGCTGGGACAACAATTCGGCCATCAGCGGAGTGTCGTTCATGTTGGGGATGGTTCCTTTCCTCTATGGTGTGCAGGATCGACGAGTCCAAAAGCGGGCGTACCATCGAATATCTGGTAGCGCAGGGGCCGGAAGTCAAGTATTGCACCTGCGTGGGAGGCGTTGTCAGAAATGCCGTACGAAACCGATATTCAGCGCATTGACCTTGTACGCGGTACGTTCGGCGTAGTTCATCCATTCGGCGCCCACGTCGAGTTCCTCCGTTGCCCGCCAGCGGATACCGAGTCCAAACGAGAAATTTTCGTTATTTTCCGATCTGCCTGCATTCCTCACGCTGATTCGCGCCATCCCCGCAAGGGTGAACAGCTGCAGGCGTTCGTAGGGAATCCCGGCAAACAGGTAGGCCCCGGCAACGTTTTTCAATTCGAAGTCGTTGCCGGTCTGAGTGAGCCCGGTCTGCAACTCGAGGCCGAAATGGTCACCTCCCATGAAGCCGAGGCGCGCCAGGATGCCGTTGGGACGGAAATCGGGGCCACCGGTGCGGTTTCCCTCCAGCTGTAGAAAGCTGATCCCAAAATAGTTGAGAGGTTGGTATTCCTCCCCTTGGGAGGTGGTGGATAGGAGGATGAGAAACAGGCTCGCCAGCAACTCGGTCATTGAACATCCCCGCTTTGGGACGACAGGCGTGTGCACGCTTGCCGAGGAGGGGAGATTCAGGGGCGGAGTCGATGAAAGCTGCGTCGGGAACATGTTTCATCCATTGATGGAACGACCGCCATCCACGGTGAGTATTTCACCGCTCACATAATCTGCATCGCGGATGAGGTAGATGACTGCGCGCACCACATCTTCGGGAGATCCCTGCCGTTTGAGAAAGGTCCGGGAGATGATGCGCTGTTTGGCCACTTCGTCCAGCTCCTGCTCCGGCCAGAGGATTGCCCCGGGTGCCACCGCATTGACTCGTACGTTGGGACCCAGCTCACAGGCCATGGCCTTGGTCAGCATCACCAACCCCGCCTTGGCGATGCTGTAGATGGGATAACCCTTCAAGGGGCGCAGGGCGTGGATGTCGGCGATGTTGATGATACTTCCGCGCCACCGGGCCAGATGGGGGGCGGCGGCCTGACACAGAAAGAAAGGGGCCTTGAGATTGGTGCCGATGAGGTCGTTCCAGCAGCGCTCGTCGGCGGTTCCTATCTCGGTGGGGTAGAACGTGGAGGCGTTGTTGATCAAGGTATCGAGGCGCCCCCATGCTTCCCTCGCCTGTTTGATGATGGCGGAGATCTTGCTGGTCTCGGTCAGATCCGCCTGGATCAGTACCACCGAGTTTTCCCGTTGCCGGTTCAGTTCGTGCTGCAGCGCCAGCGCGGCGCCCCGGGAGGAGTGATAATGGATGACCACATTCATTCCCTGACGATGCAGCCCCCGGGCAAGGGCGGCTCCGATTCGGTGGGCGCCACCGGTGATCAGGGCCACCTTGTCGGTCAGGGATGCTGTGTTATCCTGCACGGGTTTTTTCCTCGCGTGGTTCTTGGCGACACGATGCCGGGCAACGATTTTTCACGACGACAGATTATATGAATAACTCTTCATCTTTGCATGCGCGAGCCCAACGGGTGGTTGCGGAACTGAGACAACTGCCCGCTCCCGATGAGACCGCCTGCGCCCATAGTGAACGATTGGTGGAACGGCTGCAACAGGAGATGGCGGTCCAGGGAGGTGCCATCTCCTTCGCCCGATACATGGAGCTGGCATTGTATGCTCCAGGGTTGGGCTACTACAGTGCCGGCAGCCGCAAGTTCGGGGCGGAAGGGGATTTCGTCACCGCACCGGAGATATCTCCGCTGTTTTCCCGCTGCCTGGCCCGGCAGGTGGGTCAGGTGCTGCAGATGACGGGCGGCGGAGTCGTGCTTGAGGTCGGTGCCGGTTCGGGAGTGATGGCGGCCGACATGCTGGCCGAGCTGGAGCGTCTGGGAGCGCTTCCGGAACGCTATCTGATTCTGGAGGTGAGCGCCGACCTTCGGCAGCGGCAGCAGATGACGCTGGAGCAGAAGGTGCCGGGGTTGGTGGAGCGCGTGAGCTGGCTGGAACGCCTCCCGGAGCGGCCGCTTCAGGGGGTGGTGGTGGCCAATGAACTGCTGGATGCCCTGCCGGTGCACTGTTTTCAGGTGGGCGAGCAAGGGGCGCAGGAGCTCCTCGTGACCAGTGACGGCCAGGGATTCCACTGGGTGACGGGAGAGTTCGGTTCGGATCGCCTCGCCGAGCGTGTCGGAGTGGTGTCCCGAGGGCTTCCACCGGGGTATCGTTCGGAGATCTCGCTGGCCGTTGGAGAGTGGGTGAGCAGCATGGCACAGGTGCTGGGGC
>WFNS01000063.1 GCA_015488495.1 Gammaproteobacteria bacterium | reverse complement strand
ACGAAGGTCTCCAGGAGCGGACCCAGCTCTTCGTGTGTCGGTGGATAGGGCAAACGCCCGGTGAGCGCCCGCGCTACACCACAGTCGAAGAAGAAGAACTTGCTGTGCTGCACCTGTCTGGTGGACGACTTCCGTTTCCACGCCGGCAACCGGCAACCCAGCAAGGTATCCACCAGAATGTCGAAATGGCTCTGCACCGTATGACGGCTGATGCCGGCATCGCGCGCAATGGCCGAGGCGTTGGTCACCTGGCCGTTCTGGCGCGCAGCAATCTCCAGAAAACGGGCGAAGGCACCTATGTTCCGGGTGAGCGCCTCGGCCCGAACCTCTTGTTCGAGATAGGTTTCCGCATAGGTTCTGAGGTATCCCTCCGGATCGTCGCTGGTGACAGCCAGGGGCAAGGTCCCGTACCGTAGTATCCGTTGGATCTCCAGCTCGAACGAAAGCTCGGCCGAAACCAGGGGAAACATGGAAACGGTGATGGCCCGACCCGCCAGAAGATTGACTCCTCCCCGCCGCAGCCCGCGGGCGCTCGAGCCGGAGAGGACGAAACGCAGCCGGCTGGACTCCATCAATCGGTGCACCTCGTCCAGTAACACGGGAGCCTTCTGTATCTCGTCGATGACCACCCAGCTGTCCGGGGACAGCACCGCCAGCTCCCGATGGAGAGCCTGCGGATCTTTGTTCAGACGCAGCGCCTCTCCAGTATCGAGCAAATCATAAACGGTCGCTTCCGGGAAACGGGCGCGGATCCATGTGGATTTCCCGGTAGCACGAGGACCGAACAAAAAGATGGATTGAGTAGGTGTGGGCAACAATCTTGTAAACATACCCCTCAATATTACCGTAATTTTGTATATATATGTAGCATTTTTTCATTATCCTGGATTCTGCAGTTGGACGTGGTGAAGAGCGCGTTTGCAGGGGCAGGGCAAGGCGCAAAACCGGAGAGAGCACACAGCCTTTTCTACTCTTGCGCAATGGTTGCCAAAAGGGTCCCCCTGTCATATACTGAACATAAATACAGTGATTATATATTCGGTATCATGAAACCACTCACCCACAGACAGCAGGAGATCCTCACCCTCATCCGCGAGCATATCGGGGCCCGTGGGTTCCCGCCCACCATCGCCGAGATTGCGCAGGCCATCGGGGTGAGATCCGCCAACGGGGTCCGTGACCACCTGCGGGCGCTGGAGCGCAAGGGGGCCATCCGGCTGCAGCCCGGCGTCTCTCGTGGCATCCAGCTGCTGGAGGAGAACGACGGCGAAGAGTCCCTTCCCGTGATCGGGCAGGTGGCTGCGGGAGCGCCCATTCTCGCCGAGCAGCACATCGAGTCCCGCTGCCCCATCCCGGCCGATCTGTTCCGGCCGAAGGCCGACTATCTGCTGCGGGTGCGGGGGATGAGCATGCGGGACGCGGCGATTCTCGACGGCGATCTGGTGGCCGTCCACCACACCCACGAGGCACGCGACGGGGCGATCGTCGTGGCCCGGCTGGAGGATGAGGCGACCGTCAAGCGGCTGCGGCGAAAGGGACACATCGCGGTGCTGGAGCCGGAAAACCCGGAGTTCAAACCGATCGAGGTGGATCTGCGCCGGCAACCGCTCTCCATCGAAGGGGTGGTGGTGGGCGTGATCCGCAACGGGGTGGGAGAGAGGAGATGACCGCCGCGGCTGCCGATCTCACCCCTCTGATCGAACTGGAGCGACTGCTGGAGAGATACCAGCACCTGTGGCGCGGCCGGGAGATGGCCGAAACCCGTGCCGACACCTTCCCCACCGGATTCACCGAGCTGGACGCCGCCCTTCCCGGCGGCGGCTGGCCCCGGAAGGCGCTGCTGGAACTGATCGTCCCCCGCTGGGGAATCGGCGAACTGCAACTGCTGCTGCCGCTGCTCGCCACGCTGGGAAAGGAGGCGCGCTGGTCCATGTGGGTCGATCCCCCCTTCATCCCCTATGCCCCCGCCCTGGCGGAGGCGGGTGTCAATCTCGACCGCACCCTGCTGGTCACCCCGCGCCGGCCGGCCACCGAGACGGCCTGGTGCATGGAGAAGGCGCTGAGCGCCGGCACCTGCGCCCTGGTGATGGCATGGGGAGAGAACCTGCCGGACCGCACGCTGCGCCGCCTGCAGCTGGCAGCCGAGCGTGGGGGCTCGCTGGGGATCCTGTTTCGCACCCGGGAACACGGCCCCTCCCCGGCCGCTGTGCGGATCCGGCTCGAACCGGCCGGGAACGGACTGGATGTCGAAATCCTCAAAGCACGAGGTGGATTAGCTGTAAAGAAACGCTTGCTGAAGCTGGAGCAAAGCAATAACACCTTGCGCGGCAGCCATCATCCGGGACAGTGGCAAAACAACTCCGCCTGAGCGGGATTCCGCCCTCTCCGGCCGAAACGGAAAAACCTGCTCTCCCACCAATCCCGCAGCGGGAGAGACGCTCTCAGCTCTGGCTTGCCGTCCATCTGCCCGAGCTGCCGCTGGAGGTGTT
>WFNS01000062.1 GCA_015488495.1 Gammaproteobacteria bacterium | reverse complement strand
GCCCCCCCCGGAGCGTCTGCACAAGGCAGGCCACCGAAATCCGCTTTCCGCTCGGCAATCTGGACAGCAATGTATCGAATCGGCTCATTTCTTCAGGTTCTTCAGCCGCTCCTGGGCGCTGACCACGTCGGTGAGCCGGATGCCGAACTTCTCGTTCACCACCACCACCTCGCCGTGGGCGATGAGGGTTCCGTTCACTCTCACATCCAGTGGTTCTCCCGCCAGTCGGTCCAGCTCCACCACCGATCCCTGGTTGAGCTGCAACAGGTTGCGGATGTTGATCTTGGTCCTGCCGATCTCCATGGCGATGGTGACCGGAATGTCGAGGATGAGATCCAGGTCCACATCATCTCCGGTCCCGCGCCGCTCGGTCTCCTCCTCCAGGTTCTGCAGGGGGGCCGGGGCGTAGCTCTCCTGCGACGGTTCCTCGGCCTCTCCCCCCTTTTGCGCCGACTCTTCAGCAAGCTGCTCCGCCAGCGCCTCGGCCCAGGGATCTTCCTCCTCGCCAGCCCCTTCCCCGGCCGCGGCGGTGTCCTGCTGCTGCGCCGCTTCGCCACCTTCGGCCGCCGGTGGCGGCTCCGCACTGTCGAACAGCTCCTCCACCTCCTGCTGCCCGGACTCCTCCACGCTCTCCTGCGCTTCCATCTCTTTCGTATCTGTGCTCATGCTTCACTCCTCGCACGTCGTCCCCATCAGCGGAAACTGGTCTGTGCTGGTCTTTCGATCAGTTCGGTCACCTTCACTGCCCAGCGGTTGTCCGCCACGCCATAGGTGGCGCGGAACACCGGGATCTCCTCCGCCCTGACCAGCACCTGCTCCGGCAGCTCGATGGGGATGATGTCCCCCGGCTTGAGGCTGGCCAGTTCACGCAAGGTCAGTTCGGTTTCGGTGAGATCGACACTGAGACAGACATCCATCGCCTCCAGCTCGTCCCGCACGGTCTGCAGCCAGCGGTCGTCGGTCTCGGTACGCTCGCTCTGCATGCCGGTGTCCAGGATGTCCCGGATCGGTTCCAGCATGGAGTAGGGCATGGTGACGTGAATATCGCCATTGCCGCCGTCCATCTCCACGTGGAAGGTGGTGACCACCACGATCTCCGAAGGGCTGACGATGTTGGCGAACTGCGGATTGACTTCCGAGTTGAGAAATTCGAAATCGATCTCCAGCACCGGCGCCCACGCCTTTTTCAAATCCTTGAAGGCATCCTCCAGTACGATCTGGATCACCCGCTGTTCCGTGGGGGTGAACTCACGCCCTTCGATCTTGGCGTGGAAACGCCCACCTCCACCGAAGAAATTGTCCACCACCGTGTAGACGAACTTGGGCTCCAGCACCAGCAATGCGGTCCCTCTCAGGGGGTGGATGCGAATCAGGTTGAGGCTGGTGGGCACGAACAGGCTGTGGACGTACTCACTGAATTTCTGGGTTTTGATCCCCCCCACGGAGATCTCCGCACTGCGGCGCAACAGGTTGAACATGCTGACGCGAAACAGACGGGCGAAGCGCTCGTTGATCATCTCCAGCGTGGGCATCCGCCCGCGGACGATGCGTTCCTGATTCGCCAGATCATAGGGACGCGGACCCTTCTGGACCTCCTCCCCTTCGCTCTCTTCCTCCCCTACTCCGTGCAGCAGGGCGTCGATCTCGTCCTGTGACAGCAGTTCGCTGGCAGACATGGTTCTGCGATACCGTGTTGGGCTACTGAATCACGAAGCTGGTGAAATAGACCTCTTCCACACCCGGCTTGCCGGTCCGCTCCTTGAGGATCTCTCGGATCTTCTCCAGCACCTCGGCGCGCAGCTTCTCTTTCCCCTCGATGCCGGCCACGCCCTCGACGCTCTGACTGCTCAGCAGCAGTACGATGGCATTGCGAATCACCGGCATGTGGGTTTTCACCGCCTCCTCGATCTCCGGCTCCCGGGTCATCAGCTGGATAGTGGCCTGCATGAAGCGAGACCCTCCCGAGCTGTCGGAGAAATTGACCACGAATGCGGGTTCCAGTGGAATGTAGATGGGGGGCGCCTCTTCATGGGCCTCCTCCTCTTTCCCGTCATGGTGACCCTCTTCGGCCGCGACCGCCTCATGTCCTGCGCCGGCCCCGCCACCGAGAGCCCCGCTGAAATAGAGAAACGCCCCAAACCCGCCGAACATCATCATCTGCAGTACCACGATGATGATCACCAGCTTGGTCATCGAACCGCCGGAGCCCCCTCCGCCGTTTGCCTCGTCTTTCTCTTTGGCCATGGTATCCTCGAGTTTCCGTTTCCACCCTGCCCGGTATTTGCAATTACCATGCCTGGCCTGCCAACCATTGGTTTCACCCTCTTCCCGCCACTTGCGAGGCAGATACGACCCGGGCCGTTGCAATTCCAGCGGGTTGTTCTATGCTCTGCCATTTCGGCCGTGCACTGCCCGATGAGTTCATGTGGCGAAAGATTGGCGTTTATCGACGGGATTTCGCCGACATCCCGTCGCCCCCCGACGATCCAGACCGCGTTGCGGAAGCAGGTCGACCAGGGAACCGGCGGCCCATACCCTCGTGCGCTTTACCCGCAGCTCCTTCCTGCCGGTCGGGGAGACGGTCGTACAACAGCGATTTGCCCGTTGATCAGTCTCTCCAAAAACGTTTCCATTCCGATTTTTTGCCCGATTGCGGTCTCTTGCACTGGAATATTGGCGACCGAACGGGATATTCGGGTTAATATTCGACCTTGGAACACAACGACAGGGAATCCACCAACGTGCGCACCAAGCCCCGGATACTCAATACGCGAACCGTTGCCAGATCACGGCTGTTTCACATCGAGGAGCTGGACCTGGAATTCTCCAACGGGGCCATGGCGCGATACGAGCGGTTGCGAGGGGCAAGTCGGGGCACCGTGCTCATCGTTCCGTTGCTGGACGAAGATACGGTGTTGCTGGTGCGGGAATACGCCGCAGGAACGGAGAACTACGAGCTGGGTTTCCCCAAAGGACGGATCGAAAGCGGAGAGCCTCTGCTGGAAGCCGCCAATCGGGAGCTGATGGAAGAGACCGGCTATGGCGCGAAACGGCTCGAACGCATCACCTCCCTGACCCTGGCTCCCGGCTTCCTGGAGCACGCCACGGAGATCATCCTGGCCCGTGAGCTCTACCCGAAACGGCTGGAAGGGGATGAACCGGAAGAGCCGGAAGTGGTGCCCTGGGCGCTGAACGACATAGAGAGACTGTGGCGCAGCGGGGAGTGCAGCGAGGCGCGCACCCTTGCCGCGCTGTTCATTGCCAAAGCGATTCTCGATGGCCGCTGATTCCTATTCCAGAGAGTGTGGCAAGCTGTTGCAGCCCGTCATCGCCATTGCTCGCGAGGCCGGCAAAAAGATCCTGGAGATCTATGACGGAAACTTCAGCGTCAAGCACAAACCCGACGAGTCTCCCGTGACCGAGGCCGACATCGCTGCCCATCACGTCATCATCGACGGACTGAAGGCGCTCACTCCGGAGCTGCCGGTGCTCTCCGAAGAATCGGCCGGCGACATCCCCTTCGGTGAACGGGCCCGCTGGCACTGCTACTGGCTGGTGGACCCGCTGGACGGTACCCGCGAGTTCATCAAGCGCAACGGCGAATTCACCGTCAACATCGCCTTGATCGAGGGACATGCCCCTGTGCTGGGAGTCATTCATGCTCCGGTGAGCGGAATCTGTTACTTCGCCAGCCGGCGGTGCGGCGCCTACAGGCAGGAGAAGGGGGAAGGACCGCAACAGATTCACTCGCGAGCAACGCGCGAGACACCGGTCATCGCCGTGAGCAGAAGCCGCTGCAATCCGCGCCACGAACGGCTGCTGGAAAAGATAGGCACCCATGAGATCATTGCCGTCGGCAGCTCACTCAAGTCCTGCCTGGTGGCGGAGGGGAGTGCCGATCTCTACGCCCGTCTGGGACCCACCTCCGAATGGGATACGGCGGCAGCGCAATGTATCGTCGAGCAGGCGGGTGGCCACATCACCGATACCCGGATGCAACCATTGGGCTACAACACCAAGCCCTCCCTTCTCAACCCCGACTTCTTCGTCTTCGGGGCCACCTGGCGCGACTGGTCCAGGTATCTATAGCGGCAACCGCCCGGGCGCCTCAGGAGTTCCGGATGCAGAAGAAATGCTCGCTACATCTACCCGGCACCGCACCTGCGAGTTCCTTGAGACGAGCCAGGTCGTGGATGATGATGTGCTTGCGCTCGACGTCGAGCAACCCCTCTGCCTGGAAGCGGGTGAACATACGGCTCACCGTCTCCACCGCCAGCCCCAGGTAGTTACCGATGTCGTTACGGGACATGCTCAGGTAGAACTCACTGGCCGAGAACCCCCGACGGTGATAGCGCGAGGAGATGCTGAACAGGTAGGCGGCCAACCGCTCCTCGGCGCTCTTCTTGCCCAGCAATACCGTGTGGCTCTGCTCCTCGAAGATCTCTTTGCTCATCAGGCTGATCAACTGACGGTGCAGCACCGGCAACTCGATGCTCAGCAGCTCGAACTGCTCATAGGGAATCTCGCAGACGCTGGTGGTCTCCAGCGCCTTGGCCGAGCAGGGATAGACCTTCGGACTGATCGCGTCCAGACCGAGCAGCTCGCCTGGAAGATGGAATCCCGTCACCTGCTCGCTGCCGCTTTCGGTCGGCACGTAGCTCTTGATCGAGCCGCTACGCACCGCGTAGATGGAGCGAAACGGTTCGCCCCCGTGATAGAGATGATCACCCCGCTTGACCGGTCGACGACGCTGAATGATCTGTTCGAGCCGCTCCAGTTCCTCCCCACTGATCCCCACCGGCAGGCAGATCTGGAACAGACTACAGTCCTTGCATGCGATCTTGCGCTTCGACAGGGGGACAACCGTATCTTTTTCTGTGGTCATGACTGATATAGGAGATGACAAATATCAACTGCATTATAGTGACACATTACTGCAATATCACGCAGCAAAAATCTGAATTCACAATTAGTTGATAATATTATCAGCTACATACCAAACCATCGGTCCGTCTGCAAAGTGGCGCAGCCGGGCCCAGGGCGACTGAAGATGTAACTCTTAACCCGGCAACATGATATGCCGTACTCAGCCGGCAGGTGTGTTTTTCGCCACCCAGCGCTCCCCTTGGGGCAGGCTCTCCTTTTTCCAGAACGGCGCCCGCGATTTCAGCTCCTCGATGAGGTACCGGGCCGCGGCAAATGCCTCGGCCCGATGGGCCGCCCACGCCGCCACCAGCACGATGGTCTCGTCGGGACGAATCTGTCCCACCCGGTGGACAATCAATGCATCGAGCAGCTCCCAGCGCGCGACGGCCTCTTCCACGATCGTTTCGAGGTGTTTCTCCGTCATGCCGGGATAGTGCTCGAGAAACATCTCCCGGACCGACACCCCCTCGTTGAAATCGCGCATGGTTCCCACGAACACCGCAGTGGCGCCGCACCTCCCCCCGGCATCCGGTGTCCGGCGAGACAGCTCCTGCCATGGGTCGAAAGGGGCTGTCCGGATCTCAACGATCATGAGCTCCCCCCGTCACCGGAGGAAAGAAGGCCACCTCGTCACCATCCCGTACCTCGCTGTCGGCTTCGGCATACTCCATGTTCACCGCCATCAGAAGATTGGCCGGCAACGGCTCTCCATCCGCCACCCGCTGCCACACCTCGGCAACCGTTTTCACCTGTTGTGCGTCCAGGGTGGTTTCCGCACACCCCATACGTTCCCTCAGACTGGCAAAAAATTTCACCACGATGGCCATCGGCTTCACACCTGTCAGGTTTACACGATCATGGCCGTCAGACTATCATGAAAGAAACCTTCGTTCAGCCCTGGTACTCTTTCAAGGTAAGATATTAGGATCCGGCGTCCATGGTGGCGTTGATGGAATACCTCCCTGTATTCCACCCCTTCGGGGTCGCTTCACGCTCCCAGTCCACTCCCGGTGGATTGGTGCTCCTCTTGCAAAGGGCGACGGCCATTCGCTGCGAGGAGCGCCTTGCCCCGAACGCTGACAGGCCAACTGAATCCTGATTTATTACCTTGAAAGAGTACCAAGCAATGGACAAACTGACCCACTTCAACAGTGCCGGCGACGCCCACATGGTGAGCGTCGGCGAGAAGGCCGTCACCCATCGGGTCGCAGTAGCCGAAGGGCGTATTTCGATGCGCCCTGAAACACTGGCGCTGATCCTGGAAGGGGGGCACAAGAAAGGGGATGTGCTCGGCATCGCGCGGATCGCCGGGATCATGGCGGCGAAGAAAACGGCCGATCTCATTCCTCTCTGTCATCCCTTGAGCCTTACCCACGTGGACCTGGAGCTCCACCCGGAGGGCAAGGAGACCATCCATTGCCGGGCCACCGTGGAGACCCGGGGCCAGACCGGGGTCGAGATGGAGGCGCTCACTGCCGTACAGATCACCCTGCTCACCATCTACGACATGTGCAAGGCGGTGGACCGCGGCATGACCATCGACGGAGTCCGCCTGGTGGAGAAGAAGGGGGGCAAGTCGGGCCACTGGCGCAGAACGGGGTGACACCATCTTCACGTTTCCAGGCGGTACGTTGGCATCGCCCCTGATGTTTCACCTCGGGAACGTGATGATCGTGCCGAGGGTCGTGGCCCAGGCGCGAATTTGCGATTGAGTCGACAGTCCAAGGTGGGAGATTAAAGCCCGAGCCGCCAATCGACGACATGGATTACGAGACATCGTAATTTTCCAACGGGGGCTCAGCCATGGCAAACAGCAAGACGCCTCTGCTCACTGCACAGTGGAACAAGCTGGTATTGGAGGCCGAAGAGGCCATCCAGATTCACCTGGACGAGGATCTGGAGAGCTATCTGGTCTTCCTGCTGATGCGCTTTCACAGCCGCCCGGAGATCGCTCGCAGCGTCATGGCTCTGGAGTATCTGGAAGGGTTGCAGAGCAGCGGCCAAATCCGGCGTGAGCAGCTGCGCAGTGTCGGGGACCAGTGCCTGCTTTACTCCGGCCTGTTCCCACAGCGGGCCAGAAGAAACCGGGTCACCGTTGGATACTACATCGATCTGGGCCGCAGTGCATACCGCAATCTTGCCGAAGACGAACGGTTCGCCTTCGCGGAGATCTTCACCAAGCTCGCCATCCATTTCGTCTCACTGATGGACACGCTTCAGGCCCTGCGCAGCCTTGGCATGGAAACCCCGCTGCTCGATCCGCTCACTGCCGCGGAGCTTTGGCAAGAGAGCGGCAGCCGGCATGCCCGAGCCGTACTCGGCTCGGTCACTACCACTACCGCCATGCCGCAACCATCTGATCCGGAACGGAAACACTGAGCACTCCCCTTCTCACCTCTCGTACACGGCAGCGCTCCTTCGCTCCAGAGTCTCCGTCGTGCAGGGAAACATCGCTCACGGATTTGTCTTTTCGCCAGGCGACCCTGATATACTTACGGAAAACAACGCTTCAATATGAATTTCCCACTCTCTCTCAAACAGGCTTGGTACGGGCTCATCCTGCTTGTCAGCTTCATCCCGGTAACCTTGTTGCTGCTTTGGGTTGGTTTGTTCTACTACGACCAGCTTCTCGACAAGGCGCTGCAACAGGAGAAATATTTCAAGGAGCTGGGCATCGACCACGTCAACCAGGAGGTATCGCGACTCCTCACCCTGTTGCAGAACAAGAGCGATCCCATCGCCTACATGCTGGCTCCGGAGAACGAGATGGACTACCGGCTGCTCGACAGCCTGTTCCGCAAGATGATGGAACGCGAGCCGGCACTTACCGCCCTGCTGCTGCAGAAACCGGATGGCGAGATCGTCGCCGCTTTGCAGCGATATGACAGCAAGACGGAGCCCGCGGACGGTCGGGCCCCGCTGCATATCCGGCTGACAGACGATAAAGTCCCGCCCGATGAACTTGCCGTCCCGCTGGCAGGGCGCCCCTATATCGGTCCGGTTCGTTATTACGAGGAGGGCTCCATCTTCACCATGGCGGTTCCTGTCGGCCCTCCCGACCGGCCAGCAGCGATCCTCACCGCGGAGATTGAGGCTCCTTCCCTGTGGAAACCGCTGGTGGAGCACCTCGACAGTGTCAACAACTACCAGATCACCAGCTATCTGATCGACGATTCCGGCAACCTGCTCAGCACCGGCAACAACCGTTTCCAGCGGGGGCAGAGAATCGACACCATTCCCATCGTGAAGGCGTTCATCTCTGGCGACGAGTGGCCTCCGACGCAGGTCTATCGGGGGCTGGAAGGGAAACCGGTCTACGGAATGATGATCCCGGTCCAGCACATGAACTGGGGCATCGTCGCCGAGGTAGACCGCGAGCAGGTGGTGAGCCCCATCCGCTCCAATATGCTGAAGATGCTGGCCGGGGTAACCGCCGCAGTGATGCCGTTCGTATGGCTCGGACTGCTGCTGGTCCACCGGATCAACAGCTCTATCGGCCAGCTCTCCCGGGATTTCGCCCGCGTCGGGAGACAAGATTACCGTCCTTCCCAGGTCTCCACCTCCCTGAAGGAGCTGAAAGCGCTGGTGGAGGGCTTCAACCACATGGTCGAGCAGATCGACGAGTCCCAGCGCCATCTGCGCCAGGCCGCTGTGGTGTTCGAAGGAACGTCGGAAGGGATCATCATTACCGACTCACGGCATCGCATCATCGCCGTCAACAGCGCCTTCACCCGCATCACCGGCTACACCCCTGAAGAGGTGACAGGAAAAAACCCCTCCCTGCTTCAGTCGGGTCGGCACGACAAGGCCTTCTTCCAGGCCATGTGGCGCTCTCTCGAAGAGACCGGCCAGTGGCAGGGTGAACTCTGGAACCGGCGCAAGGATGGCGAGATCTACCCCGAGCTGCTGACCGTCAACGTGGTGAAGGACAAAGAGGGCAACACCACCCACCATGTCGGAATATTCAGTGATATCAGTCGTATCAAGGAGACCGAGTACAAGCTCGCCCATCTGGCGCACCACGACCCGTTGACCGAACTCCCCAACCGGCTGCTGTTCCACGACCGCCTGGAGCAGGCAATCCTGCGTGCCCAGCGTGAAGGGACCCGGACCGCCGTGCTGTTCCTCGATCTGGACCGCTTCAAGAACATCAACGACTCCATGGGCCACGCCATGGGCGACCTTCTTTTACAACGGGTCGCCGAACGCCTGAAAGAGGCGATGCGTGCGGAGGATACCGTCGCCCGCCTGGGTGGCGATGAATTCGTCCTCATCGTCGAGGCACTGAAGGGGCGCAAGGATGCGGCAGCGGTGGCCAAGCACATTCTCGACCTGTTCGGGCAGCCCTTCTGCCTCGAGAACCAGGAAGTGTTCGTCGATGCGAGCATCGGGATCAGCCTCTACCCCGACCATGGAGAGGATACCCAGACCCTGGTGCGCAATGCCGATGCCGCCATGTACCGGGCAAAGACGGAGGGGCGCAACAACTTTCAGTTCTACACCGCAGAACTGACCGCCGTGGCAATCGAGCGGTTGACCCTGGAGAACCAGTTACGCCGGGCCCTCGAGCGGGACGAGTTCGAACTTTACTATCAGCCCCAGTTTTCGCTCGACGAGGGAGGCAGAACCCTCGAAGGGGTCGAGGCGCTGATCCGCTGGCACCAGTCCGAACAGGGGCTGATCCTGCCGGCGAAATTCATCCCCGTGGCAGAAGAGACCGGCCTGATAGTGCCCATCGGAGAGTGGGTGCTGCGCACCGCGTGTGCCCAGCACCGGGCCTGGGTCGAGGCGGGTTACGAACCAGTGCGCATGGCAGTCAATCTCTCCGCGCGCCAGTTCCACTCCCAGGACCTGGCGAAGCGGGTAGCCGACATTCTCGACGAAACCGGCATGTCCCCATCGTGCCTGGAGCTGGAACTGACCGAAAGCATCATCATGCGTGACACGGAAAGCACCATCAAGACACTGCACGAGTTGAGCGAGATGGGGATCACCCTCTCCATCGACGACTTCGGCACCGGTTACTCTTCCCTTAGCTACATGAAACTGTTTCCCATCGACCGGCTCAAAATCGATCAATCCTTCGTTCGTGACATCACCAGCGACAAGCCTGAGACAGAGATGATCGTTCCCATCATCGCCCTGGGGCACAGTATGAAACTCCGGGTGCTGGCCGAGGGGGTGGAGTTCGAGGAGCAGCTACACTACTTGCGTGAACGGGGGTGTGATGAAGTTCAAGGATATCTCTGCAGCCGCCCCCTGCCCCCTGAGCGGCTCGCAAAGCTTCTCAGTAAGAACCGGCACCAATCTGGCTGATCCGCTGGCGCCAGATCCGCAAATCCCGGGGCGATCCGGGCACACCGGGATCATACACCGACACCACGCCGGGCCAGCAGTGCCGCCCCGTAGGCGGCCTCCGTATGGGCGGGTCTGAACATCGGCACCCTCAGCATCTGCCGGCGAATCTCTTCCCAGGCCCTGTTCCGGGCCCCGCCACCCACGCTCCGTATGCCGGTGGGATAGGGTGCCCCCAGCTCGGCCAGCAGGCGATAACCCCGCTTCTCGATGCGGGCTATCCCCTCCAGCATCCCTTGGAAGAAACGCAGATCATCTTTCGGCCGCGGCTCCAGTTGCGGCCGCAGCCCGGGGTCGGAGACCGGGAACCGTTCCCCGGTGGCCGGCAGCGGATAGTACTCCAGGCACAGCCTGCGGTGAGGGTTCAGGCGCCGACTCATCACTTCCATCTGCTCATCGGTGAAGAACTGCCGCAACACCGCCCCTCCACTGTTGGAGGCTCCCCCTGCCAGCCACAGTTCACCGAACGGCTGGCTGTACACCCCATACCGGGAGCAGAACACCGGCGCCTCACTGAGCACCTTCAGCACCAGCGTGGAACCCAGCGAGGTGACGGCATCTCCCGGCCGCGAGACACCGGTGGCCAGCACGGCGGCGGTGCTGTCAGTGGTTCCGGCCACCACCCGAACGGTAGCGGGTAACCCGACGTCCGCCGCCACACCGGCGGCCAGCGACCCGACCACCGTCCCCGGCGTCACCACACGGGGCAGCAGGTGGCGAGGCACGCCCAGCCGATCCAGCCACGCCGGCCAGCAGCGACGCACCGCATCGTATCCCAGTTTCAGGCTGTTGTTGGAATCGCTGAAGCCGAAGCGGCCACACAGCCTCCCCGCCAGCCAATCGGCCTGATGCAGGGCACAAGCATCTTTCCTTACCTCCATCCGCGCCAGCAACCACAGTAACCTGGCCAGCGCCGAGGCGGAACCCTGCGCGGCGGTATCAACGGGAGCCACCTCTGCAATCCGCCTGGCCTCCGCCTGGGCCCGGTTGTCGTTGTACATCAACGCCGCAGTGATCGGCCGTCCGCGGCGGTCGCTGAGCAGCAACGTACCGGAGGTGCCATCCACGGCAAGGGCGCACACGGTGGCCGGATCGATGGTGGACGAAAGTCGCCGGAGAACGGCGGTCAGCACCCGCCACCACACTTCCGGATCCTGTTCCACCCCGTCACCCTTTCGGCGCGGCGCCGGCAGGGGGGAGTGCGCCCGGCTCCGTACCTCTCCCTCCTCATCGACGGCCACCGCCCGGCAACCCGAGGTGCCCACATCGACACCGACGAAGAGCATCAGGGGAGGACGACCGGCTCCGGTGGTCTCCAGCCGGGCTGCCGATGCTCGGCGACCACCGTGGTGTAGATACCACCACGCACATTGAATCGCCCGGTGAGCCGCATGAAGCGCGGCGCAGTCGCCTGCACCAGATCATCCAGGATCCGATTGGTCACCGCCTCATGGAACGCTCCCTCTTCCCGGAAGGACCAGACATACAGTTTCAGCGACTTCAGCTCCACGCAACGACGGTCTGGAACATAATCGATGATCAAGGTGGCGAAATCGGGCTGCCCGGTTTTGGGACAAAGGCAGGTGAACTCCGGGATCTCGATGTGAATGGTGTAGTCCCGTTCCGGAAGCGGGTTGTCGAAGGTATCCAACGCTTTGCTGGGGCGGGTAGGCATGCAACACTCCGTTGAGGTAATATTGGGGTTTCATTACTAAGAGATCGATATTCAAAGCGACCTTCCGCGGGTGGAGGGGCGGTGAGTCGCAAGACGCAACGACGCCTCACTCCCACGGGCAAACCGACGCAACGCGAACCGGGACGCCAAGGGGTTGCTCAAAGGCCGCTCTGGTACCGATCGCCTTAGTATATCATCCTCACTCTGCGCCAAGGTTGTGCCAACAGGGAGTCATGCGTCTCAGTAAAATCAAGCTGGCGGGATTCAAAACCTTCGTCGACCCCACCACCATTCCCTTTCCCGGCAACCTGGTGTGCATCGTGGGCCCAAACGGCTGTGGCAAGTCCAACGTCATCGACGCCGTGCGCTGGGTGATGGGAGAATCCTCTGCCAAACATCTGCGGGGAGACTCCATGAGCGACGTCATCTTCAACGGCTCCAGCACCCGCAAGCCGGTGGGGCAGGCCTCCATCGAACTGGTATTCGACAACAGTGACGGCCGTCTGGGTGGAGAGTATGCCAAGTACAACGAGATCGCCATCAAGCGGGTGGTCACCCGCGACGGCACGTCCAGCTACTTCCTCAACGGAGTGCGCTGCCGCCGCCGCGACATCACTGGTATCTTCCTCGGCACCGGACTGGGGCCGCGCAGCTATGCCGTCATCGAACAGGGCACCATCTCCCGATTCGTCGAGGCGAGGCCGGAGGAGATGCGCAACTTTCTCGAAGAGGCCGCCGGCATCTCCCGCTACAAGGAACGCCGGCGGGAAACGGAGAACCGCATCCGCCACACCCGTGAAAACCTGGATCGGCTCAATGACCTGCGCGACGAGCTGGACAAGCAGCTGGCCCGCCTGAAACGGCAGTCGCAGACCGCCGCTCGTTACAAGGCACTGAAACAGGAAGAGCGCCTGCTCAAGGGCCAGCTCCATGCACTGCGCTGGCAGCGCCTGGATCGCCAGTGCGGGGAGCGGGAGCGGCGCAACCGGGAACAGGAGACCGCGCTACAGGCCCTGCTCTCCAAACTGCGCAGCAACGAGGCCGAAGTGGAGAAGCAGCGGCAACTGCACGCCGAGAGCCAGGAGAGATTCGGCCAGGTCCAGAGCCGCTTCTATAGCGTCGGCTCCGACATCGCCCGCGTCGAGGAGGCCATTCAGCATCGCCGCGAAAGGCGCCAGCAGCAGGAAAGGGATCTGGCCCGGCTGGAGCAGGCCTGGAAAGAGGCGAACGATCACATGGAGGCGGACCGGAAAAAACTGGAGCGCCTGCAAAACGAGCTCCAGCGGCTGGAACCGGAACTGGAACGGGCCCGGGAGACACGGCAGACCTCCGCCGCGGCGCTGGAAGAGGCCGAACGGGTCATGCAGGAGTGGCAGCAGCAGTGGGAGGAGTTCAACCAGCGCTACGCGGAACCCTCGCAGAACGCCCAGCTGGAACGCGCTCGCCTGCATACCCTCGAACAGCAGTCCGCACAGCTGGAGAAACGCATGGAACGGCTGGCGAGGGAACGGGAAGAGCTCGACCCCGAGGCCGAGCAACAGCGGATGACGGAGCTGCAGAAAGAGCTGGAACCGGCCGAGTCCCGCGCCGCCGGACTGCAAGAGGAGCAAGCCGCCCGGCAGCAACGGATCACTGCCCAGCGGGAGCAGAACCATGCGCTCGCTACCCGGCTGGACGAGCTGCGCAATCGGCTGCAGACCCTGCGCGGCCGACACGCCTCCCTGGAGGCGCTGCAGCAGGCCGCCCTGAACCGGGACCAGGGAGAGACGGGGAAATGGCTGGCGCGTCAGCGACTGCAGGATGCCGGCCGGCTGGTGGAAGAGCTGAACGTGGAGAATGGCTGGGAGCGGGCGGTGGAAACCGTGCTGGAGCACGCCCTGGAGGCGATCTGTGTGGAAGACCTGGAGAGCTACTGCCCTTCCCTGCGGGAACTGGAGGGGACGGTGACCCTGTTCGATACCGCCAGCAGCGCCCTCCCTCCGCCGCGGGAAGAAACCCTGTCGTCGAAGGTGCACTGCCCCTGGTCGCTGGAACCACTGCTCGGCCATGTCCTGACGGCGGCAGATCTCCCCACCGCGCTGGCGATGCGGGAACGTCTCGCCGCGCACGAATCGGTCATCACCCCGGAAGGGGTGTGGCTGGGAATCAACTGGCTTCGCGTGGCCCGCGGACAGGACGAGAAGAGCGGTGTCCTGGAACGGGAGCAGGAGCTCAAGGAGCTGGCACAGGAGATGGCCCGGCTGGAGAGCCGGATCAGAGAGACCGAAAGCGAGCTCGCCGACGGGCGGGAACGGCTCAAGGAGCTGGAGCAGCAGCGTGAGGCCGAACAGAGGGAGCTGCACGAACTCACCCGGCAGGTGGCCACCCTGCAGGCCGGATTGAGCGGGGCGAGGGTCCGCCAGGAACAGTCCCGCCAGAGAGTGGAACGCATCGGCGCCGAACTCGAGGAGCTGGCACAGCAGCTCAAGGCCAACGCCCGGGAGCAGGCCAACACCCGCCTCCGCCTCAACGAGGCCCTCGCCCGGATGGAGCAGCTCGCCACTCAGCGGGAGAGCCTGACCGCCCAACGGGAACGGTTGCGGCAGGACCTGCACACCCTGCGGGAACAGGCGCGGCGGGATCGGGACGCGGCGCACGCCGTCGAGCTGAAACGGGAGGCGCTGCGCACCGAACTGGCCTCCACCCGTCAGGCGCTGGAGCGTCTGGAGCAGCAGCGGGAACAATTCTCGGAACGCCGGGAGGAGCTGCAGCAGGCGCTGACCGAGGCGGACGCCCCGCTGGAGGAGATGGGGGCGCGACTGGAGCAGCTGCTGACGCAGCGCAGCGCAATCGAGAAAGAGATGACCAAGGTGCGGCGCGAGGTGGAGGCGGTCGAGCACCGCATTCGCGAGCTGAACGACGAACACAACCGCATCGGGCAGGAGCTGGAAGGAGCCCGCCGGGAGCTGGAGCAGTCCCGCATGGAGTGGCAGGATCTGAAGACCCGCCGCCAGACCCAGCAGGAGCAGCTGGAGGAGGCGGGCCACACGCTCACCGCACTGTTCGAAGAGATGCCGGAAGAGGCCAGCGAGGAGAGCTGGCAACAGCGCCTGGCCGCGCTGGAGCAGAAGATATCGCGCCTTGGCCCCATCAATCTGGCCGCCATCGACGAATACCGGGAGGCAGAGGAACGCAAACAGTACCTGGATGCCCAGCACGCCGATCTCACGGAGGCGCTCACCACCCTGGAGACCGCCATTCGCAAGATCGACCGGGAGACCCGCAGCCGTTTCCGGGAGACCTTCGACCGGGTCAACAACGGTTTTCAGGAGATGTTCCCGCGCCTGTTCGGGGGAGGCAAGGCCTCCCTCGAGCTCACCGGAGAGGACCTGCTGGAGGCCGGTGTCACGGTGATGGCCCACCCACCCGGCAAGCGCAACAGCACCATCCACCTGCTGTCCGGCGGGGAAAAGGCGTTGACCGCCGTGGCGCTGGTGTTTGCCATCTTCCAGCTCAACCCCGCCCCGTTCTGCATGCTGGACGAGGTGGACGCCCCGCTGGACGACGCCAACGTGGGCCGTTTCTGCGATCTGGTGCGAGAGATGTCGAGCAAGACCCAATTCATCTTCATCACCCACAACAAGATCACCATGGAGCTGTCCCAGCAGCTCAACGGCATCACCATGAAGGAGCCCGGCGTCTCCCGGCTGGTGGCGGTGGACCTCGACGAGGCCGCCGCCATGGCCGCGAGCGCCTGAGGAAAGAGTATGGACGAGTTACGCCTTATCCTGATCGTCGCCGGCATCCTGATCATCGGACTGATCTATCTCTTCAGCCGGCGTTCACATCAGCGGGGAGAATCGGCGGTGGATGTACCACCGATCGAGGACACCGAATGGATGGAGGAGATCGCCCGGCAGCGGCGCAAGCTCTCTTCCGGCCGCTCACAACCGGCGATAGACGATCCTCCAACCGACATCCCGGTGCTGGACGACACCATCCCCCTTCCTGAAGCGGAAAAAGGCAGCGGACCGGTATCCGCTCCGGAAGCCGAGCCGGTGTCAGAACCAGGCATGGAGGAGCCCGCTCCGACATCGGAACGGTCCGACGAGCCAGCGGCCCCCACTGAGCCCGAGCCCCTGGCGGAGGAAGCCGAACCGGCGGAACAGGGGAGTTCCGACAGCGGCGCGGTGGCTGCGGAAGAACTGATCCTGGTCCTCCACGTGACCGCCCCCGAGGAGATGGTGTTCGTGGGGGCCGACCTGTTCAGTGCCCTGGAAGAGGTCGGACTGCGCTTCGGGGAAGGAGGGATCTTTCACTGTTACCAGGAGCTGGAAGAGGGGGAACAGGGCCCACCCCTGTTCAGTGTGGCCAATATCCTGGAGCCGGGAACCTTCGAACCGGGAGAACCGGGAGAGCAGTTCACCACGCCGGGCGTGGTGCTGTTCATGCGCGCGCCGGGCCCTCAACCGGCACGCGCGACCATCGAGACGATGCTCCTCAAGAGCCAGCAGCTGGCCCAGCTGCTGGGTGGAGAGATCCGCGACCAGAACCGCAACCCGCTGACCGAATCCAGCATCCAGTCCATGCTGGATCGGGCCACCGCCTTCGACCTCTCGGCCGGATGAGGCCACGCCGCTCCCCATGAACCCCATGCACTCCTCTCCCCCTCCCGAGCACGTAAAGAAACGTGTCGAGGAGCTGCGCGAGCAGATCAACTATCACAACTACCTCTATTACGTGCTGGACGCACCGGAGATCCCCGACGCCGAGTACGATCGCATGCTGCGTGAGCTGGAAGAGCTGGAGAAGCGGTATCCCGAGCTCATCACCCCCGACTCGCCTACACAGCGGGTTGGCGCACCGCCGGTCAAGGAGTTTGGCGAGGTGCGCCACGATCCGCCGATGCTCTCCCTCAACAACGCCTTCAAGGATCAGGAGGTTCACGATTTCGACCGCCGGGTCCGCGAGCGGCTCGGTGTGGAACAGGTGGAATACCACGCTGAACCCAAGCTGGATGGTCTGGCCATCAGCCTGATATACGAGGAGGGAGTGCTGGTCCGCGGCGCCACCCGGGGCGACGGCTTCCGCGGTGAGGATGTCACTGCCAACGTGCGTACCATCGGGGCCATCCCTCTGAGACTGCGTGGCAGTGGCTATCCCAGGGTACTGGACGTGCGAGGGGAGGTGTTCATGACCAAGGAGGGATTCGAGCGGCTCAACGCCGCCCAAGAGCGGGCCGGTCTGAAACCCTTTGCCAACCCGCGCAACGCCGCGGCGGGCAGCCTGCGCCAGCTGGACCCCAATGTCACCGCACAGCGCCCACTGACCATGTATTGCTGGGGCATCGGCCTGGTCCAGGGGGGCACGCTGCCCGAGCGCCACAGCGCCATCATGGAGAGGCTGCGCGACTGGGGCCTGCGCGTCTCCCCGAAGAGCCAGGTGGTAAAGGGTGTACAAGGATGTCTCGCCTACTACCGCAGGATGGCCGAAGAGCGGGACGAGCTACCCTACGAGATCGACGGAGTGGTCTACAAGGTGGACCGCATCGACTGGCAGGAGAGGCTCGGTGAACTCTCCCGTGCCCCACGCTGGGCGCTGGCGCACAAATTTCCCGCCAAGGAGGAGATGACCCGGCTGCTGGATGTGGAGTGGCAGGTGGGTCGCACCGGGGCCCTCACGCCGGTGGCACGCCTGGAGCCGGTCTCGGTGGGAGGGGTCACGGTCAGCAACGCCACCCTGCACAACCAGGACGAGATCGAGCGCAAGGACATCCGAATCGGTGACACAGTGATCGTACGCCGCGCCGGTGACGTCATCCCGGAGGTGGTGGCGGTGGTCGAGAGCCGCCGGCCACCCGATGCCCGCAAACCCAGACTCCCCAGGCACTGCCCGGTCTGCGGCTCGGACGTGATCCTCCTCCCGGGTGAGAAGATCGCCCGCTGCAGTGGCGGACTCTACTGTCCCGCGCAGCGGCGCGAAGCGATAAAGCATTTCGCCTCCCGGCGGGCGATGGATATCGAGGGGCTGGGCGACAAGCTGGTGGAACAACTGGACGAGAAGGGGTTGATTCGCGACGTGGCCGATCTCTACTACCTGCAGCAGGAGGATCTGGAGAAGCTGGAGCGGATGGGAAAGAAATCGGCGCAGAATCTGCTGCAGGCGCTGGAGAAGAGCAAACGCACCACGCTTGCCCGTTTCATCTACGCCCTGGGGATCCGGCACGTGGGGGAGGCGACCGCCAAGGAGATCGCCGACCACTTCGGCTCCCTCGAACGCATCATGCAGGCGACCCGGGAGGATCTGGAGGCGGTGCAGGACATCGGTCCGGTGGTGGCGGAGAGTATCTATCGCTTCTTCCGTGAAAAACACAACCGGGAAGTGATCGACAAGCTGCTGGCTGCAGGCATCCACTGGCCCGCCCCGCCCAGGCGCGACAGGGAGTCCCTGCCTCTGGCCGGAAAAACCTTCGTGCTCACCGGAACCCTCTCCAGCATGACGAGGGAAGAGGCCAAGGAAAGACTGGAGGCGCTGGGAGCAAAGGTATCCGGCAGCGTCTCGAAAAGGACCAGCTATGTTGTCGTCGGGGCCGATCCTGGGTCAAAATATGACAAGGCCCTGCAGCTGGGGATTCCCGTCCTGGATGAACCCGCCTTTCTGGAGCTGATTGGTTGATGCTCCTCCCCCTTCACCCTCGGCTGCACGGCCCCGGATCGGCGAACGGGCCTCACTAATGGGTAGAAGATACAACCGCATTCGCATCAACGACATCCTGTACGCGCTGCTGGTGCTGCTGTGCGTCGCCGTCGCCTTGCTGGTAGCCGGCGCAGCCGCCTGGCGGGACATTCAGGAGAGCGAGCGCCGCTTTCAGCAACTGGGCCAGGAATATGCCCGGCAGCTGGTACAGAAGGTGGAACGCAGTGAGGTGGTGGTCGAGGGGCTGGCCGCGCTGAGCCAGATCACCGGAGTCAGGAAGCACCGCTATCTCGCCAGCTACGCCCGCGAAATGAGCAAGCTGCACCCCTACATCCACATGATACAGTTTTACGAGCGGGTGCGGCGCAAGGAGCTCGGTGCCTACGAAAAACGCAAGAGGAGCAGCGGACTGAGCAAATTCCGCGTGCACCAGCTGGACGGCAATCAGCGGCCCCGGCCGGTCGATAAACGTCCCTTCTATTTTCCCCTGGTGCTGGTTCAGCCGGATGGTCCCTTCTTCACCAAGTATCTGGGTTACGACATCTACTCCAACGAACTCGCCCGCAAGGCGATCGTCCGTGCCATCAATACCGGCAGGAGCGTGGCCAGCGCACCCCACAAACTGTTCGGCGGTGGCTATGGCAGCACCATCTTCAAGCCGGTCTACTCCAGCAAGGTGAAGACCTACACCGAGCAGGAGCGCCTGGCCAAGACCATCGGCATTGCCGCTGCCCAGCTGCGCTTCGACAAACAGTTTTTCCCCTCGCTGACACTGCCGGGGCTGACCGTCGAGCTGACCTACGGGGATCCAAAAGGGAAGCTGGGTCTCTCCAAGGAGATCTATCGGCATACCACGACGGATGACGCAAGCAGCATCGGCTGGTTCCCCCGTTTCACCTTCGAATCGAGCATCCCGATGGCGGGAGAGACGTTACAGCTGACCCTCTCCAGACAGGCTGGCTGGCAGGACTTCCGCCTCGGCATGATCGCAGTGATCGTGGCCCTGATCTCCCTCTTCTCCTGGCTCTTCCTGCGGCTGATCAAACGGCCGCTGGACTGGTACGGCTCGGAACAGTATCAGCACGAGGTATTGTTCCAGGAGAAGGAGCGCGCCGAGGTGACGCTGCACTCCATCGGTGATGGCGTGATCACCACCGATCTGAAAGGCAACGTGGACTACCTCAATCAGGTGGCGGAGCAGATGACGGGGTGGAGCAACAAGGAGGCGCGGGGCCGCCCGCTGAAGGAGATCTTCAACGTGGTCAACGAGAACACCCGGGAGTCGGAGCTGGGCAATCTCGACAAGGTGCTGCACGACGGGGAGGTGGTCAAGATCACCTCCTCCCCCATCCTGCTGCATCGCCGCGGAGAGGAGTATGTGATCGAGAACACCATGGCCCCCATCCGGCAGCGGGACGGACAGGTGATCGGCGCCGTCATCGTGTTCCATGACGTGAGTCATGTGCGCAGCATGGCGCGCCAGCTGGCCTACCAGGCCACCCACGACCCGCTGACCGGGCTGGTGAACCGGCGCGAATTCGAGAGGCAACTGGAGCACGCCCTGCACAGCGCCAAGCACCACGACCGTCATCATGCGCTCTGCTTCCTCGACCTCGACCAGTTCAAGGTGGTCAACGACACCTGTGGTCACATTGCGGGCGACAAGCTGTTGAAGCAGCTCGCCATTCTCATGGAACCGAAGGTCAGCGATCACGGCGTGCTGGCGCGGCTGGGAGGAGACGAATTCGGTGTCCTGCTGTTCAACTGCTCACTGGAAAAAGGGGTCGAGATCGCCCAGCAGATCCGTCAGGTGGTACGCAGCTACCGCTTCGTCTGGGAGGACAAGATCTTCGAGGTGGGTGTCAGTATTGGGCTGGTTCCCTTCGATGCCCAGAGTGGCGGCCTCCAGGAGATCATGCGCACCGCCGATTCCGCCTGCTACATCGCCAAGGATCAGGGGCGCAACCGGCTGCACATCTATCAACCCGACGACAGCGCCCTCGCGCTCCGCCAGGGTGAGATGCAGTGGGTGCACCGTATCAGCAAGGCGTTCGACGAACGGCGCTTCTATCTGGCCCGCCAGTCGGTGCTCCCGCTCGGCGCCGAGACGAAGCACCGTCCCCATTACGAGATTCTGCTGCGTATGCTGAGCGAGGATGGACGGCATGTCCTGCCCAGCGACTTCATCCCTGCCGCCGAACGCTACGACATGATGCGCGATATCGACCGCTGGGTGATCAAGAGCTCTTTCGAGCTGATCCAGGGTCAGTCTCACGTGGCATTCGGCCGCAACCGGACTCCACCACTCTACAATATCAACCTCTCCGGCCACTCCCTCAACGACGAGGCCTACCGTTTCATCATCGCCCAGCTGGAGGAGACCGGAATCGACCCCAGCGGAATCTGCTTCGAGATCACCGAGACGGCAGCCATCGACAATCTGGGCTACGCCACCAGCCTGATCCGGCGGCTGAAGAAGCTGGGCTGCCGCTTTGCTCTGGACGACTTCGGCAGCGGGCTGAGTTCGTTCGGATACTTGAAGACCCTGCCGGTGGACTACCTCAAGATCGACGGCAGTTTCGTACGAGACATGACCAACGACCTGATCAGCCAGGCCATGGTGGAATCCATCCACCACATCGGCCACGTGATGGGCCTGCAGACCATCGCCGAAGGAGTGGAAAACGAGACCATCCTGGCCAAGGTGCGCGAACTGGGTATCGACTATGCCCAGGGTTTCGCCATCAACGACCCTCAACCGTGGGGGAACATGCCGGTGGCCGACCGGGTCGGCAGCCAGTTCTGAGGAGAGGGGGTTCCCGATGCAGACCTCTCCCCTGCATGGCGTCCTCTATCTGATCCGCGGACTGAAGCTGATTCTGCTGCCGGGTGTTCGCCGATATGTGGTCATGCCGCTGCTGATCAACATCGCGGTCTTCGGCCTGCTCATCGCGGCCGGAGCCGCCTGGTTCAACAGTTTCGTCACCTCCCTGCTGCCCTCCCTCCCCGGCTGGCTCGACTGGCTGGTATGGCCTCTGTGGGTACTGTTCATCCTCGCCGCCCTGCTGGTCCTCTTCTTCACCTTCTCGCTGCTGGCCAACCTCATCGCCGCACCTTTCAACGGCCTGCTGGCAGAGGCCATCGAGCGCCGGCTGCGCGGGGAGGAGGTGCCGACGGAAGGGGGCCTGTGGCAGCTGTTGCGGGAAACCCCCGCCATCCTCCTTTCACAGCTCGGGAAGATGGGCTATGCCGCCCTGCGGGCGATACCGCTGCTGATCCTGTTTGTCATTCCGGGCCTGAACCTGATCGCCCCGTTGTTATGGTTTGTTTTCGGCGCCTGGATGCTGGCGCTGGAATATCTGGACTATCCGATGGGTAATCACGGCCTGCTGTTTCCCGAACAGCGCCGTCGCGCCAGGGAACGGCGCCTGCTGGTACTGGGCTTTGGCGCCGCAATCAGCGGTTTGACCATGATCCCGGTAATAAACTTCCTGGTGATGCCGCTAGCGGTCGCCGGCGCCACTGCGCTCTGGGTGGAATGTTTCAGTAGCCCCACAGACGACCCACCCCAAAGGGAAGCGGCGAAGAGGAAGGGCAGATCTCCTTGATGGCATACTCCTCGCTGTCACTGCAGTCCCGATAGAGCGGCTGGGCGTAGTGCTCCCCCTTGCGGTTGGCGATGGCGGCCAGCATCGGCCCTCCGAGGACCCCCTTGCGCCGCGTCACCACCGCGATCTCGCCGTTGCCCAGACGCACCACGGAGCCCGGTGGATAGATGCCCAGTTCCTTGATGAATACCTGCGCCAGACGGCTGCCGAGCTCCTGCCCCACATCCAGAAAGATGCGGCGCAAGGCATCCTTGACCAGCATGCCGTTGCGATAGGAGCGGCCTGTCACCATCGCATGGTACCGGTCGGCCAGCCCGAGCAAACGGGCCTCCGGTATCACGTCGTCCCCTCTCACCCCGGCGGGATAACCCCGGCCGTTGAGACACTCGTGGTGCTGCAGCACGGCATGCAACCAGAGGGGATCGGTCACCCCGGCGGCCCGCAGCATCTCGTATCCCCTTTGCGGGTGGGCCTGGATGGCATCCCACTGGGTATCGTTCAGCGGCTCCGCCTGGTCAACCAGCTTCGCCTGGAGCTCGGTCATCGCCACGTTGCTGCTCAGTGCAGCGGCAACCAGGCTGAGCCGCCGCTCGGGCTGCCAACCGAGACGCCTGGCCACCAGCTCGCACAACAGCGCGGTGTGGACACTGTGCCGATAGGGATAAGGGGTTTCATGATGCAGATGGGCCGCACCCAGCGAGGCATCCGCTTCGTGCTTGCAGAGCACCTGGATGATTTTTCCCAGCTTGCGGATCCGCTGCTGCGGGCCGACGTCGGCCGCACCCCGCTGGATCATGCCGAGGATCCCCTCCAGCCGCAGGGTCAGCTGATCCAGGGTAACGAAGGGGTTTCCACCGATAGAGGGCTCGTCATCAACAGCGCTCCCTTCGGGATCGGGGATGACGGAGGACAGTTCCCCCCTGACGTGCCACCCCTCCTCCAGCAACCGTTGCCGCTGCCGCTCATTGGCGACGATGTATCCCTTGCTGAGCAACAACTGGCCACTGTCGTCATAGACATCCCAGCGCAAGGGGCGACCGATGATCACCTCTCCCTTTCTGACCCGGATGCGGTCATATGGCGAAGTGGCATCACCCCCGAAGGTAACCATGACGATCCGGCGTTATACCAGCAACCGCCTCAGTAACGCCATGTTCAGGTGGTCCCCTTCCCCCGCATCACCATGCAACACGGTGAAGGGTTGCTCCGGCTCGCCCGCCTGGTCGATCACCAGCGTCGCACCGGAAAAATCACCATGCCGGGTATAGTCGTTGACCGTGACCACCGTCTTGAGTCCCGCACCCAGAGCAGCCTGCACGCCATGCACCGAGTCCTCCAGTGCAACGCACTGCTGGGGGGACAGGCCCATCTTTTCCATCACGTAGTGGTAGATGTCGGGCGCTGGCTTCTTGGCAGGGACCACATCACCGGCCCCTATCACCTCGAACCAGGACTCCGCCTCTGGCCCCAGCGTCTGCTGGAGCAGGGCCGAAACATTGTCGTGCGTGGTAGTGGTGGCGATGGCCAGCCTCACCCCTTCCATCCGTGCCTCTCTCAGCAGGCGCTCGATGCCGGGCCGCAGCGGAATTCCCCCTTCGGCCAGCAGCCGTTTGTAGTGCTCCGTCTTGGCGGCATGCAGCCGGGCCACGAAATCGTTCAGTTCCTCCGGAGAAAAACGCGCCTCCTCTCCCGTCCGCTGCAAGTAGTGATGGATTCGCTCCTTTCCACCAGTCACCTCCAGCAACTCGCCGTACAGTGCATCATCCCATTCCCACTCCAGTCCGGCATCCGCGAACGCCCGGTTGAAGGCTACCCGATGACCATGCCGTTCCGTATCCGCCAACGTTCCGTCGACATCGAACAGCAGCGCTGCCAATTCCGCCATATCAGAAGATCCGCCCTTGCTCGTTTCTCGAAAGGTTATCGACCCGGCGGCCAAGTATATCGGTCTCAGCGGTCGCCAGCGCATCAGCAGGCGACCGCTCGTCCCTTGAGTATCGAGGCGCGGCCACCGGGAAGGTCGTTCCTTCGCCAAGGGCCGCAACGCAGGGACGTATCCTGCGGGTTGTTCCGAGGATGATATACTTGGCCGCCGAGTTGATATAGAGTACCCGGTTCCAAGTTGCATCGCCATATCCTTTTCTGGTAGAAAAGTGCCTTACCCGATGCAGGGAACCGAGTCAGGAGAACCGTTCAGATGGCAGGTAGTACCAAAAAGAGAGCAGTTGCCGAAGGATTCAGCTCATTCGAGCCTTATAAGGAAAAGAAGGGCGAGGAGTACATGAATCCCCAGCAGAAAGAGCACTTTCGCACCATCCTCACGGAGTGGAAGAAAGCGCTGATGGAGGAGGTGGACCGCACCGTCCATCATATGCAGGACGACGCCTCCAACTTTCCCGACCCCAACGACCGGGCCTCCCAGGAATCGGAGTTTGCCCTGGAGTTGCGTACGCGGGACCGCGAACGGAAGCTGATCAAGAAGATCGACGAGGCGCTGGAGAAACTGAACACAGGAGACTACGGCTACTGCGAATCCTGCGGCGTGGAGATCGGCATTCGCCGTCTGGAGGCGCGCCCCACGGCCACCCAATGCATCGACTGCAAGACCCTGGATGAGATACGTGAAAAGCAGATGAGGTAATGGCGCCTCATCTGCCCCCTTGCCTCAACAAAGCGTTGGATATTCAGCCCGAGCGGCGGCGCTCGACCTCGACCGGCTGCTTTTTCATCCGGCGATCCGGCTGGATACGCAACCCGTTCTGTTCAGCAAAATCCATGATGTAGCGATAGGCACCGGGATCCTTTTCGTGCAGATCCCGCTCGATCACCAGGCACTTCTTTCCCTCGATCACACAGGGATGGACCCAAGGGGAATAACGCAGGCGCTGATCCTTTCCAAACTCCGCCAACATCGAAGAGATACGCTCGATCCAGTCACTGGGGCGAAGTTTGCTGCCATCCTCCCGAACCCCCTCGATTACCAACGCTTCATCATTCATTCAGATCCACCATATTTATTGAAATAAAGTTAAATACTAATTTTCAGTATAGATCAGTCACACCATCAGAAAAAGGTTTCTGCCTCTCCGCCGACGCTTTCCGCTG
Source organism: Gammaproteobacteria bacterium (assembly GCA_015488495.1). Lineage (GTDB taxonomy): Bacteria > Pseudomonadota > Gammaproteobacteria > Thiohalospirales > Thiohalospiraceae > DRMK01. The sequence goes on along the minus strand of WFNS01000062.1, from coordinate 5,645 downwards.
CCTCTTCCCCTACATGAACTGCCAACCGGTTCCGCCGGGCAAAACCCAGGATATATTGATACAACTCGGGATTCTTCTCCCGCAGCACCGGCTCCACCACCAGACATTTCCGTCCGTCGACGATGGCGGGATGGACATGCGCCGAATAGTGCAAACGGTGGTCCGGCCCAAACTCCGCGACCATGGAGGAGATGCGCTCCACCCAGTCTCCGGGACGAAGCCGGCTTCCGTCGTCACGTACCCCTTCGATAATCAATGTCTCTCTGCTGTTCATTCTCGCCTGCCTCTGGAGTAACATGCCCTCTCCTTTGTCGGCAGATATCCGGCCGAGTTTAACCCGAACATTTCATCCGGCCGCTGAAAATCCGCTGCTGACCACTGTGATCATGAAAAACAGCCGGAATATCAGTAAAGTACGAAATGTCACCGGGGGCGGCGGTTACGTCGGCCGCTTTGCTCCTTCGCCCACAGGACCGCTGCACTTCGGCTCCCTGATCGCCGCGGTGGGCAGCTATCTGCAGGCCCGCAAGATGGAAGGGCGCTGGCTGGTGAGAATGGAGGACCTGGACCTCCCCCGCGTGGTCCCGGGGGCAGCCGAAGCGATCCTCTCTACCCTCGAATCCTTCGGCCTCTTCTGGGATGACGAAGTGCTCTTCCAAAGCAGCCGCTTCCCGGCGTACGGCGCTGCGCTGGAGCGACTGGAGGAGCATCTCTATCCCTGCGGCTGCAGCCGGGCGGAGATTCTCCGATCGAGTGGAGCAAGGGGCATCTACCCCGGCACCTGCCGTCACGGGCTGCCACCCGGCAAATCCCCTCGTGCCCTGCGCCTCTCCACTCGGCGGCAGGAGATCACGTTCCGGGATCGGATCCAGGGGAGATACCGGCAGGATCTGGAGCGCGAGGTGGGTGATTTCGTCGTCCGCCGCGCCGATGGGCTGTTCGCCTATCAGCTGGCGGTGGTGGTGGACGATGCCGAGCAGGGGGTGACCGAGGTGGTTCGCGGCAGCGATCTGCTGGACTCCACCCCCCGACAGATCCTGCTGCAGAGGCTGCTGGGATATCCGACACCGGGCTACGCCCACCTGCCGGTGATCACCAACCGCCAGGGGCAGAAGCTGAGCAAGCAGACCCACGCCCCGCCCCTCGACCGCCACCGACCCTTGCCCGCCCTGTGGCAGGCACTCGACTTCCTCGGGCAATGCCCACCCCGTGAGCTGCTGGATGGAGACCTCGACGCTTTCTGGGAATGGGCCATCGCCCACTGGGACATCGGGGAGGTGCCGCGAATCCTCTCCCGCCCGGAAAGCTGTGCCATAATAGAGTGATGTGATCACTTCCTGGCAGGCTGTCCAAGGGGGTGTTCCCCCGCACCCTGCCAGCGGGAATCCCGGCCACCGAGAACAAGGGGAGAACGATGTCCGAAACCAAACTCTATGAGGTACCCGCGTCTTTTGCGGCCCGCGCACATATCACCAAAGAGAAGTACCAGGCCATGTACCAGCACTCCATCGACGATCCGGAAGGGTTCTGGGCGGAGCAGGCGGAGCAGTTTCTCGACTGGTACAAGCCGTGGGACAAGGTGCTGGAGTGGGACTACCACAAGGCATTCATCCGCTGGTTCGAGGGAGGCAAGCTCAACGTGAGCCACAACTGCATCGATCGCCACCTGGAGAGCCGTGGAGACCAGACGGCCATCATCTGGGAGGGCGACGACCCCGGGACCGACAAGAAGATCACCTATCGCGAGCTGCACGAGCAGGTGTGCAAACTGGCCAATGCCCTGAAGAATCACGGCATCAGCAAAGGGGACCGGGTGTGCATCTACATGCCGATGATTCCCGAGGCCGCCTATGCCATGCTCGCCTGCGCCCGCATCGGGGCCGTCCATTCGGTAGTGTTCGCCGGTTTCTCCCCCGAGGCGCTCAAGGATCGCATCCTCGACTCCGACTGCCGCGTGGTGATCACCGCCGACGAGAGCCGCCGCGGTGGTCGCACCATTCCCCTCAAGAAACAGGTGGACCAGGCCCTGCAGGGCTGCCCTGAGGTCCATACCACCCTGGTGGTCCGCAACACCGGTGCCGACATCGCCTGGCACGAAGGGCGTGACGTCTGGTACCACGAGAGCATGGCCAACGCCTCCAGTGAATGCGAACCGGAGTGGATGGATGCCGAGGATCCGCTGTTCATCCTCTATACCTCCGGCTCCACCGGCAAACCCAAGGGGGTGCTGCACACCACCGGCGGCTACCTGCTCTACGCCGCCATCACCCACAAGTACATCTTCGACTACCACGACGGTGACATCTACTGGTGCACCGCCGACGTGGGCTGGATCACCGGACACAGCTACATCGTCTATGGACCGTTGGCCAACGGTGCCATCACCCTGATGTTCGAAGGGGTCCCCACCTGGCCCGATGCCTCCCGCTTCTGGCAGGTGTGCGACAAGCACCAGGTGAACATCTTCTACACCGCCCCCACCGCCATCCGCGCCCTGATGCGGGAGGGGGAGGAGCCGGTCAAACGGACCTCCCGCACCACCCTGCGTCTGCTCGGCAGCGTGGGCGAACCCATCAACCCCGAGGCATGGGAATGGTACTACCGGGTGGTGGGGGAACAGCGCTGCCCCATCGTGGACACCTGGTGGCAGACCGAGACCGGCGGCATCCTCATCAGCCCGCTGCCGGGTGCCATCCCGCTCAAACCCGGTTCCGCCACCCTCCCCTTCTTCGGTGTCACCCCCGCCATCGTGGATGACCAGGGCAACATCCTGGAGGGGGAGTGCGAGGGCAACCTGGTGATGACCCGCCCGTGGCCGGGACAGATGCGCGGGGTCTATGGTAATCCGCAGCGCTTCTACGACACCTATTTCAAGACCTATCCCGGCATGTACTTCAGCGGCGACGGCGCGCGGCGGGATGCGGATGGATACTACTGGATCACCGGGCGGGTGGACGACGTGCTCAACGTCTCCGGCCACCGCCTGGGCACCGCCGAGATCGAGAGCGCCCTGGTGCTGCACGACGCCGTGGCCGAGGCGGCCGTGGTGGGCTTCCCCCACGATATCAAGGGCCAGGGGATCTATGCCTACGTCACCCTGGTGAAGGGAGTGGAGCCCAGCGAAGCGTTACGCCAGGAACTGGTCCAGTTGGTACGCAAGGAGATCGGCCCTATCGCCACACCGGACGTGATCCAGTGGGCGCCCGCGCTACCCAAGACCCGCTCCGGCAAGATCATGCGCCGCATCCTGCGCAAGATCGCCACCAACGACCTGGACAATCTGGGGGACACCTCCACCCTGGCGGATCCGGAGGTGGTGGAAGAGCTGATCGCAAACCGGGTCGAGCCGGCTGGCCAATGACGCCCGGCAGCCGGCAAGCCGACCATGGCGCCACCCCACGGGTGGCGCCATGAGCCAGTTCTTTCACATCCATCCGGACAATCCGCAGCCACGGCTCATCACCCACGCGGTCGAGATCATCCGGGAGGGCGGGGTGATCGTCTATCCCACCGACTCCGGATACGCCCTCGGCTGTCATCTGGGAGACAAGCAGGCGGTCGGCCGCCTGCGCCGCATCCGGAAACTGGACGAGCGGCACCACCTCACCCTGGTGTGCAGCGACCTCTCGCAGATCGCCACCTATGCCCGGCTGGACAACAGCAACTACCGACTGATCAAGGCCCACACACCGGGACCCTACACCTTCATCCTCGCAGCCACCCGCGAGGTCCCGCGCCGCTTGATGCACCCCAAGCGCAAGACCATCGGGCTGCGCATACCGGACAACCGCATCGCCCAGGCCCTGCTGCGGGAGCTCGGCGAACCGCTGATGAGCACCACCCTCATCCTGCCCGGAGAGGAGCTACCCCTCACCGATCCCTACGAGATCCGGCAGCTCCTGGAGCATGAGGTGGATCTGGTGATCGACGGCGGATTCTGCGGCTTCGAACCCACCACGGTGGTGGACCTCACCGGCGATACCCCCCGGATCCTGCGCAGGGGAGCGGGCGATCCCTCCCCCTTCGAGATGTGACCACGCCGCCGGCCGCTTTTCCGCTTACCGCACCCGCAGCAAAAACGGTTATAATCCCGCGATGCAGGAACTCTCTCTGATTCAGCTGTTGGCGGTGGCAATCCTCCCTCTGCTGTTTGCCATTACCGTGCACGAGGTGGCCCACGGCTGGGTCGCACTGCAGCTTGGCGATCCCACCGCCAAGATGATGGGCCGGCTGACCCTCAACCCCATCCGCCACATCGATCCCGTGGGCACCGTGTTGCTGCCGCTGACGCTCATCTTCCTGAGCAAGATGGCCGGCGCTCCTCCTTTCATCTTCGGCTGGGCCAAGCCGGTACCGGTCACCTGGGAAAACCTGTCCAACCCGAAACGGGACATGGCCCTGGTGGCACTGGCCGGGCCGCTCTCCAACCTGCTGATGGCGATCCTCTGGGCGTTGGTCGCGAAGATCGGCTATCTGCTCGGTGGGGGGGCGCTGGGTCTGCCACTCATTCTGATGGGCAGTTTCGGCATCCTGTTCAACCTGGTGCTGATGGTGCTCAACCTGGTACCCGTGCCGCCGCTGGACGGCAGCCGGGTGCTCTCTGCGCTGTTGCCGGGCCCCTGGGCATGGCAGCTCAGCCGACTGGAACCCTACGGCTTTTTCATCATCCTGCTGTTGCTGGTCACCGGCATACTGTGGAGCATCCTCGGGCCCATCATCGACTGGTTCTATGTACTGTTGCATGTGCTGTTTGGACTATAGGAGACACCATTGACCGGTTTTACCGCTCAACAACGCGTGGTTTCCGGTATGCGCCCCACCGGAAGGCTGCACCTCGGCCACTATCACGGGGTACTCAAGAACTGGGTGCGCCTGCAACACGAGTACGAATGTTTCTTCTTCGCCGCCGATTGGCATGCGTTGACCACCCATTACGAAGAGCCGGGCGGAATTCCCGACAGCGTATGGGGGATGGTGATCGACTGGCTGGCGGCAGGGGTCAATCCGGGATCCTGTACCCTGTTCATCCAGTCCCAGGTTCCCGAACATGCCGAGCTCCATCTGCTGCTCTCCATGATCACCCCGCTGGGATGGCTGGAGCGGGTCCCCACCTACAAGGACCAGCAGGAGAAACTGCGGGAACGAGACCTGGCAACCTACGGCTTTCTCGGCTACCCCCTGCTGCAGAGCGCCGACATCCTCATCTACCAGGCCGGCGTGGTGCCGGTGGGAGAGGATCAGCTCTCCCACGTGGAGATGACCCGCGAGGTGGCCCGCCGCTTCAACCACCTCTACGGCCGGGAACCGGGTTTCGAGGAGAAGGCGGTCGCCGCGGCCAGGAAGATGGGCAAGAAGAATGCCAAACTCTACCTCGAGCTGCGCAAGCGCTATCAGGAACAGGGGGATCACGAGGCACTGGAGACCGCCCGCGCCCTGCTGGAGACCCAGCAGAACCTCTCCCTCGCCGATCGCGAGCGGTTGTTCGGCTACCTGGATGGCGAAGGCAAGGTGATCCTGCCGGAACCGGAGCCCCTGCTCACCGAGTCCGCCAAGATGCCGGGACTGGATGGCCAGAAGATGTCCAAATCCTACGGCAACACCATCGCCCTCGACGATCCGCCCGAGGTGGTGGAAAAGAAGCTGCG
>WFNS01000061.1 GCA_015488495.1 Gammaproteobacteria bacterium | reverse complement strand
AGGAGGTAACGGAGCACATACATGTTGTGCCCATGTCAGGTGATCTGGATGCGGCTTTCGTATGGCGATTGCGGCGCATCATCCGCGAAGAGGCACCTGACCTGATCCATCTTCATAGCCGCCGAGGCGCCGATCTCTGGGGGGGGATCGCTGGCCGTCTCGAAAGGGTACCGGTTGTCCTTTCCCGCCGAGTGGACAATCCGGAGCCGCGCTGGTGGGTAGCAGTGAAGTACCAGCTTTACCACCGGGTGATCACCATTTCCGAAGGGATACGGCGGGTATTGCTGAGCGAAGGGGTTCCCGCACCCAAGGTGGTTTGTGTTCCGAGCGCAGTGGATACAGAGCTATACGTACCGCGATGCGATCGGGCATGGTTCGAAAAGGAAATGGGGCTCGCGTCGGGGCAGCCGGTGGTGGGCGTCGTGGCACAGCTCATTTCGCGCAAGGGGCACCGCTATCTGCTGGAGGCGATCCCGGGCATACTGCGACAGGTTCCCGAGGTACAGTTTCTTTTTTTCGGCAGTGGTGCTTTGGCGAAACCGTTGGAGGACGAGGTTTACCAACGTGGTCTTTCCGGTAATGTCCGGTTGGTGGGGTTCCGTGACGACTTGGCGCGGATTCTTCCCTGTCTTGATGTCGTTGCACATCCAGCCACCATGGAAGGGTTGGGGGTGGCGCTGTTGCAGTCGTCGGCTTGTGGCGTACCCCTGGTGGCCAGTGAAGTGGGTGGGATTCCGGAGATCGTCAAGGAGGGGGTAAACGGTTATCTGGTGTCGCCACGGAATCCGTCCGAGTTGGAACGAGCGTTATTGGCACTGCTTCAGAATCGGGATCGGGCGCGGATGATGGGGATGGCCGGTCGGGCCTTCGTCGAACGAAACTTTTCTATTGAAGCAATGGTAGAAGGAAACAGGAAGGTTTATGCAGAAGTGCTTTCTGTTTGAGATTGAGATAGCAAGATATCGGGGACGGGAAAGGTGGTGCGGCGTCTGTATACCCTGATTCTCTGTATGCTGATGCCGGTGGTGCTGGGCCGCTTGATATGGCGGGGATGGCGCAATCGGGAGTACTGGCGTCGGTGGGGGGAACGGTTTGGTCGTTTTCCTTCTCCGGAGATGAATTCTCCCATTTGGATACATGCCGTTTCGGTAGGAGAGGTACGTGCAGCGCAGCCCCTTGTCCGGGAAATAAAGCAACGGTGGCCGGCCATCCCCCTGTTGGTGACTACCACCACCCCTACCGGCTCAGAGCAGGTGAAGGCATTGTTCGGGGAGTCGGTACTCCATACCTATCTTCCCTATGATCTTCCTGGCCCGGTCAAGCGCTTTCTCGATGGCGCACAACCCAGGCTCGCCCTGATCATGGAGACAGAGCTGTGGCCCAACCTGTTTCATGGCTGCGCCAGCCGCAAGATACCCATCATCATCGCCAATGCCCGCCTCTCTGCCCGCAGTCTGCGAGGATATCGTCGGGTGTCGTCGCTGATCCGGGAGACATTGCGTTCGATTTACCTGGTGGCTGCGCAGGGCGAGCAGGATGCGGAACGTTTCCGTCAACTTGGGATGGAAGCCGACCGGATTCGGGTGACCGGCTCGATGAAGTTCGATCAGCCCCTTCCGGAGGGGCTCCAGAAACATGCCGGTGAGCTGCGCCGGCGGCTGGGTGAGAAGCGGATGCTCTGGATTGCCGCCAGCACCCATCAGGGTGAGGAGGAGCAGATCCTCGAGGCCTTCCGGCAGGTACGTCGCGAGCATCCGGATTGTCTGCTGATGCTGGTTCCGCGCCATCCGGAGCGTTTCGGGCGGGTGGCGGAGCTCTGTAGCCGAGCCGGTTTCCGGGTGGTTCGCCGTAGCAGCGGGCGTCCTTGTGACCAGGATGTGGACATCTTTCTGGGTGATACCATGGGTGAGCTGATGCTCTTCTATGCCGCCTCTGACGTGGCGTTCGTGGGCGGAAGTCTGGTCCCCACCGGGGGGCACAACATGCTCGAGCCCGCCGCACTGGGCAAGCCGGTGATTGCCGGTCCCCATCTGTTCAATTTCACGGAGATTGCCGCGGCGATGGAGCGGGCAGGAGCGCTTTGCAGGGTGGCTGATGGCGCCGAGCTGGCCGAGGTTACGAGCCGGTTGCTCTCCTCGCCGGAGGAGCGTGCCGGTATGGGAGAGGCGGGGCGCCGCCTGGTGCAGCAGAACCGCGGAGCCTTGCAGAGGGTGCTGGATCTGGTGCGACCCTGTCTCGAAGGATGATCAATCAGGTGTTCCCCAACGGGCGAATGACCAGTTTCTGTCCGGGGATCAGCGGCTTGGCTGTTGGAATGGCATTCCATTTGGCCAGCTGGGAGATGGTCACCCGGTAACGGCGTGCCAGTCCCCAGAGAGTGTCGCCGGTGGTGACTACATGGGTGATACCGGTATGGGGTACAAGCGATGCGAGCTCCTCTGTTTCCTGGAAGGGGATCTTCAGTCGTTCCCCACTTCGCAGCAGGGTGTCATCCAGGTCGTTGGCACGCATCAATGCCGCTACCGAGGTGCCGTAGCGCCTGGCGATGGTGCTCAGGTTCTCGCCGGCGGCGACGGTGTGGTACTTCCAGCCGATCCGCTCCTCGGGCGGCAGTTGTGCCAGCTTCCATTTGAACCGGGCCGCCTTGTGGATGGGCAGAAGCAGGTCGTGAGGGCCGTCGGGAGGGGTGAGAAGCTGGTTGAAACCGGGATTGAGCTCCCAAAATGTCTCCAGATCCATCCCGGCGAGCCGGGCCGCCACGGCGAGATTGAGCCGTTTGTCGATGCGCAGCCGGGTCAGGTAGGGTTCGTTGGGTATCTTCTTCAAGGTGATGCCATAGTAGTCGGGGTCCATCACCATGGCGGAGATGACGATGAGTTTGGGGATATAGTGCCGGGTCTCTTCCGGCAGCAGGTGCCGGATGGACCAGAAGTCCCCCGACTTGCCGTTGCGCCTGGCGAGCCGGACGGCCCTCTCTACCGTGCTGCCTCCCGAGTTGTATGCCGCGAGCGCCAGCAGCCAGTCGTTGTCGAGCCGCTCATAGAGATCTTCCAGATAGTCCAGCGCCGCCCGGGTCGAGGCCAGGATGTCACGGCGACCATCGTACCACTCGTTCTGCTCCAGCCCATAGTGCCTGCCGGTGGAAGGGATGAACTGCCAGATGCCGGCAGCTCCGCTGCGGGAGAGGGCGAAAGGGCGGTATCCGCTCTCCACCACCGGGAGCAGGGCAATCTCGGTGGGCATGTCCCGCTTCTCTATCTCCTCGAGGATCAGGTAGAGGTAGGGGGCCGATTGTTCGACCACCCGATTCATGTGATATTGGCGCTGATGATACCAACTCATGCGTGAAGGCAGCTCTTCCGGCAGATAGCTGGAGAGACGGAAGCCGGCGCGCATGCGTTCCCACAGGTCGAGCGCCAGGGGAGGTTGCGGCTCGGGCTGTGGAGTGACCTTTTCCGCATCGATTGTTACGCGGCGCGGGGGTTTCGATTCTTGTTTCGCCTGGGCAGAGAGCTCTTTTTGCGGCAACGGCAAGTAGAGTTCCACCTTGCGCTGGGGCGCCTGGGCGCAGGCCGCCAGTCCCAGCCCGGCCAACAGTAGGATCGATGTCTTCACCGTACGCATGGAGCGCATGGTAGGGGAGCTGTTTCCACTGGTCAATGTGAATCGTTTTTTCAGTATCTTTTCAGATTGTTCTATATATATCGGTCAGCCAAACCGGTCTCGCCACTCTCTCAGGACCCTGAAGACCGCTTCGGCGCTCTCCAGTGGATGCCCGGCGAACCGCTCTGCGGCCTGGATGACCTCGGGCTGGTGACACCGCAGGAAAGGGTTGGTGCGTTTTTCCTCCTCCAGCGTGGAAGGTACGGCCGGTTTTCCTCTGGCCCTCAGCTGCCGGCTCTCTTCCATCCGCTCGAGGATGGCGGGATTCCCGGGCTCAACCAGGCGGGCGAAGCGCAGGTTCTCTTCGGTATATTCGTGGGCACAACAGTTGAGGGTTTCATCGGGCAGCCGGGAAATCCGCTGCAGGGAGTGGAACAGCTGCTCCACCGTGCCATCGAAGACCTTGCCGCACCCTGCGGTGAACAGGGTATCGCCGCAGAAAAGCCAGCCGTGCCCGTAGTAGCCCACGTGTCCCGCCGTGTGTCCCGGGATCTCCAGCACTGAAAGCTCTGTTCCGATCCCCTCCAGCGGGAGTCGTTGCCCTTCTTCGACCGCTTCCGTAAGGCGGGGTATGCTCTCCCTTGCCGGGCCAAATACTGGAACCGGGTATCTGGCCACCAGCTCGGGGATTCCCTCCACATGATCGTAGTGGTGGTGGGTCACCAGAATGGCCGCCAGTTCGAGATGGCTCCCGTTCAGTGCCTTTTCCACAGGAGCCGCCTCGCCGGGATCCACGACAACTGCCTTCCGGCTCGTTTCACTTTCGAGCAGCCAGATGTAGTTGTCTTTTCGTGATGGCAGAGCGGTTATTTTCGGCATGAGCGGGTATAGTATAGCCTTTGACGGGTTTATTGGCCCGGTACCACCACAACCTGTTTCTTGCATCGAGCCGGAGAATCCCGGGGCTGATTCGGGCGATCACGGCGGAACATTACGATTCACGGGTAGTCATGGCGGCGAAATCACAGCAGCAAGAGGAGGCCGTACGCGTCTGGCGGAGGCTTCGGGCCTGGTTTCACCTGCGGGCCGGCCGTTTGCTGCTCGAACAGGAAAAGGCACAACTGGACGTGATCCTGCCGGATCTGTTCGGCTATTATCTCCTGCAGGTAGGTTCACCGGGCAGGAGCGACCTGGTGTCGGCGAGCCGGGTCCGGCATAGAGTCGTCATGTCACTGGAACCCCTCTCCTCCGGCAAGTGGTCGGGAGTCCCCCATCTTTACGGTGAGGCGGATGCGCTGCCATTTGCCACGGAAAGTCTCGATGTGGTCCTGCTGCCACATGTGCTCGAGTTCACCCCCGAGCCTCACCAGGTGCTGCGGGAGGTGGATCGGGTGCTGGTGCCCGAGGGACATCTGGTGGTGGTTGCTTTCAATCCCTGGAGCCTCTGGACCCTTTGGCGTTGGCTCGGATGGCGTCACCGCACCCCCCCGTGGTCGGGGAGTTTCCACAGTTCGGCCCGGCTCCAGGACTGGCTGCGGCTGCTCGGTTTCGATACGATGGCGGCCCGCTCCTTCGTCTACTATCCCCCTGTCCGCCATGGTGCCTTTCTGCGCCATTTCAGGGTGTTCGAGTATCTCGGAGAACGTTTCGAGCCCTTTCTGGGCGCGGTGTATATCCTGGTGGCGAAAAAGCGGGTAACCACGTTGACACCGATCGCACCCCGCTGGCGGCTGGGCCGCAAGCTGCTGCCGAACGGTGTTCCTGAGCCAACGGTCAGAGGGAGGACCGAATAATCGATGAGCGACAAGGTGGAGATTTTTACCGATGGCGCCTGCAAGGGGAATCCCGGCCCGGGGGGATGGGGCGCGCTGTTGCGCTATCGCGGGAAGGAGAGAGAGCTATGGGGAGGAGAGCCTGAGACCACCAACAACCGGATGGAGCTGATGGCCGCGATCCGGGCCCTGGAGGCGCTCAGGCGTCCCTGCCGGGTGGAGTTGACCACCGACTCCCGCTACCTGCAGAAAGGGGTGACCGAATGGATGGCAAACTGGAAACGGCGGGGCTGGAAGACCGCCGGCAAACAGCCGGTCAAGAACATCGATCTGTGGAAGAGGCTCGATGAGGCGATGCGCCGCCACCACATCGAATGGCACTGGGTGAGAGGGCACACCGGTCATGCGGAAAATGAACGGGCGGATCAGCTTGCCAACCGCGCCATCGAGGAACTCAAGGAGGCTGGAAGATGAGGCAGATCGTCCTGGATACGGAAACCACCGGTCTGGAGCCCGCCGAAGGGCATCGTATCATCGAGATCGGTTGTGTGGAGCTGGTACGGCGACGCCTGACCGGAAACAACTATCACCAATATCTGCAGCCGGACCGGGAAATCGACAGCGGCGCGGTGGAAGTACACGGTATCACTACCGAGTTCCTGAGTGACAAGCCGCGTTTTGCCGACATCGTGGAGGATCTCCTTGCCTATCTGAAGGGCGCCGAGCTGATCATCCACAACGCCCCCTTCGACGTAGGATTCATCAATCACGAGCTGGCGCTGTTGAAAGGCGATTACGGTCGGCTGGAGGACCACTGCACCATTCTGGATACACTGGAGATGGCGCGCAAGCTGCATCCGGGGCAGCGTAACAGTCTGGATGCCCTGTGCAAGCGTTATCAGGTGGACAACTCCCAGCGCGAGCTGCACGGTGCCCTGCTGGATGCCGAGATTCTCGCCGACGTCTATCTGGCGATGACCGGCGGGCAGGTCAAGATGGCTTTCTCAACGGAGGAGCAGGATGCCGGAGCCGGCCGGGGCGGGGCTGAAGAGGTGGTCCGCAGGCTCGTCGCAAAGGACAGGCCGGCCCTGAAAGTGATTCGCGCCACGGACGAGGAGCTGCTTCGTCATGAAGAACGGCTCTCCGCCCTGGATGATGCCTGTGGCGGCACGGGTTGTGTCTGGCGAAGCCTGGAGCGGCGGGAAACGGAGTGAGCAGGTGACAGCACGGGGATTGGGGAGAGCACGCAGGCCGGTCGTTTCCACGGCCTGCGTGCGGCGGATCATTTGTCTTTGGTGATGGTCGCCTTCTCCACGATCACTGGATAGGTATATCCGGCTCCAAAATCGAGATCCACGGTGACGGTTCCCACTGCGGTGACCTCGTCACCCACCTTGGCGGTATCCTGACTGGTGATGGTGATATCGTTGGAACCCTTCTCGCCGGTGCCGTCTTGAAGATGGATGAAGTTACGGTTCATGATGCCGTTGTTCACCTTCACCACCTTGCCATGCAGTTTGACCTGCTTTCCCTTGAGCTGGTCCTTCTCCTGATAGAGTTCCGCGATGCTCTTCTGGACGGGATCCGCTGCGGAGACCGCCAGGGGTGCCAGGCAGAGCAGAGCGGCCAGGAAAGTGATGACGATACGATTCATAATGACTCCTGGAGGTATGATGTTGTCACGAAATGCCATTCTATCAGGAGTGAAGGCCGATGGCACTCCTCAGCGGAAGATCTGGAACAGCTCCCGGTTGATCAGAAAGTGGATCCAGATGCTGGCGGCGTAGCCCAGCGCGATGGCCCACGACCATTTCAGATGGGCGAAAAAGGTATATACGCCCCGTGCCTGGCCCATCAGCGCCACCCCGGCCGCCGAGCCGATGGAGAGCAGCGAACCGCCCACCCCGGCGGTGAGCGTCACCAGCAGCCACTGCCCGTGGGACATCTCGGGGTTCATGGTGAGGATCGCATACATCACCGGGATGTTGTCCACGATGGCGGACATGATGCCCACCAGGACGTTGGCGGCACTGGCGCCGAGGTCGATATACATAAGCT
>WFNS01000060.1 GCA_015488495.1 Gammaproteobacteria bacterium | reverse complement strand
GAGGTGATGGCATGGCCCGCGGTATTCTATTGATGATGGTGCTTGCGATGGTGGCCATGCCGTCGTTGGGCAGCACTCCACCCCCTCCGGTGAACCAGAACCTGGGCATGCCGGACGGGGTGTTCAACAGCATGACCATGGAGACCTGTGGGGGCTGCCATTTCGATCCCGCTACGGCGCCGGCACCGGTCAAGCAGGGCTATCTGCCGGACCGGCACCACCTGCGGGTGGATACCCCGATAGGTCCCCATTCCGCTTCCCCTTATCCCGAGAAGTCACCCGACGGCACCCACAAGTGCGTTACCTGCCATGCGTTGGACTGGGTGGAGGACCCCTCCCGTCCGGCAGGAGGATATTTCAAGTTTGCGCTCGACCCCACCGAGCCGGAGTTTCGCAACTGTCTTCGTTGCCATCAGCAGAAACCCGGGGTTGCCTCGGTCCATCACCTCACCGCCCGCGCGCGGGCGGCGGAGTGCAATGCCTGTCATGGCAGCCTGATCAATGATCCCAATGGCGAGATCTGGCAGGTCCGGGTGATTCCCTCCATGAGCCCCAATCCGGGGTTTGGTGACGGCGAGTTCGGTGAAACCGGGCACCGGAGGGGTGGGTGCCGATACTGTCACAACGGTGGTACCGATGATGCCACCGGCCGCGTGGTGCCGGGTCCGAATGCCAACATGATGACCCATCACGGTACCGGGTTGGGCCAACCGGACAGCGGCTCCGGTTTCGGCTGCGATCTCTGCCACGACGCCACCCCGCCAAACCACACCCTGCAGGGCTGTGTCCGTTGCCATGCCCCCACCTCGTTGCACAGCATCCAGGCCGATTCCGATGGCAACGGCACTGCCGGGGAGTATGAGGAACAGCCCTATTACGGCCACATCGGTACATCTACCGACTGTATGGGGTGTCACATGGGTGGCAGCAACACACCGGCATCGGTGATGCGGGCCGCGGCCAACGAGCCGCTGTTCAAACCGCTGCTGCCCGAGCTGGATCGGCTGAGCAGCGCCAGGGTCGTCGCCGGCACCTCGTACACGCTGGTGCTCACCGGCTCGGGTTTCCTGGAGGCGTCGGCACAGAACGACGTCGCCACCCGGGTGGTGCTGGAGCCAGTGGCAGGGGAGGGTTCGTCCCTGGAACTGGTCCCGGAGAATGTCGGCTTCACCACCATGGAGGTGACCCTTCCTGCCACGCTGGCGCCGGGCAACTACCACGTGAAGGCTGTCAACGGAGACATGGCCAGCCCGCCGCTCAACCTGGTGGTGAGTCCGGCGGTCGTCGTCGATTCCGTCGACTGCAATGACGGCACGGTGACCATCACCGGCGCGGGCTTCAGCCACTATCTCGATGCGGAAGGCTCCGGGACCGGGGTGTTCGACCTCGAGGATGGCGAACGGTGCACCATCGACTCCTGGCAGGACGGGCGGATCGTGGCGGATTGCGGCAGCGCCGTCGATGGCTCCATTCGGGTGGACAGTCTCTTCGGCAGCCGGATCGAGGCGGTGAGCGGGTGTCGCTCGTCGGGACGGCCCCGCTGGTGGCAGATCTGGAGCTGGTGGTCGGAGTGGAGCTGGGGCAGGCGATAGTCCCGCTGCCCGCCGTTCGGCCGGACGGGATTAACCGGATTCGCCTCAATCCGCCGGCGGAGGCGGTGGCGTGCCCTCTCTCTCGAGCCGCCTGATGCGGCCGTACAGCCTTTTCTCTTCGGGCGCGTACTGCTCGTAGATCGGGATCAGCTCTGCTGTCCGGTTGCACTTGCGGGCCGTCGATTCCAGGGACTGAAGATACTTGAAGTTTTCCAGCTGGCCAGGCAGCCCGGCCAGGAACAGTTGCAGCGCCAGATCGTAGGCGTGTAGTCGATAGGCGATCCAGGCGAGCGAGGCCGCTTCCCTGGATTCCATCCGCGGCAGCCGCTCTTCGACGAGACGACGGGCGGCGCCACTCTCACCCCGCTCCAGCAGTCGCTGGAGGTAGGTGGCGAACATCTGTGGCGGGATCTCTTCTCCCAGTTCGGCAAGGGTCTCCACCTCCTCCAGCAGCTCGTCGGCGGGAAGCAGATGGGAGCGGAGGCGCTGTTGTTGCTCCAGGGCCAGGGGGTCGTCCGGCCAGGACTCCAGATACCGCTCCAGGTAGTGCAGGGCGCGCTCTTCCTCCCCCATCCGTTCGTACAGCCAGGCCAAGTCACGAGCCACCTTGGGGTGGTTCGCATGGAGTTCCAGCAGCAACCCTTCCGCCTCCCCATAACGCCCCAGCTGGGTGAGACTCTTGCCGCTCCACAGTCGGGTCCGCCAGTGGGGAAACAGGCGGTTGCTCTCGGAGAAACGGGCCAGCGCCTGCGGGTAACGTCTACCCTGATACTCCATCCGGCCCGCCAGATAATGGATTCGGGCGGAGCCGGGATGAAGGGCCAACAGCTGGTCCGCCAGCAGCCTCGCTTCCTCCCGGTGCTCGGTGAGCAGCAGATATTCCAGCTCCAGGCCCCTGGTTTCGAGGGAGAGGGGGTCCTCCGCCTTGAGTCGCTGCAGCAGCGGACCCGCCTGTTCCGCATCCCCGGCCCGTAGCGCCTGGCGAAGGTTTCGCTGCAACACGGTGGCAAGGTTTTTCCGGACCGTCATGACAGGGATCTCGGCGATTTGCGGGCTGGTTTTGTCAAATATGCTAAAGTTTGCAACATGGCGGGCGGAAAAACTACCATCCGGGAGCTGCTCGAGGTCCGGCCCCATCCCACCGTGGTGCGCCTGGCCGATCTGGAAGCGGAATCCGCGCACTGGCTGAGTGACACCTTTCTGGTCACCCCCGAGATCAGGACCCACCTGTGTGCCCTGCAGCGGTTGCTGGAACGGGATGAAGGGGGTGGCGCTTTTCTCATCGGCCACTATGGTTCTGGCAAGTCCCACTTTCTCGCCTACCTGATCCAGCAGCTG
>WFNS01000059.1 GCA_015488495.1 Gammaproteobacteria bacterium | reverse complement strand
GTGGGCATCAATACGGCCATATTCTCCCGCTCCGGGGGTTCGCAGGGGATTGGCTTTGCCATTCCCGTCGACATCGCCAAGGGGGTCATGGAGCAGATCCTCGAGCATGGCTATGTCATTCGGGGCTGGCTGGGCATCGAGGTGAAAGCATTGAATCCGGCAATCGCCAGAGCCTTTGGAATCAAGCAGATGCAGGGTGCCATCATTACCGGCGTGTTTCGCAACAGCCCGGCAGCGGCAGCCGGACTGCGCGCCGGTGACTTCGTGATTCGCATCGCCGACCAGCCCGTGAACGACATCCGCGCGATGCGCGATCACATCGCCAGCATCCGTCCCGGTGAAACGGTCGATATCCTGCTGCTGCGCAACAACCGGCTGTTGCAGAAGAAGATCGTGGCGGGAGAACGCCCGGTCCAGGGAATGCGTCCATAGGTCGGGTAAGCATGTGAAGCAGTTCCTTGTTATCCCACCCGGGGCAGCCGACAATGGATGTCAGTCTGGCCACGATACCGGCTGGCCAGAAGACAAGATTGCCGGGCTTGCCCCTGTACTCCTCCACCGCTAAACTTGAGATGTTGGCCGAACTAAAGTTCCGGAACGCACAAGGAATTCAAGCGACTGTATAAAAAAGAGAACGGCTCGCCCGTCGGGCGAATACCATGCAGGTCCAGACAAAGAGAACGAGACCTGCAAACGTGGCAACTGAGCGAACTTCCTCCATTTACGGAGCACCAGTAATGATTCCGGACAAAATGCCGATAATTAAACGGAGTAGCCAGTCTGCATACGTAAATCGCCCCTCAGAAGGAGTGCGAGGCGAAACTTTTCCCGCCGGGCCCGGCCATCGGGCGGCATTCGCCCTGGGGGATGGAGTGGATGGTCAAGCCATCTTGTATGACATATCGTTTCAATTGGTAATCTTTGATGAAAAAAACAGGTCCTGCTCCGCTCGATAGACAGCGCTCACGGGAAACGCCCGCGTCCGAGCTGCTGGAGCCAGCCTTTCATCTTGCAGAGTGCCGCTCACTCCAGATCGATGGAGAAACATGGGGGGACAAGGCAACCGATTTTCTCGCTCGGGGTGTGGCGAGAAGCCCGGTCAACCTGATCGCACAGATCCAGCGGCTGAACCTCTATCTGGCCAAACGTGATGCGGAAGGAACTTACGGTGCCCTTCTCGACCTGTTCATCACTCTGGGAGAAAAGGGGCTGCTGATCCGGCGGCGCATGCTGCTCCGCGCCAAACCCCTGCTGACCGACGAACAGTTTCAGGCCCTGGCGATGCGTCTGGATACCGGTGTTTCCGCCTCTGATCCCATGCCACCATCATCCAGCTCTGTATTGAGCAAGGGGTTGACCGGGATCCGCCAGCTGGTGGTCCGCATCGACGAGGATGGCAACAACAGGCAACGCGATCCACTCGATGAGGCCATTGAATATCTGGAGTACAGCCAGATCGACAAGGCCAAAGAAGTCTTGGAAAAAGCCGTGCTGGAAAAGCCCGGTCGGAGAGATCTGCAAAACAATCTGCTTGCGATCTACCGCGCATCCAACGATCGGGAAAGTTTTACCACCATGTACAACAAGCTCCACGAACTGGGAACCGGGATTTCGGGCGAATGGAAAGAACTTGCCGAGTACTTCTCCAGACACAACGCGTTATGACTCACCCTCTGACCCGACCACAATACGCGCCGCATCCAGGGTCCTGCTCATCGCCCCGTTCCAGCTGCGATACCCAGGGCCACCCTGCTAAGAGCAGAGTCGGCGGTTCGGAGAATGGAAATGGCGAATAATTCGTTGAACCCAAAGATGTTGCGAGTCAATACCATTGGCATGGATCAACGTGCTCGTGACGCCCTGGACCTCTTTTTCCGGAACATCTGCCATGAGGATTACTCTCTGAAGGAAGGGGACGATGTCGATGTCACCATCATCGACATGGATGCTGTGAATGCCGAACAACTTCGGGCGGAGCACTTTGAAAGGCACCCTGCCCGACCAACCATTCTGATCTCCTTGCTGGAGATAGAGGTCGACAATGGCGTCTTCCTGAAAAAACCCCTGCAGCCGGGAGAACTCAAGGCCGCTCTCGAGCGGCTCCGTGAAAACATTGCCACGAGCGATTCAACAGATGCTCCGGAAGGTGTGGCTGCTGCCCACTCCTCCACTCCGGAGGTCCGGATGTCGAAACCCACACCCTGGACTTCCAGCGCGAAACAAAGCGAACAGATGGCGGATCCCGCCCCGCAAAAACAATCCCGTTCCGGAGAGATCATTCCACTGTTTCCGGATGTACTGCAAAAGGGGTCGGTTGCTACACCATCGTGGGAGGCTCCGACACCTCCTGCGGGAGAAAAGAAGAAAGAGAAAGCGGCATTTCTGTACGATCCGATGAACCATCTACAAGGATACATTGAGAAGGCCTACCGGATCGCCATTGAACAGAACCGAAACGTGCTGCTGGAAGGACCGTGGCGACCGATCATCATCATGCCGGAGACACGTGAGATCTGGGTAGAGCAAAGTCATGCCCATCTCTATGCGTTGGCGGTGATGCCGGTTCACGCGGAAGATGTCACCATCCGGGTTCTCGATGAGGGAGAGCTCCCCCCGGAACAGAGCGGTTCGATCCAGCCATTGGAGCCTTTCCTCTGGAAACTTGCCGTAAGGACAGCTCGGGGGCGCATACCTGCAGGAACGGACCTGCGGGCACCGGTTTCCCTGCGTCACTGGCCCAACCTGAGCCGGCTGATGCCCATTCGTCACGGTCTGCGCATCTCCGCACTGTGGACGAAGCAACCCGTTTCCCTGGTAGAGACGGCAGCACTGCTCGATATTGCACCGAAATATATCTTTTCGTTCTATAGCGCGGCACGTGCTCTCGATCTGATAGAGCAACGTGAAAGAGGTGGGGGAGAGAGGGATACCAAGACATCCTCACCTCAAACCCCGGAACACAGGGGGTTTCTCAGCAAGATCCTCGCCCGCCTGCGCGGACGAGGCCGGTAATCGACAACATATCCAATACAAGATATGAACAACAACTACAAGCTCATATTCACAGGACCCGTTGGGGCGGGAAAGACGACAGCGATCAGTTCGATAAGTGATACGCCTCCCGTTACCACCGATGCGGTTGCAACCGACATGACGCAGAACATCAAGGAAACAACGACGGTGGCCATGGATTATGGCATTATGCAGTTGGGTGGTGGGGAGCGTCTTCATCTCTATGGAACGCCCGGCCAGGAACGGTTCAATTTCATGTGGGACATTCTCACCGAGGGCGGGATCGGGCTCATTCTGCTGCTGGACAACACCCGAGCGGATCCATTTCAGGATATGCACTTCTTTCTGAACTCGTTCCGGGAGTTCATCGACTCCACACATCTGGCAATAGGGATCACACAAACCGACCGCTGTGCCACACCCAGGGTGGACCAATACCAACAGCAGCTGAAGGGTACCGGACTGAAGGTTCCGGTCTTTGAGATCGATGCCCGTGAACGACGCGATGTGGTGGTACTGATCGAAGCATTACTGTTTTCTCTGGCTCCAGACTTGAAGGTTTCCGCATGACCCGCTATCAGATACAAGAAAACATCTATGTCCTGCCCAGTCCGGCCGGTGCTTACTACGCGGTCTCGAGACCGGAGGAGGAAGCCCCTCGCCGCCTGTTGCGCAACCTGCTTCAACACAACAGCAGTCCGCTGCTGAGTGTCGAAGGGATACGTAGCTGGTCAGGAATTGACGATGACGACAGTGCCATGGAACTTCTCAGCCACATCCAGGCACTGGGTTGGATCGAGGGTAGCGATACCCCGTTGACACCGCCGGAAGGCCGACTGGAGGACACCCTCCCCGACCTGCTGGCACCACTTTCCGGAAGCGGGAAGGTGCTGCTGGCCGATGAGCAGGGATTCTATCTTTCCGCCCAGGGATTTCCTCACGAGACGGCGGAAGAGTTGTCAGCACTGAGTGCCGACCTCGCCACCCTGCACGAACGCCATTCCGGCCTGCTGAGGAACAATCTGGGACTGCGCTCCAACGCATGGGCAGTAGTCGATGCAGCCGGAAACAGTGAAGTGGGATTCTGGCCCATTTACGTGGGCACCCAGCGTTTCGTACTTGTGGTTGGAGGCATGCCCCGCCTGAACCAACCCCCTTTCATTCAACTGATTTGGGCCTTGAGCATAAGATACGCCGGGGGTTGATTACTGTACCCCGCGATCAGCCCTAGGGGCGAGTGGGAATACATCAAGACAACCTGAATGAGGCTTTGCCATCGATTCTCTTGGCAATCGTATAATATAGTGTTAAAGATAAGCACATAAGCGCCGATTAAGATGCTTAGCTGGTGCTTTTGATAGAAAATAGCAGCCCGTTATTACAATAACCAAGCCCCTTCGAAAGGGGGAACATCGTCCAGGCACGCCCATCTTTCGTGCCAGAGCGAACAAAATACGACGTATATTTACTATTCCACCAGGAGTACAAGCCCATGCGCGAAGAAATGCTCAGTTCGATACTCAAAGAACTCAATGGCACCTCGGCCGATATCGAGGCCTCGGCCGTCATATCCACCGATGGATTGATGATGGCCAGCGTACTGCCCGCTGAACTCGACGAAGATCGGATGGGCGCCATGAGTGCCGCCATGCTCTCTCTGGGAGATCGCACTTCTCAGGAACTGGCCCGCGGAACGCTGGAGCAGACACTGATCAAGGGAGACAAAGGCTATATCCTGATGACCTATGCGGGACCCGATGCAGTCATTACCGTGCTGGCAAAGCCGCAGGCCAAGTTGGGATTGATCTTCCTCGATGTCAAAAGGGCAGCAGAGAGTATCGCCAAGCTGATCTGATTACCTGCTACCAAAGGGACACCAAGATATCGGGCATGGAAGCATGAGCCGTTGGGTCACTGGTTTCTCCAGCCCGAATATTTCACGCAGGAACGTGAGGATTGCGCCGGGACCGTCGTCCAGATGCGGGCTTGCGATGAAGTCGATAGCCCAAATTATCGATGACTGAGCAACCACCGCAAATGAGCGGCGAGCCTGGTGCAAGGTGCGTTAAGCGCGGCCGGTGACTCTTTGCTCATATCCGGTATTTCTCATGATTACAGTAGCTTACGATGTAATCACTTTATCCGAGTGAACTATTCGGGCCAATTTGAACCGGAAGCCGGCTGTAATAGCTGCTTCTGATGCCGGTCATCGGTGCCCCTACCGCCCCGGAACAGTCGGGTAGCGTGCCCTCCTGAAAGGCAATCTCAACCGCCATCTTTCATCCCATCATCCACAAGACGTTATTGCCCCGCAACCCAATATTTGCATCCTCAGGACGCCGGGGCCATTTCGTTGCCTGCCCCTTCACCGAGATGAACTCTTCCCCTGAATGTGGTATAAAATAACCGGGCCCAAGCAACAACAACGACACAACCGCTTGATCCATAAGTAGATCTGCATTCAAAGCTGGAATACACAGGCGCCATCCCAGGGTCCTCGGAGCTATGGTCAAATCTGGTGTATGGCATGGTCAGGCGGCGCTCCTGCTGTCGTCGGTCTCGCTGTTCACTTCGACTCCATCTCTGAACTTCACACCTTCAATGACCTTGGCAAGATGTTCGAACCCTTGAATCCTGCGCCAGCGCTTCT
>WFNS01000058.1 GCA_015488495.1 Gammaproteobacteria bacterium | reverse complement strand
TCCCATCTGGTGGCAAGCCGATACCTCCGGTCGGCCCCTGTTTCTCTTGCGCTCGGACGCCGGAGCCCTCAGAATTGGCCTTTTCTCGACAACCGGCCTGAATCGACCATGCAAGAGCTCGTTACCTTCTTTTTCAATCACTGGGAGCTGTTCCTCGCCCTTGCCGTCATCGTTGCATTGCTGATTTACCAATATGTCGGCGCCGGCGGAGGTGCCCGGTCAGTGAGCCCGCAAGAGGCCACGACGATGATCAACCGTGAAAACGCCGTGGTGCTGGACGTCCGCGAACCCGCCGAGGTGAAAACAGGAACGATCCTGAATTCGATAACCATTCCCCTCGATCAACTGCAGCAAAAACTGGGCAGGCTGGAAGAGTACAAAAAAAACCCCCTGATCGTGGTCTGCCAATCGGGCAGCCGCTCGGCCCGGGCCTGCGCCCTGCTGCGGAAGCAGGGGTTCGAATCGGTGTACAATCTGAAAGGAGGCATCATGGCCTGGAGCAGTGCCGGGCTCCCTCTCAGCAAGAACGGCAAGAGCAGGAAATAGTGCTCCCGCCGATGGATTTCGCACCCGGGCGGGGTTTTTTCGCTACAATGACCCTTGCACGACCCCGGTTTACAGAGGGAAAAATGACCATTTTTCGATGCATCAATGGCGGATTTCAGGGAGCTGATGAGCAGCCACCCCTGAATACCCCCGAGAGAACACGGAGATGACGGACAACGAACAACAGCAACAAAGTGGCGCCGAGTTTGCCATTCAGAAGATCTATACCAAGGACATCTCTTTCGAGACCCCCCACTCACCCGATATCTTCAAGGAGCAGTGGCAACCCCAGATCAATGTCGACCTCAATACCAAAGGCACGACGCTCGATGAAGAGACCTATGAGGTGGTGCTCTCCCTCACGGTAACCGCCAAACTGGAGGAGAAAACCGCCTTTCTGGTGGAGATCCAGCAGGCAGGCATCTTCACCATCAAGGGGATAAACGAAACCGATCTGCCAGTGATGCTGGGCAGCTTCTGCCCCAACATCCTCTTCCCCTACGCGCGGGAAGTAATCTCCGATCTGGTCACCAAAGGGGGATTCCCGCAACTGCTGCTCGCCCCGGTCAACTTCGACGCCCTTTTTGCGCAGCACCAGGAGAGGATGCGGCAGCAACAGGCCACACATTGAGGAGCTCCAGCGTGCTCGCATGACCCGCCCGCATCACGTTCCCGTCGCCGTACTGGGGGCCGGCTCCTGGGGAACGGCCCTCGCGATTCAGCTGGCCCGCGCCGGCAGCCCGACCATTCTGTGGGGACGGAATGCCGGGCATCTTCGCGAAATGCGGAAGACGGGGGAGAACCGCGCCTACCTGCCGGACGTTCCCCTGCCCCCGAATCTTCATCCGGAGCCCGATCTGGCGTGGACGGTCACACATGCCGACGACCTTCTGCTCAGTATCCCCAGCCACGCCTTCCGGGAAACCCTCTCCAGGATCGCCCCCCTGCTCTCACCTGAAACCCGTATCGCCTGGGCCACGAAAGGGCTGGAACCGGGCAGCCACAAGTTGCTGCATCAGGTGGCCGGAGAGGTCGTGGGAAGAGAACGACCGTTGGCGGTGATCTCCGGCCCCACCTTCGCCCGCGAGGTGGCCCTCGGCCTGCCGACCGCAGTAACCGTCGCCGCCAACGATCCCCGCTTCGCCCGTTCATTGGCAAACCGGCTGCACAGCGGTTCGTTCCGCCCGTATACCAGTGACGATCTGATCGGGGTGGGGATCGGCGGGGCGGTGAAGAACGTCCTCGCCATCGCGGCGGGGATCGCCGATGGGCTGGGCTTCGGCGCCAACACCCGCGCAGCCCTGATCACCCGTGGGCTGGCCGAGATGATGCGCTTGAGCAGGGCGCTCGGGGGTCGGCGCGAGACCCTGATGGGTCTGGCTGGATTGGGAGACCTGGTGC
The DNA here is from genome assembly GCA_015488495.1 of Gammaproteobacteria bacterium. Classification (GTDB taxonomy): domain Bacteria; phylum Pseudomonadota; class Gammaproteobacteria; order Thiohalospirales; family Thiohalospiraceae; genus DRMK01. The sequence goes on along the minus strand of WFNS01000058.1, from coordinate 11,238 downwards.
TCACCTGTACCGACGACCAGTCCCGCAACCGCCGTCTGGGCCTTCGTCTGGGTGAAGGAGAGAGCCTGGAGCAGGCCCGGGCCGCGATCGATCAGGTGGTGGAGGGAATTCAGGCCGCTCGCGAGGTGCACGGGTTGGCACGGCAGCACCACATCGACATGCCCATCTCGGAACAGGTCTATCTCGTCCTCCACGAGGGGCGGCCACCGACCAGGGCGGTGGAATCCCTGCTGAACAGGGAGCAGAAGACGGAAACCGAGTGATGCGGTGTGATCGCCGGGAGCTTCACCCCATCCCCGAGAAACCCTGCTGCCGCCACGCCTCGTAGAGCACCACCGCCACCGCATTGGAGAGATTGAGGCTGCGGTTGTCGGGTAACATGGGAATGCGCAACACCTGTTGCGCCGGCATGCCCTCCAGTAATGCTTCAGGCAGGCCCCGGGTTTCCGGTCCGAACAGCAGTGCATCCCCCTCCCGATAGCGGATTGCGGCGTAGTTACGACTGCCGCGGGTAGAGCAGGCCAGCAACCGCACCGGTTTCACCGTTGCCAGGAAAGCGTCCAGTCCATCATGCAACCGGACTGAAGCGTATTCGTGATAATCGAGACCCGCGCGGCGCAGCCGGGAATCGTCCAGCTCGAACCCGAGCGGCCGGATCAGGTGCAGATGAGCGCCCGTATTGGCACACAGGCGAATGATGTTGCCGGTGTTGGGCGGAATCTCCGGCTGGTAGAGCACCACATGAAACATCGTGCAACACTCGCCCCCGTAGTCGGATCGGTATGACTATTTCCCGGCCGCCAGCTCCTTGAGTTTGCGCGTCAAGGTATTGCGTCCCCACCCCAGCAGTCTGGCCGCTTCCTGGCGCCGATCCCCGGTCTGCTTCAACGCCGTCTCTATCATGATCCGCTCGAAGCGCGGGGTGGCGATATCCAGCAGGCCGGTCACCCCTTGCGCCAGTTGCTGTTCCGCCCAGCGGCGCAACGCGGCCTGCCAATCCTCCGCCGCAGCCGGAGCCTCTCCCTCCTTCTTCAGCTCGGGGGGAAGATCCTCCAGCGTAATCACCTGACCGGGCGACATCACCGTCAGCCAGCGGCAGGTGTTCTCCAGTTGTCGCACGTTGCCGGGCCATTCCAACCCGGTCAGATGCTCGACCACGGCGGGACTCACCTGCTTCGGCTCGACCCCCAGCTCCCGCCCCGCAGCCAACAGAAAATGGTTCATCAGCAGCGGGATGTCTTCCCGCCGTTCGCGCAGCGGGGGAAGATGAATGCGAATCACGTTGAGGCGGTGAAACAGATCCTCGCGAAAACGCCCCTCGGCCACCAGCTGTTCCAGCTTCTGGTGGGTGGCGGCGATGATGCGTACGTCCACCCGGATGGGAGCATGTCCACCGACCCGGTAAAACTCGCCGTCGGCCAGCACGCGCAGCAGGCGGGTTTGCAGCTCCGCGGGCATGTCACCGATCTCGTCCAGAAACAGGGTACCGCCATCCGCCTGCTCGAACCGCCCCTGCCGCTGACTCTGGGCCCCGGTGAACGCCCCCCTCTCATGGCCGAACAGCTCGGACTCCAGCAGATCGCGGGGAAGGGCAGCCATGTTCAGGGCGATGAAGGGGCCTTCGCGACGGGGGCTGTGCCGATGCAGGGCGCGGGCCACCAGCTCCTTGCCGGTACCCGACTCCCCGTTGACCAGCACGGTGATGTTGGAGCGCGACAGCCGCCCGATGGCACGGAACACCTCCTGCATCGCTGACGCCTCTCCCAGGATCTCCGGCGTATCGGCCAGATCGACCCGCTCTTCCCGGTTTCCGGCATGGGCCACGGCCCGCTGTACCAGCTCCACCGCCGTATCCACATCGAAGGGTTTGGGCAGATACTCGAATGCCCCACCCTGGTAGGCGGATACCGCGCTGTCCAGATCGGAGTGGGCGGTCATGATGATGACCGGCAGATCGGGATACTTCTGCCGAATCCGCTCCAGCAACTCCAGCCCGTCGATACCGGGCATCCGGATATCGGATACGATGGCCTGCGGCTGCTGTTTCAGCAGCAGCCTTTCTATTCCCTGTGCGCTGTCGAAGCTCTTCACGGCGATCCCCGCCCGGGTGAGCGCCTTCTCCAGCACCCAACGGATGGAACGATCATCATCGATTACCCAGATCAGCGGTCGGTCATTCATCCTCGGCTCCAATCCCCTCTCGCACCGGCAACAGGATCGAGAACTTGGTTCTCCCCGGCCGGCTGTCACACTCGATCAACCCCCCGTGCTGGTTCACCAGCGACTGCGCGATGGAGAGTCCCAATCCGGTACCATCCGCACGACCCGTGACCAGCGGATAGAAGATCTTCTGCTGCATCTCTTCCGGTATTCCCGGTCCGTTGTCGATGACATCGATGCATATGACCAGCTTGTGACAGATATGGCCCACGGTGTAACGACGGTGCGCCCGTGTACGCAGAACGATCTCCCCCTCTCCCGGCAACGCCTGAACCGCATTGCGCACGATGTTCAACACCACCTGGACCAGCTGATCCGCATCGGCATAGAGCTCCGGCAGGCTGGGGTCGTAATCCCACAGCAACCGGATCCCCGGCGGAGCCTCGGCCTGCACCAGGGTTCGCACCCGTTCCACGACCCGGTGGATGTTGATTCGACGCATGCGGGGCAAGCGGTGTGGCCCGAGCAGACGATTCAACAGATCCTGCAGGCGGTCCACCTCATGGATGATGACCTGGGTGTACTCCCGCAGCGAAGGATCGTCCAGCTCTCCCTCCAGCAGCTGCGCCGCGCCGCGAATCCCGCCCAACGGATTCTTGATCTCGTGCGCCAGACCGCGGACCATCTCCTGGGTCGCCCGTTGCTGGGCGAGCAGGCTCTCCTCTCTCGCAATCCGCAACTGGTGATCGACGGGATTCAGCTCCAGCAGCACCCCTGGCGGCTGGGAAGGATCCTGCAGGGGGATGGCGGTCAAATCCACGGTGACGGAATGTTCCCCGACTCCCTTCAGGCTGCACTCGCGCTCGATCCAGGGATTACCGGACTCCAGGGCGACGGCAAGAAGCCCGGCCAGCCGGTTGGAATCCAGCAGTTGCTGCGCAGTAAGGCCCAGCAGGCGACGAGCGCTCAGACCAAACAGCGCCTCCGCGGTCGAATTCACGTGACACAGTCGCAGCTCGGCATCGAACAGGCACACCGCGCTGCTCAGGTTGTCGATGATCCGTTGAGCGGTCCGCTCTGGTCCGTTGGCCACTGCATCCATGACTTAATACCTAAGCAAAAAGCAAACCAGCTTGCCGTTACCAGGCTAACTATCGGAAAAAACGGCAAAAACAGGGTATTCTCAAAGAAGCTGAAGAGGGGATATCGTCTTCATAAATACCAAGGATGGTACCGCAAAAGAGGAGGTGATGCACCCATATGGTGCACGAGGTGACCAAAAGGGTCAGCGGGGGTGCAAGATGGAATGGCGCTTCAGATGGAAAGTGACAAGGGGCGACGCTACCACCACCTTATCCATGGGATCAAATATGACCGCCTGCAGGGTGTGGGTCCCCCTGTCGATCCCCTCCAATGAGATATTCCCGCTATCGAAACGCTTCTCCAGCAATTTGCCGTCGAGACGCAAACCGATGGAGTAGCCGGAGCCGGCTTCAAAAGGGGGATCGGTGGTAACGAAAATCGCCAGCGGCTGGCCGGTAGCCCATACCACCGCATCATCGGCGGGATTCTCGATGGTGATACGGCGATAGGCTATCGTTTGTGCCCTCTCCGCCGGTTTCCCCTTGGCAGGAGGACGGAAATCGGCACCAGTCGAAGGTGCGGGGGTTCGAAACTCCGTCGTCGGAAGGGACTCTATCTCGATCTTCTCCGCCCCCTTTTGCTCGCGGTCCGAAAACAACGGCACACCATCCGCCCCGGTGGACCTGTATATCTCCTTGGCGGCAACCAGAAGCGGAAAAAACAGCAGGAAAAGCAAAAAAGACCGCATGCCCAAAGCATAGCCCAGAGAGAGGAACCGAACAACCGCGGATTGTTACAATCCCATAAACGACGACGCCCCTGCAAAGGGGCGTCGTCGAATATCATTGCGTCTTTTGTCAGACGCTGTAGTACATGTCGAACTCCACCGGATGGGTGGTCATGCGCAGCCTTGTGACCTCCTCCATCTTCAGCTCGATGTAGCCATCGATCATGTCGTTGGTGAACACGCCTCCCGCGGTCAGGAACTCGCGATCCTTGTCCAGCTCCTCCAGCGCCTGGTCGAAGGAGTGACAGACGGTGGGGATGTTGGCCTCCTCCTCCGGCGGCAGGTCATAGAGGTTCTTGTCCATCGCCTCGCCCGGATGGATCTTGTTCTGGATACCGTCCAGACCGGCCATCATCATTGCGGCGAATGCCAGATAGGGGTTGGCGGTGGGATCCGGGAAGCGCACCTCGATGCGACGGGCCTTGGGATTGGTCACATAGGGGATGCGCACCGATGCGGAGCGGTTGCGGGCGGAGTAGGCCAGCATCACCGGGGCCTCGAAGCCGGGGACCAGCCGCTTGTAGCTGTTGGTACTGGCGTTGGTGAAGGCGTTCAGTGCACGCGCATGCTTGATGATGCCGCCAATGTAATAGAGCGCCGTCTCGGAGAGGCCGGCATACTCGTTGCCCGCGAAGATGTTGACCCCGTCCTTGCTCAAGGATTGGTGAACATGCATGCCGGTGCCGTTGTCACCCACCAGCGGCTTGGGCATGAAGGTGGCCGTCTTGCCATAGGCGTGTGCGACGTTGTGCACGCAATACTTGAGGATCTGCACCTCGTCCGCCTTGCGCACCAGGGTTGCGCAGGCGGTACCGATCTCGCACTGGCCCGCAGTGGCCACCTCATGGTGATGAACCTCGGGGGTCAGTCCCATCTCCTCCATGGCCAGACACATGGCGGCACGAATGTCATGCAGGGAATCCACGGGCGGAACCGGGAAGTATCCCCCCTTGACACTGGGGCGATGGCCGATGTTGCCACCCTCGAAGGTGGCCTCGGAGTTCCACTCCGCCTCTTCGGAGTTCACCTTGTAGAAGGCCCCTTCCATGGTGGCACCCCAGCGCACGTCATCGAGGACGAAGAACTCCGGCTCGGGACCGAAATAGGCTGCATCACCGATACCGGTGGATTTCAGATACGCCTCGGCGCGCCGGGCGACGGAACGGGGATCGCGTTCGTAGCCCTGCATGGTGCTGGGCTCGATGATGTCACAACGAATGATCAGGGTGGTTTCGTCGGTAAAGGGGTCCAGCACGGCGCTTTCCGGGTCCGGCTTGAGGATCATGTCCGACTCCTGGATCCCCTTCCAGCCGGCAATGGAGGAACCGTCGAACATCTTCCCGTCGGACAGGACGTCTGCATCCACCGTCGCTGCCGGGAAAGTCACGTGCTGCTCTTTCCCTCGGGTGTCGGTGAAACGGAAATCGACGAATTTTACTTCCTTATCCTCTATCAGCTTCAATACGTTTTCAGCCATTTGCTCGCCTCCAGGCAATTGTTTGATTTAAGCCAACTACGAATCCACCCAAAAAACTCGTTTTACCACAAAAGCAGTAAACATGCCATGCCCGAGCCACCTGGAAACAAAGGGTTGAGGCAACCCGCCGCCACAGAAGCGCACCAGATTGGTGCGCCAATACATGAGCGCGCCTTTTTGGTGCACACTGACCCGGATACGGGTCAATGACAGAAGGTCAACTGGACCTTCTCTACCACTTCGATTCCCTCTGCTGCCCGGTTGAACTCCACCTCCAGTTCCCGAGCAGAACGTCCACCGTCGAGCACCGCCAGCGGAAGCAGCAGCACCACCTGGATCCGGTTGTGAAGATAGTGCAGGGTGACCCCTTCGATGCGCCGCGCCGCCTCGATCCCCGTCCAGCACTCCTGCAGCCGGGGGAGCAGCTCCCGGCGCAGCGGCAACTCGCAGATATAGGGGCGATGTTCATCGTCCTCCGGATCGATGTGCACCAGCACATCGTTGATCTCCTCATGCCCTTGCAGCAGGCGGATTCGAACCGCTTCCCCGATCTGGTGCCCCTCGGAGACGCTGATGTGGGGCTCCACCAGGATGTGCACATCCACCAGCGCGTCCGCCCCCACCCGGCGAGTCCGCAGGGAGTGGAGGCCCTGCACGCCATCCACCTCCTGGATGGTCCGGCGGATGGCCGTGAGCTGCTCTTCCTCCAGGCCGGTATCCACCAGCTCCCGCACGCTGTGCCAGGCCAGATCCCAGCCGATCCAGGCGATGATCAACGCCACACCTGCGGCGGCGATGGCGTCCATGTAGGGGAGTCCGGCCATGGTGCCACCGACACCGACGATGACGATCAACGAGGAGACGGCGTCGGTCCGGCTGTGCCAGGCGTTGGCAGCCAGCATGGGAGAACGCAAGCGGTCGGCCACCCGCTTGGTGTAGTGAAAGATCCACTCTTTGGCCAGCACCGAGATCACTGCCACCACCAGTGCGAGCAGCCCCGGCTGCATCAACTGCTCCGGGTGGAACAGCCGCTCAATGGCATCCCAGGCGATGCCCGTGGCGACCAGCATCAGAGCGACACCCAATGCCACTGTGGCGATGGTCTCGAAACGGCCGTGACCGTATGGATGGCTTTCGTCGGCGGCGCGGCTGGAGTGCTTGGCGGCATACAGCACCACGAAATCGGTGGCCAGGTCGGAGAGCGAGTGAACCCCGTCCGCGATCAACGCCTGCGACTGCGCCAGGAACCCGACCACCAGTTTGAGCACCGCCAGCAGGAAATCGATGACCGAGCCGATCAGGGTCACCTTGCGAATCTCGCGGTAGCGACCCCCTTCCGCAACCTCTTGTGGCCGGGCGCTCACCGAACGCCCTCTTCACCCACCTGGATCAGGATACGCAGCTCGCCCCGCTCTTCCTTCAGCTCCAACACCCGATGACCGTTGATTCGGCACCAGGCCGGGATGTCGCTGGCCGCCCCGGGGTCGGTACAGAACACTTCCAACCGTTCCCCGGCCTTCATCTCCCTGACCCGGTCCTGGACCCGGATCACCGGCAGCGGGCAGAGCAGGCGGCGGGCATCCAGTTGCCGGGTCACAGATACCACTCCCGTTTCACCTCGTCCACCGACATGGGTGCAACCCGCAGCCGCTGCTCGGTGCCCTCGCGATCCACCAGCTGCACCTCGACCTCCGCGGCCTCCCGCCCACCGCTGAAGCGGGCCACGATGCGCGCTGCCAGCTCCCGATCCTGCGGCCCGAGCTCGCCATCGATCAGGGTCAGGGGGCCGGGATGGCTGACGGTGCGCAGATGGACGAAGCGGCGGCGGTAGCCCTCCAGGAAGTTGTTCTCTCCCTCTTCGCGGCCGATGATCAACTTGAAGTGGGGGCGGGGGCGGAGATGGCGCCCCACCTTCAGCAGCATGATGTCATCCAGCTCATACTCCCGCTCGCCGCGTGCCTCCCACAGGTCGGCCAGCCGCCGGGAGTAGGCCTCGTCGGTAAGAAAGCAGCAGCCCCCGGCCGGCTGGGCATAGTCGGAGAGACCGAACCGCTCCGCCAGGGCCATCTGGGGCTTGCGGGAACGGCCGCTGAAGTCATACAGCCGCTCCCGGTCCACCCACCCCTCCCGCTCCGGCAACGTGGGAGGAAGATTCTTGGCACAGAGCGGCCGAAGCAGGCGATCACCCACCCCGGACTCCCGCACCACCACCTGCATGGTATCGCGCCGCTGGGACATGGGACGCTGGCCGATCACCTCCCCGGTGACGATGAAATCGAAGCCGTGCGCCTCGATCCACTCCACCGCCCGGCCCACCATGAAACACTTGCAGTCCAGGCAGGGGTTGAGATTGGCCCCGTAACCGTGTTTGGGATTGATCACCACCCGCTTGTAGGGTTCGGTAACGTCGATGATGTGCAGCTTGATACCCAGCTGTTCTGCCACCCAGAGCGCGTTGTTGCGCTTCGGCTTGTCCCGATCCCGTTTGCGAATGGCGTGAGTGTGCCCCTCCACACAGAAGCCGGTATAGAAATTGACCCCTTCCACATGGATGCCCTGCTCCATCACCACCCGGGCCGCCAGCATGGAATCCAGCCCGCCGGAGATGAGGGCCAGCGCCTTGCGTTGCTGTGTCATGTCCTGCCGATGTCGCCGTGTGAAAAAGGATATATTCTAGCAAATGCGGGTTATAATCTGCGCTTTTCGAACCACCAACCATCGGGGTAGGGCCTTGAATCAAGCTACGACCGTATCGTCCTCGGCGGATCTGTCCACCTTCCAGGGGCTGATCCTTGCGCTGCAGCAGTACTGGGCCGAACAGGGCTGTGTCATCCTTCAGCCTCTGGACATGGAGGTGGGGGCCGGCACCTTCCACCCCGCCACCTTCCTGCGCGCCATCGGTCCGGAGCCGTGGCGCACCGCTTACGTGCAGCCCTGCCGTCGTCCCACCGACGGGCGCTATGGGGAGAACCCCAACCGCCTGCAGCACTATTATCAGTTTCAGGTGATCCTCAAACCCTCCCCGCTGGACATCCAGGAGCTCTATCTGGACTCCCTGCGCACGCTGGGCATCGATCCCCTGGTGCACGACATCCGCTTCGTGGAGGACAACTGGGAGTCCCCCACCCTGGGAGCCTGGGGTCTGGGGTGGGAGGTGTGGCTCAACGGCATGGAGATCACCCAGTTCACCTATTTCCAGCAGGTGGGTGGGCTGGATTGCAGGCCGGTCAGTGGCGAGATCACCTACGGCCTGGAGCGCATCGCCATGTATCTCCAGGGGGTGGACAGCATCTATGACCTGGTGTGGACGAAGGGCGAGAACGGTGAAACGGTGACCTACGGCGACGTGTTCCACCAGAACGAGGTGGAGATGTCCTGCTACAACTTCGAACGGGCCGACGTTCCCTCCCTGTTCACCGGTTTCGAATCCTGCGAGCAGCAGAGCCACGAGCTGGTGGAGGCAGGGCTGCCGCTGCCCGCCTATGAGATGGTGCTCAAGGCCTCCCATCTCTTCAACCTGCTGGATGCCCGTCACGCCATTTCGGTCACCGAACGGCAACGCTACATCCTGCGGGTTCGCGCCCTGTCCCGGGCGGTGGCCCAGTCCTACCACGAGGCGCGGGAGAAGCTGGGCTTTCCGCTGTACCAGCCGCCGGGGCACACCGAGCCCCCCCCGGTTTCCTCCGCCCCCCCGCCCGGAACGGGGGAACGGCACGACCTGCTGGTCGAGATCGGCACCGAAGAGCTGCCCCCCAAGGCGCTGCACCGGCTGGCCACCGCCTTCTGTGACGGCATCGGCGAGGGGCTGACGAAGGCCGGCCTGGAATTCACCTCCATCCGCCCCTTCGCCACTCCCCGCCGTCTGGCGGTACTGGTCGGCGGACTGATCGATCAGCAACCCGATCGCACCATTGAGCGCCGGGGCCCGGCGCTCACCGCCGCCTTCGACGAGAGCGGGCTCCCCACCCGTGCGGCACAGGGATTCGCCGCCAGCTGCGGAGTGACGGTGGACGAGCTGGATCGACTGGAGAACGACAAGGGTGCCTGGCTGCTGTTCCGCACCGTGGAACCGGGCAGGCCCGCCGCGGCCCTGCTGCCGGAGATCGTGGAGAACAGCCTGAAGCAACTGCCCATTCCGAAACGGATGCGCTGGGGCGACCATCCCGCCGAGTTCGTCCGCCCCGTCCACTGGGTGCTCCTGCTGCACGGGGATCGGCCGATCGATGCCGACATCCTGGGGCTGCCCTCCGTTCGCACCACCCGGGGGCACCGCTTCCACCAGCCGGAGCTCCTTCACGTCGCCGTTCCGGCCGATTACGAGGAGCTGCTGCACACCAAAGGCTGGGTGATCGCCGATTTCGAGCGGCGCCGGCAGGCCATCCACGGCCAGGTGGAAGCGCTCGCCTCCGAACTGGGCGGCCAAGCGGTGCTCGACCCGGAGTTGCTGGACGAGGTCACTGCGCTGGTCGAGTGGCCGGTGGCCATCGCCGGGGAGTTCGACCGGCGCTTTCTGGAGATTCCGCCGGAGGTGTTGATCGCCTCCATGAAGGGGCACCAGAAATATTTCCACGTGGTGGACCAAGAGCAACGGTTGATGCCCTGCTTCATCGCGGTGAGCAACATCGACAGCCGGGATCCGGATCAGGTCCGCGAAGGCAACGAACGGGTCATCCGCCCCCGGCTCAGCGACGCGGAGTTCTTCTGGAACCAGGATCGCAGGCAGCCGTTGGCCGGCCGGCTGGAGAGCCTGAAGGAGGTGGTATTCCAGGAGCGACTCGGCACCCTCTACGACCGGTCACTCCGCATCGGCCGGCTGGCGGAGACGCTGGCAAGGGAAAGCGGCGGCGACACGGAAAAGGCGGCGCGCGCCGGTCTGCTGTGCAAATGCGACCTGATGACCGAGATGGTGGGCGAATTTCCGGAGCTGCAGGGGATCATGGGCCGTTACTATGCGCTGCACAGCGGCGAGAACGAGGAGGTGGCGCAGGCGCTGGACGAGCAGTACATGCCCCGCTTCGCGGGGGATCGGGTGCCGGACACGCCCACCGGCCAACGGCTCTCCATCGCCGACAAGCTGGACCTGCTGACCGGTATCTTCTCCATCGGCCAGTCTCCCAGCGGCGACAAGGACCCCTTCGCCCTGCGCCGTGCCGCCCTCGGGGCCCTGCGGATCATCATCGAATGCAATCTCGACATCGATCTGGAGCGGGCGCTGCACCATGCCGCGGCGGGTTATCCACACGACTTCGAACGAAACGGGATCGTCGAGGAGGTGTTCCATTTCATGATGGAGCGCCTGAAGCGCTATTATCAGGAACAGGGTTACGGCGCCGATCTGTTCGAGGCCGTGCTGAGCCGCCGCCCCACCCGGCCCAGCGATTTCGACCGGCGCATCAGGGCGCTGGCCGTATTCCGCAAGCTTCCCGAAGCGGAGAGCCTGGCCGCGGCGAACAAGCGAATCGCCAATATCCTGCGTCAGGCGGAAACGGTGATACCGCAGCAGGTGGATGCCACACTGCTCGAAGACGACGCCGAAAAGAGGCTCGCCCGGATGGTGGCCGAGATGGAGACACAGGTGCAACCGCTGTTTGCCGAAGGGGAGTACGAACGGGCACTGACCCGGCTCGCCGCATTGCGGGAACCGGTGGACGAGTTCTTCGACCGGGTGATGGTGATGGTGGAGGATGAAGCACTGCGCAACAACCGCCTGGCGCTGCTGCAGAGGCTGCAC
>WFNS01000057.1 GCA_015488495.1 Gammaproteobacteria bacterium | reverse complement strand
TGAAACAGAGCTTTAGCGAATACCCGCAAGATTACGGGAAGTGTGATCCGGTTCTCACTTTCACCACCCCCGGTTCGACCACGACCGCCTCGATGACCTTTCTGGAGGTGGTATTCCGTATTCTGACGAGGTCACCCCGAGCACCATCCGCTAGGGCCTCACCGGAAGCGCGGATCTCCAGTCCACCCGATTCCGCGACGATGGTGACCTGTTCCCCCCGCCGTACCAGCCGTGGCGCCTCCAGCAGTTGCGGGGTGAGCAGGGCGCCAACCCTCAGGGGCCGCTTTACCACCATGCCTATGGGTTGTCTGGCGTCGGTAATATATCCCATTTTCAGCGCGCCCAGATCCCGTTCCACCATCTTGAAGTCCCCTTCACGGATCGTGTCTCCTCTGGCCAGGGGGCGGTCGACGATGGCCACGGGCTGAAACAGCTGGACCTGAACCGGAACGTAGATGGTCCAGGGAGAACGGCCGTTGCAGCGGATCCCGACGGTGGTGTTGCCAAGCAACCGGCTGCCGGGCGGCTGGAAGGCGGAGGGAGGAACGGTACAGGGCCGAATCCGTAATCTTGGGCCGAGGCGTCCCACCTCGATGCGTGGAGGGCTGTTGTATTGCCGGGTCTGTTCGATGATGAAGGCGGTGATGGCGGTGTGGATCTGGTCCTGGAGCGTTCCCTGGGCTGTCGCGGTCGTCCCCGCCATGAGGAGCAGCCAGGCGGAAAGGGGAAGATGCCACCAGCCCATGTCAAGTTTTTTGCGCATCGGTTCGATATATCCCAGTACGACGACCCCGTCAAGAAAGCGGGGGGGTTCGGATCCCGGTGGCCTGGCCCTTTTTTGGGCCGCAAGGGTGCCACCCCATATGGAGCAGAACATTGGCCAACAGAGCAATCGGTGTGGAAGAGTATCGGCGGTTTCAGCGTTTTCTGGAGCAGAGCGCGGGGATCGTGCTGGGTGACAACAAGCGCTACCTGGTGGACAGCCGACTGTCGGCCATCATGGCCGAGGAGGGGATTGCTACCCTGGAAGAGCTATTGTCCAGGGTAGAGGGGGTCGGTGCCGGTGCACTGCGGGAAAAGGTGATCGACGCCATGACCACCAATGAGACGCTCTGGTTCCGTGACCGCAAGCCGTTCCAGTTGCTCGAGCAGGTCATTCTTCCCGAATTCGACGGGCGGCCGATCCGGATCTGGTCGGCCGCCTGCTCTTCCGGGCAGGAGCCATATTCCATCGTATTCACGATTGAGTCCTACCGGGAGCAGCACGGGGGCGGGCCGAGCCGCGTGGAGGTGGTGGCAACCGACCTCTCTCCTTCCATGCTGGAAGCGGCGAGGCGTGCCGAATACGATACCTTGAGCATCGGGCGTGGTTTGAGCGAGCAGCACAAGGAGCGCTTTTTCGATCGTAAGGGGGATAGCTGGGTGGTAAAGCCCCGGTATCGTCGCATGGTGAGTTTCCGCCGGCTCAATCTGCAAGAGAGTTTTGCCTCCCTGGGTCACTTCGATGTGATCTTTTGCCGCAACGTCCTGATCTATTTTTCTGAAGAGTCGAAACGGGATATTCTCGAACGCCTCGCCCAGGCGATGAATCCCGATGGCTATCTGATCCTGGGGAGTTCCGAGTCGACCGCCGGCTACACCAGGCGATACAAGACGGAGCGCCATCCGCAGGGGGCTCTGTTCCGCCTCGTGCCACCGGTCGAGGAGAGTGGTGCTTCCTCCGGGCGGCGACGCTCTTTCCAGCTATCCGACTTCTGAAGCAACCTCGCTTTATTGCATCCTGCCTGATCGGCGAACCCCGCCGCGTTTTTTCGGCTGCCCGGAAATGGGGCTCTTTCGGACGGGGCCGGAGAAGGCTATCATCGATTGGTAACTATTCAGATTATCCCTGAAATCCGCCATTTCTGCGTCGAAAGATGGTCAATTACACTCGTAAACTTCCATTTTTCGCCTTGAACTGACCAATTTCAGGGGCGATCTGAACAGTTACCGGCCTGTTTCACACCATGCTGAATGGTTACATCGATTGCAGGTCCGGCCGACTCGAATCCCTCTTATGGATGGCTTCCGGACAGGAAGATGGGGAAGAGGTGTGGAAACTTTTCTTTCGTTGGGCGTAGCACTGGCAGTGGGACTGCTGATCGGCATCGAGCGGGGCTGGCACGAACGTGCCGCCGAGGAGGGAAGCCGTATCGCCGGGGTTCGCACCTTCGGTCTCATCGGCCTGCTCGGGGGGGTGTGGGCACTGGTGGCCGAGCAACTCGGTGAGT
>WFNS01000056.1 GCA_015488495.1 Gammaproteobacteria bacterium | reverse complement strand
CGTAAGCATATACCCTGCCGCTCTCAATGGCATCCAGCACGGCCTGCTCTTCCACAATCCCCTCACGGGCAAAATTCAGGATGACCACCCCGTCTTTCATATGCTTCAGCCGCTCGGCATTGATCAGGTGACGGGTCTCCTCACTGAGCGGTACGTGGAAGGTGACGAAATCGGAACGGGCCAACAACGCCTCGATGTTCTCCGCCTGCTCCACATCGGAGGATAGACGCCAGGCCCCCTGTACGGTGATACCCGGATCGAACCCGATCACCTTCATCCCCAGCTCGAGCGCCGCGTTGGCCACCTCCCTGCCAATGGCACCCAGACCAATCACTCCCAGGCTCTTTCCCGGCAGCTCGAAACCCACGAAACGCTTCTTGCCATCCTCCACCTGACGCGCCAGCTCCCCACCTTCGGCCCTCAGACCACGCACGTAGTCCCATGCCTGACAGATGTTCCTGCAACCCAGCAGCATACCGGCGATGACCAGCTCTTTCACCGCATTGGCGTTGGCCCCCGGTGTGTTGAACACAGGGATGCCCAGCAGGCTCAACTCCTCCACCGGGATGTTGTTCACCCCGGCTCCGGCGCGCCCCACCGCCTTCAGCGTGAGTGGAATCTCCATCTCGTGCATGTCGAAGGAGCGCAACAGGATGGCATCCGGGTGCTGGATCTCGGAAGCAACCTCGTACCGTTCACGCGGCAGCCGTTCCAGCCCGGCCACGGAAATGTTATTCAACGTCAGTATCTTGTACATGTGTTTTGGTATATGTCTCAGAACGATTCAGTCGCCATACTCCCGCTCGACCCGACAGATTCGGATCCGGTAGGCATCGTACCAACGGCTCGCCTGCCGCTGGGCCAGTCGGTGCTCCCCATCTCTTCTCCATGCAGCAATATCCTCCAGGGAACGCCAGTAGGAGACGGAGATCCCGAGCCCACCCCGGGCAGACTCGAAACCGAGGAAGCCAGGGTGCCGCCGGGCACGTTCCAGCATACGCGCAGCGGCCTCGGCATAACCGCCAGCATCCTTCTCGTTGCGCAGCGAAGTAAAGATGACGGCATAGTAAGGCGGCTTGGGTGTATCGGCTATCATCTCCCGCCGGCGCCGCTCAGCCGTACCGCTTCTCGAACGCCGCCATGAAGGCCACGAGGGCGTCCACCCCCTCCTCCGGCATGGCGTTGTAGATGCTGGCCCGCATCCCCCCCACGGAGCGATGTCCCTTGAGGGTGACCAACCCATGTTTCTTCGCCTCGGCGAGGAAAGTGTCATCCAGAGAGGGATCGGCCAGGGTAAAGGGAACGTTCATCCAGGAACGGCTGCCGCGATCCACGGGATTGTGGTAGAAATCGGAACCATCGATGGCGGCATAGAGTTTTTCGGCCTTGCGCCGGTTGATCCTGGCCATCGCCTCCAGCCCGCCCTTGCGCTTGATCCAGTCGAACACCAGCCCCGCCAGATACCAGGCGTAGGTGGGCGGTGTGTTGTACATGGAGCCGTTCTCCGCATGGATTCGATAGCTGAACATGGTGGGGGTGCCAGACCGCGGTTCGCCGAGCAGATCCTCGCGCACGATGACCACGGTCAAACCCGCCGGACCGATGTTCTTCTGCGCCCCGGCATAGATGACCCCGAAACGGCTCACGTCCAGCGGGCGGGACAGGATGGTAGAGGACATGTCCGCCACCAGGGGCACCTCTCCGGCATCGGGGATGTAGGGAAACTCCACCCCGGCGATGGTCTCATTGGGTGTATAGTGGAGATAGGCCGCATCGGGATCGAGCTGCAGCTCATCCTGGGAGGGGGCGCGATATTCCGTGGCACAGGCGATGTTCACCTCACAGTAGCGGCGCGCCTCGGAGATCGCCTTCTTCGACCAGGAACCGGTATCGACATAATCGGCACGCCCCTTCCCGCCCAGCAGGTTGAGCGGCACCATGGCGAACTGACTGCTGGCACCGCCCTGCAGAAACAGGACCTTGTAGTGGTCCGGAATGGCCATGAGCTCCCGCAGAGACGCCTCCGCCTGGGCGGCAATGGACATGAACTCCTTGCCGCGATGGCTCATCTCCATCACCGACATACCGCTGCCCCGCCAGTCGAGCAGCTCCTCACGGGCCTGTTGCAGCACCTCCTCCGGCAGCATGGCCGGACCGGCGCTGAAGTTATACACACGGGGCATGAGATCTTCTCCTGGGTTCATGAAATGTCAATCGAGTACGGCCTTGCACTCCTGAAGGAGGATATCGTGGTAGAAGGGGCCGCATATCCAGCAAGAACAGCGCTTGGGAGTGTGCACCGGGGTACCGCGCTGGCACGCTGTGGCAACCAGGGAAATCCCGGCGTACCCCACGCGTCTGCGCCGGATGCACCTCCTGGGATGGCGGCTCCAGGCCAACCCTGGCCCATCCGGGTTACTCCCCCTCCCCGGCGGGACCTTCCGCTGCACTATCTCGGTCACCCTCCAGCTCCACGATACGCTCCAGTCCGACCAGCCTTTCACCTTTGTCCAGCTTGATGAGCCGCACCCCCTGCGTGTTGCGCCCCATCACCGAGACCTCGGCCACCCGGGTACGCACCAGTGTGCCAGCATCGGTGATCAGCATGATCTCGTCCTCCTCCTGCACCAGCACCGCACCCACAACATCCCCGTTGCGTTCACTGGTCTGAATGGCGATCACCCCTTGGCCGCCGCGACCATGAACCGGATACTCATCGACCGGGGTCCGCTTGCCGTAGCCATTGGCCGTGGCGGTAAGAATGTGGCCCTCGTCGGCGATGATCAGCGCGATCACCTGTTGTCCCGGTTGAAGCCGGATTCCCCGTACACCGGCGGCATTCCGCCCCATGGCCCGTACCTGTGACTCGTCGAAACGAATCGCCTTGCCATCGGTGGTGAAGAGCATCACTTCACGGTTTCCGTCAGTGATATCCACATCCACCAGGCTGTCCCCCTCACGCAGGTCGATGGCGATGATGCCGGTGGAACGGGGCCGGGAGAACTCTTCGAGCGGGGTCTTCTTCACCGTCCCCTGAGCGGTGGCGAAGAACACATATTTGTCCTCCTGGAACTCGCGCACCGGCTGGATGGCCTGGATCCGCTCATCCTTCTCCAGCGGCAGCAGATTGACGATGGGCTTGCCGCGCGCATTGCGACCCGCCTGGGGCAGCTCGTACACCTTCAGCCAGTAGACCCGCCCACGACTGGAGAAACAGAGGATGGTATCATGGGTGCTGGCAACGAACAGCTTGTCGATGAAATCCTCTTCCTTCATCGAAGTGGCCGATTTTCCCCGGCCGCCACGGCGCTGCGCCCGGTAGTCGGAAAGCGGCTGCGCCTTGGCATACCCCTCATGGGAAAGGGTCACCACTACCTCCTCCTCTGTGATGAGGTCCTCCAGGGTGAGGTCGGTTCGATCCAGCTGTATCTCGGTGCGGCGCTCGTCCCCATACTGCTCCCGGATTACCAGCAGTTCGTCGCGGATCACCTCCATCAACCGTTCACTGCTGGCAAGAATCGCCAGCAGCTCCTGAATCCGATCCAGGATCTCGCGGTACTCTTTGAGGATCTTGTCCTGCTCCAGGCCGGTCAGCCGGTGGAGGCGCATGTCGAGGATCGCCTGCGCCTGGACCGGCGACAGATGGTAGAGTCCATCCACCATCCCGTACTCCCTGCCCAGTTGCTCCGGTCTGGAGGCATCGGTACCGCTGCGGGACAACATCTCGGTGACCAGTCCCGGCTCCCAACCCCTGGCAAGCAGCTTCTCCTTTGCCTCCGCGGGGGTGGCCGCTGCCTTGATCAGGGCAATGACGGGATCGATGTTGGCCAGCGCCACCGCCAGCCCCTCGAGGATGTGGGCACGTTCACGCGCCTTACGCAGTTCGAAGATGGTGCGCCGCGTGACCACCTCGCGCCGGTGGCGGACGAACGCTTCCAGCATCTGCTTGAGATTGAGCAATCGCGGCTGGCCATCGGCCAGTGCCACCATGTTGATGCCGAACACGCTCTGCATGGCGGTATGCTTGAACAGGTTGTTGAGCACCACCTCGGGCACTTCGCCCCGTTTGAGCTCGATCACCATGCGCATCCCTTCCTTGTCGGATTCGTCACGCAGCTCGGAGATCCCCTCCAGCTTTTTCTCCTTGACCAGTTCGGCGATCTTCTCCAACAGGCGCGCCTTGTTGACTTGGTAGGGAAGTTCGGTGACTACAATCCGCTGCCGGCCACCATCCATCTCCTCGAAATGGGTGCGGGCGCGCACATAGATCCGCCCCCTTCCGGTATGGTATGCCTCACGAATACCACGGGCACCGTTGATGATGCCGGCGGTGGGGAAATCGGGCCCCGCTATGTACTCCATCAGCCGGGAGATGTCGATCTCCGGCTCCGCAATCAGGGCGAGACAGGCATCGATTACCTCGGTCAGATTGTGGGGCGGGATGTTGGTGGCCATGCCCACCGCGATGCCGGCGGAGCCGTTGATCAGCAGATTGGGGATCCGCGTCGGCAGGATGGCCGGCTCCAGCTCCGACTCATCGTAGTTGGGAACGAAATCGACCGTCTCCTTGTCGATGTCGGCCAGCATCTCATGGGCGATGCGGGACATACGGATCTCGGTATAACGCATCGCCGCCGGGGAATCTCCGTCCACCGAACCGAAATTGCCCTGACCATCGATTAGCATGTAACGCAGCGAGAAGGGTTGGGCCATGCGCACGATGGTGTCGTAAACAGCAGTATCCCCATGGGGGTGATACTTACCGATGACATCACCGACGATGCGGGCGGATTTCTTGTAGGGCTTGTTCCAGTCGTTACCCAGTTCACTCATGGCATAGAGTACGCGGCGGTGAACCGGTTTCAGACCATCACGGACATCGGGGAGGGCACGTCCTACGATGACGCTCATGGCGTACTCCATGTAGGAGTGCTTCATCTCATCCTCGATGTTGATCGGGAGGAGTTCTTTGGCGAATGCTTCCATCAGGTCATTTTGTCAGGATTCAGATCCCGACATTGTACCACAATCGCCCGGCCGCTGGCTCAGCGGCGCTACACGAGTCACTGTTAACCCGGCCACAGAACATGTCGCATTCAGGGCCTCAGACCTCTCCCCCGTCAAGGCGCGCAACGCCGAAAGGAGAGGGACCTGAGGCTACCCTCGGGAGGGCCCTGACAGGTGAGTTCGGGGGAAACGCTCAGAAATACATCTCAACACTGTTGTTGAGGGTGTCACGGATGTCTTCGTCATCCGTAATCGGCTGGGTCAGCGCAACCCGGCAGGCCCGCCTCGGCTCGATGCCCTGCTCGATGAGCTGCG
Organism: Gammaproteobacteria bacterium; assembly: GCA_015488495.1. Taxonomy (GTDB): domain Bacteria; phylum Pseudomonadota; class Gammaproteobacteria; order Thiohalospirales; family Thiohalospiraceae; genus DRMK01. The sequence continues at coordinate 8,338 of WFNS01000056.1, read as the reverse complement.
CCGCATAGACCAGCAACCGGGTGGAAATGCCCTCGTCCAGACCATGCCCCTTCAGGTTGCGGGCGGTGTGGGCTATCTTCACCAACTGTCTGCACTGTTCCCGATCGAGGCCGCTCTCCCGCTCGATGATGATGGCCTCCGTCTCTGCATCCGCGTAGTCGAACTCCAGCGCGGTAAAGCGCTGTTTGGTGGATTGCTTCAGATCCTTCATCAGGCTCTGGTAGCCGGGATTGTACGAGATCACCAGCTGAAAGTCGGGGTGCGCCTCGATCAGCTCCCCCTTCTTGTCCAGCGGCAGGGTACGCCGGTAGTCGGTCAGGGGGTGAATCACCACCGTGGTGTCCTGGCGCGCCTCGACGATCTCGTCCAGGTAACAGATCCCTCCCATCCGTGCCGCCATGGTCAGCGGCCCATCCTGCCAGCGCGTCCCCTCCTTGTCGAGGAGGAAGCGGCCCACCAGATCGGAGGCAGTCATGTCCTCATTGCAGGCAACCGTTATCAGGGGCTTGCCCAGCCTCCAGGCCATGTATTCCACGAAACGGGATTTGCCACAGCCGGTGGGACCCTTGATCATTACCGGAAGACGTTTCCGGTAGGCCGCTTCATAGAGCTCGATCTCGTCCGCTTGTGGCTGATAGAAGGGCTCCTGGCCAATCTTGTATTGTTCGTACTCGCTCATCTCGATAATCCACATCGCTTGCTTGCACAGGCTCTGCTGTCAAGCATCCTGGTTTCGGAAACAAAAACCCCCGCTTCAGGGCAGGGGCTTTTGCAACCAGACGGAAACAGGCGATAGGCCTACTTGTGTACGCCCAGTTTCTCACGCCAGCCTGGATAGAGCTTGTCCGCATCCCACGGGAATGACTCGAAGGCGCGCGCGAGCTCTTTGTGCTCCTTGGCATACTCCACCAGATCGACACCGGACATCCAGGCGTCCCGCGCCTGCCGCAGAGAGATGGCACCGGCGGTACCGCCATCCTTGTGACCGAAGGCACCTCCGCCCGAGGTCTGGATGACGTTACAGTGGCCCAGGTTATCGAAGAATCCGGGCAGACGCAGCGCGTTCATACCGCCGGAGATGATCGGAGTGGTGGCCTTCATCCCATACCACTTCTGCTTGAAGAACAGACCTTCCGCCTCATCGCGCTCCAGCATATAGGCGAGATATTTCTCGGAGGCCTCGCCCTCCATCTTGCCGTAACCCATGGTACCACAGTGGATACCGGAGGCTCCCTGCAATCGGCTCATCTTCATGTGGACCAACGCATTGTAGCCCCGCTTGGACTGCGGAGAGGTCACGGCACCGTGACCGGCACGATGATAGTGGAGGAACTGGTTGGGGAAACGGCGGCGACAGGTGGTGACAGCCGTGGGACCACCGACATAACCATCCACCAGGAAAGCCACATGATCGGCGTTCTCGGCAAAGGTCTCCAGGATGAACTCTCCGCGGGCAATCATCTCTTGCGGGTCATCGGCGGTGATGTTGGCCGAAAAGATCTTGGCCTCGCCAGTCTCATCCTGGGCGCGGCGCATGGCATCTGCAATCAACGGGATGATCTCGCGCATCGGGGCAAATACCTGGTTGCCCTGGGGCTCATCATTCTTGATGAAATCACCGCCCAGCCAGAACTGGTAGCAGGCATCGGCGAACGGTTGCGGACGCAGACCCAGCTTGGGTTTGATGATGGTACCCACCACCATGCCACCGTTCTCGATAGGCCGACCCAGCACCCGCCACATGTCGACGATGTTCATGGCAGGACCATCGAACAGGCGCATGTACTTGGGCGGTACATAGAAGTCGAGCATCTTGGCGTACTCCACGTCCCCCATGCCCTGGTTGTTACCGATGGTAAGGGTGAGGAAGGAGACCATCATGGCACGGCCATCGATGATGTTGCGATCGAACAGATCCACCGGATAGGCGATCTTCATCAGCTCCTTGGCCTCGTCGATCTCATAAACGATGGCATCCACTCCGCGGGTGAAATCATCGGTAGTGCAGACCTCCACGTTGGTGCCGGTGGAAGACTCAGCAGCGAAGTGCGCAGCGGTTTCCAGATAACCGTAACCCTCTTTGGGCTTCATCATATAAACGCACAGGACGTGATTGCCACCGGCAATCAGTTCATCCTCTTTCAGGCTGAGGTCGGCGTAACGGTTGGATTGGTCCATAGTGGTTCTCCTCGAAATGGTGAAGAAGTCTGTAAGGATGGGCAGGCAGCCCCCCCTTGTCAGGCGAGAAATATAATTGCCCTAAGACATAAATAACACTAAAATATTTTGATTGTCACCATAAGTAATACCTTATGACTCTTCTTGAACCTAATCAAAAGGGCAATTGAACAGCATCGACAAAAGACCAGAATCGTGCATTTGACCCTGCGCCAACTCCAGGTCTTCACCACGGTGGCCCAGCACCTGAGCTTTACCAGGGCCGCCGAAGATCTCTATCTCACCCAACCTGCGGTTTCCATGCAGATCAAACAGTTGGAGAACAACATAGGACTTCCGCTGTTCGAACAGCTGGGCAAAAAGATTCACCTGACACCAGCGGGAGAGGAGCTGTTCCGCTATGCACGCAATATCTTCCAACAGCTGGACGAAATGGAGCAGGTCATGGAACGTCTGAAGGGGGGACAGACAGGTCAGCTCGATATTTCGGTCGCTACCACCGCCAACTATTTTGCAACCCGGCTACTCGCCGAGTTCAACCGCAACTACAGCGACATCACCATCAAACTGGACGTCACCAATCGGGGCGGCCTGCTACGGCAATTGGAGCAGAACGAGAAGGATCTGGTGATCATGGGCCGTCCGCCAGAGCAGATGGATCTCGTGGCAGAGCCCTTCCTGGAGAATCCCCTGGTCATCATCGCGGCTCCCGATCACCCGCTGGCAGGCAGGGACGGGATCCCATTGTCGGCGTTGCAGGGTGAGACCTTCGTGGTCCGGGAACAGGCATCGGGGACGCGGAGTGCCATGGAGCGTTTCTTCAGCAGTCGCGGCATCACGCTGAACACCGGAATGGAGATGACCAGTAACGAGGCCATCAAACAGGCGGTGGAAGCCGGACTGGGTCTGGGAATCGTCTCCATCCATACCGTTGCGCGGGAACTGCAGGGCGGTCACCTCGTCACGCTTTCCGTGGAGGGTTTTCCAATCCTGCGCCACTGGTATGTGGTCCATCGGCAAGGGAAACGGCTCTCCCCCGCGGCCCAAACCTTTCGTGACTTTATTTTGCAGGAGGCGAGACCGATGCAATATCCGGCTCGAGAGGGGTGAATCAACCACCATCCCCTGTCGCCCCCAAAAAAGCAGAGGGCGGCCAGAAAGCCGCCCCCTTCCGATAAGGATCAGCTTGTACCCTCAGCTCACCTTGGGGTCCAGCTCACCACTCTCGTAACGCTTGTACATCTCTTCCAGGGAAAGCGGTTTGATCTTGGAGGCATGCCCTGCGCAACCAAACGCTTCATAGCGCGCCTTGCAGATCTCCATCATCCCCTTGGTGGCCTCCTTGAGGAATTTGCGCGGATCGAAATTGGAGGGATGCTCCGCCAAGTGGCGACGGATAGCGCCCGTGGATGCCATACGCAGATCGGTATCGATGTTCACCTTGCGCACGCCGTTCTTGATCCCCTCCACAATCTCCTCTACCGGCACCCCGTAGGTCTGGCCCATATCACCACCGTAGTTGTTGATGATCTGCAGCCACTCCTGGGGAACGGAGGAGGAACCATGCATCACCAGATGGGTATCCGGAATCCGCGCGTGGATCTCCTTGACACGGTCGATACGCAGCACATCACCCGTCGGCTTCTTGGTGAACTTGTAGGCCCCATGGCTGGTACCGATGGCGATGGCCAACGCATCCACTCCCGTCTGCTTGACGAAGTCGGCGGCCTGCTCCGGATCGGTGAGCAGCTGATCCATATCCAGCTTGCCTTCCGCTCCGTGACCATCCTCTTCACCCATTTCACCGGTCTCCAGCGATCCGAGACATCCAAGCTCACCCTCCACGGAAACGCCGCCCGCGTGGGCCATCTCCACCACCTTGCGGGTCACCTCCACGTTGTATTCATAGGTGGAGGGGGTTTTCATATCGGGCATCAGAGAGCCATCCATCATCACCGAGCTGAAACCCGACTGGATGGAACGCAGACAGACACCCGGCTCGGAGCCGTGGTCCTGATGCATGGCGATGGGAATATGGGGATACATCTCAATAGCAGCAGCGATTAGATGGCGCAGGAATGGCTCGCCCGCATAGGCACGCGCGCCGGCAGAACCCTGCATGATGACTGGGCTGTCGGTGGCATCAGCCGCCTGCATGATGGCGTGCACCTGTTCCATGTTGTTGACGTTGAAGGCAGGCAAACCAAAATCATTCTCCGCCGCGTAGTCCAGAAGCTGACGTAACGATATCAGGGCCATATCTCACTCCTAAGTTGAAATTGAAAGGTTCAAAAACCGCGGGTATCTCCCGATACCCTTCCGGGTCAAACAGTGGTAATCGCGTGCTCACCCACACGCAGGATCTTCATGACGTTGGTACCGCCATGAACCCCCATCAAATCGCCCTTGGTAACGATCACCAAGTCCCCCTCGCGCACCACGCCACGGCGTAGCAGCTCGTCCACCGCCTCCTTGTTGACCTGTGGCGCCTCGCTACTGGTGGGCTGAAAACTGACCGGATAGACCCCACGGTACAGCGTAACCCGCCGCCGTGTTTCCACGTGGGGTGTCAGGGCGTAGATGGGAATACCCGAGCTGATACGCGACATCCACAACGGCGTAGAGCCGGATTCGGTCAGGGCCGCGATGGCCGCCACCGGAAGATGGTTGGCGGTATACATGGTCGCCATGGCAATAGCTTCGTCGATGCGCTGAAACTGCCTGTCGATCCGGTGCTCGGAGCGAGTCACCGTGGGCTGCTTCTCCGCAACCTGGCAGATCCGATCCATGGCGGCCACCGCTTTCTCCGGATGGGCGCCTGCGGCGGTCTCCGCCGAGAGCATCACCGCATCCGTGCCGTCCAGCACCGCATTGGCCACATCGAACACCTCGGCGCGGGTCGGAATGTGGTTCTCGATCATCGACTCCATCATCTGGGTCGCGGTAATGACCACCTTGTTCATCTCCCGCGCCATGTAGATGAGCTTTTTCTGCACGGGAGGCAATGCCGCATCCCCGATCTCCACACCCAGATCACCCCGTGCCACCATGATGGCATCAGATGCCTCGATGATCTCCTCGATGCAATCCAACGCCTCTGCGCGCTCTATCTTGGCAATCAGCTCTCCATGGCCGCCAGCGGCACGCAATAATTCCCGGGCTTCATTGATATCCGATGCGGAACGGGGAAACGACACCGCCAGATAGTCGGCCCGCAGCTCGGCGGCCAGCTTGATGTCCTTTCTGTCCTTGTCGGTCAGAGCAGGGGCGGAGAGCCCGCCTCCCTTGAGATTGATCCCCTTTCGATCCGAGAGAGTACCCCCCACCACCACCTTGCATATGATTCGATGCCCCTCCACCTCCTCGACCCAGAGCACTATCCGGCCATCGTCCAACAGCAAGGTATCACCACGAGACACCTCCTCCGGAAGTTGCTTGTAGGAGATACCGACACACTGCTTGGTTCCTTCATGAGGATCGCAGTTGGCATCCAGAACGAACTGCTTTCCCTCCTCCAGCTCCACCTTGCCCTTCTTGAATCGCTCGATACGGATCTTGGGGCCCTGCAGATCCGCCAGGATCCCCACCTGCCGACCATGCGCCCGAGCGCGGTTGCGAACTCGCTCCGCCCGTTCCTTGTGCTGCTCGGGCTTGCCATGGGAGAAGTTGATACGTACCACGTCGACCCCGGCATCGATGAGCTTGTCGAGCACCTTGGGATCGTCAGTCGCCGGTCCCAGCGTTGCAACAATTTTCGTTCGTCTGACCATATTGAATGTTGACCTGTGAACCGGCGCCTTTCCGGCGCCGGTATGAGAAATCACTCCGCTGCACGCTGTTCCAGAATGGCGACGGCAGGCAGCTTCTTGCCTTCGAGGAATTCCAGGAAGGCACCGCCGCCGGTGGAAATATAGGATATCTTATCAGCGATACCATATTTGGCCACTGCCGCCAGGGTGTCGCCACCACCGGCGATGGAGAACGCATCGGATTCCGCAATGGCCAGGGAGATGGCCTTGGTGCCTTCGCCAAACTGGTCGAACTCGAATACACCGACCGGACCGTTCCAGACGATGGTACCGGCACGTTTGAGCATCTCGGCCAGATGCGCTGCCGTCTCCGGACCAATGTCGAAGATCATGTCGTCATCGGCCACCTCGTCCACCTTTTTCAACGTGGCTTCGGCATTCTCCGAAAACTCCTTGGCGCAAACCACATCACTGGGAATGGGAATATCGGCGCCACGCGCCTTGGCCGACTCACTCAGCTGTCGTGCCGTATCCACCAGATCCGGCTCGTAAAGAGACTTGCCCACATTATAGCCCGCCGCAGCGATGAAGGTGTTGGCGATACCTCCACCCACGATCAGCTGATCGACGATCTTCGAGAGGGACTCCAATACAGTCAACTTGGTGGAGACCTTGGAACCACCGACGATTGCCACCATGGGGCGGGCCGGATTGTCCAGGGCCTTGCCCAACGCCTCCAGCTCCCCGGCCAGCAACGGACCCGCACAGGCCACCGGCGCATATTTTGCGACGCCATGGGTGGATGCCTGGGCACGATGGGCGGTACCAAAGGCATCCATCACGAAGACATCACACAGGCTGGCATATTTCTTTGCCAGCTCCTCATCGTTCTTTTTCTCACCTTTGTTGAAGCGGACGTTCTCCAGCACCGCCACTTCACCTTCCCCAACCTCCGGGGCCACATCCAGGTAGTCCTTGATCAGACGCACCGGCTGGCCCAGCAGGCCGGCCAGATGCTCGACGACCGGAGCAAGAGAGAATTCCTCGTTGTATTCCCCTTCGGTGGGACGCCCAAGATGGGACATCAACATCACCCTGGCACCCGCCTTGACACAATGCTCGATAGTAGGCAGCGAGGCGCGGATCCGGGTGTCATCGGCGACCTTGCCATCCTTGATCGGGACATTCAGATCCTGGCGAATCAGCACCCGCTTACCGGCGAGATCCAGATCGGTCATCTTGATTATGGACATGGGTTACTCCTTGGCAAGAATAGAAATGAAATGCTGAAAAACGATCGGCAAAACGCTCTCCGCTTGGCGAATCGTTCTCCATGGAACGAAAAAGAAAAACCTGCCGGGCGGCCGTTCCACCGCCCGGCGGTTTTCTCGAAGAGGGACGGCTCCACCGGCTCATCGACGCCGGTGGCAGCCCTCTTTTCTTACTCAGCCAGCCACATGCTGCACCAAACGCATCATGTTGCAGGTATAGCCATACTCGTTGTCGTACCAGGAAACCACCTTGACGAAGGTGTCATCGAGCTGGATTCCGGCACCGGCATCGAAGATGGAGGGCTTGTTGACCCCACGGAAATCGGTGGAAACCACCTTGTCCTCGGTGTAACCCAGCACACCGGCCAAAGGCCCGGACTCGGAAGCGGCCTTCATCGCGGCACAGATCTCGTCGTAACTGGCACCGTTGTTCAGCTCGACGGTGAGATCCACCACGGAGACATCGGAAGTGGGCACGCGGAACGCCATGCCGGTCAGCTTGCCGTTGAGCTCCGGCAACACCACGCCCACCGCCTTGGCAGCACCGGTGGAGGAGGGAATGATGTTTTCCAGGATGCCTCGGCCACCGCGCCAGTCCTTCGCAGAAGGACCATCCACCGTCTTCTGGGTAGCGGTCGCAGCGTGCACCGTGGACATCAGGCCGCGCTTGATACCCCACTTGTCGTGCAGCACCTTGGCGATCGGAGCCAGACAGTTGGTGGTACAGGAAGCAGCGGAGATGATGGCCTGGCCATCGTAGGTGTCATGGTTTACGCCATAGACAAACATGGGTGTGCCATCCTTGGAAGGAGCGCTCTGAACCACCTTCGGTGCGCCCGCATCGATGTGCTTCTGACAGGTTTCGGCGGTGAGGAAGAAACCGGTGGACTCCACCACCAGATCCACGCCTACTTCGTCCCACTTCAGATTGGCCGGATCACGCTCCGCAGTGAGACGTATCTTGCGTCCATCAACCACCAGATTGTTGCCCTCGGCGCTCACCTCTCCGGGAAAACGGCCGTGTACCGAATCGTAGCTCAACATGTAGGCCAGATAGTCGGGTTCCAGCAGGTCATTGATGGCGACCACCTCAATATCCTTGAAATCCTTCGCAACGGCACGGAAAACCATCCGGCCAAT
>WFNS01000055.1 GCA_015488495.1 Gammaproteobacteria bacterium | reverse complement strand
CCGGTGCCCAGACCGTAGATAAACATCAGTATGGCACCCCAGAGCATGTCCCCCTGCATGGCCACGAGGGTGAGAATGCCAAGCAGGATGGGGGTGGCGCAGGGGGCAATTGCCAGGGAGAAGGCCAGGCCTGCGGCGAAGGCAGTGGTGGTGTGTCTGAAGCGTTGCGGGCCGAAGTCGGGCAGTCCTTTGATCGACCAGGCGGGCAGTTTCACGGAGATCAGGCCGAGCAGGTGCAGGCCCATCGTCAAAGGGACCAGCGCCAGAGCTATCTGAAGCAGTGGGTGGAAGCGGCCAAAAACCCAGCCCAGCCCGGCAGTCAGCAGCCCCATCAGCGCTGTTGCAGTCGCCATCCCCAGGACGAAGATCAGGGCAATGCGGGGAAGGTGTTTCGGCGGCGGGGCTGCATCATCCTCGCATTCCGAAATTCGGCAGCAGCAACTGCGTCCCATGAAGCCAAAGATGGCCGGGTACATCGGCAGGCAGCAGGGATTGAAGGCGGTTATCAGGCCGCCAACGATCACCAGGGGTAGCGCCAACAGCGAACCGTTGGCCAGGTAAGGGGCCAGCCAGGTGGCGAAGGCATCCATCTATTGTTTCAACAGCGACTCGGCTCTCGACAGCGCACGGGCAAGCTGATTCTGAACCGCCTCGCTTTCACCAACGAGCCGGCCAACTTCAGCGCCATTGCGATTGATGAAAACCACCGTTGGCAGGAAGCGTATCCGGTACCGCTCGATCAGCGGGTTGTTGGCACTCCAGTCCGTCTGAATTACCTCGATCCGGCCGCGATAACGCTCTGCCGCCTGTTCCACCAGCCCGTGAATTGCTCTGCAGCTGGGGCTGTTGTCACCGCGCACCAGGATGATGGCCGGCCCGGAGGTCGAAGAGATGCCGGTTGGCGGCACGTCGCTTGAGCTTGACCAAAACTTTGCCGCAATTACAGCCACCAATCCCAGGGCAACTATGACGCTAATATATTTTCGATCAATTTTCATGTCCGGGTTCCAGTTAGTGCGGAGCAGCAGGAGGATGGGTTTTTCTCCAGTTCTCCAGGGGCGCGATCCTGAACATAGGGCTCGCCGCGTTTCAATGCCTGTTCCGCCCGCGCCAGTTCGCGGCCCAGGTAGGCAGCGTGGTCGAGACGGGAGATCAGCCCCTGTTCGATTACGGTGCTATAGAGAGGGGCAGACGAGGTGGCTTCGAATACACGATTGAGCACGCCGCGGTTGCTGTAGTGCTCCAGCAGCAGGCGTTGCCTGTTGCGATCCAGGTAGACGATAAAATAGCCCTTGGGGTCGAGCACCAGCCGTTCCGGCTCCGCCGCTTTCTCGATGGCCGGAACATGAACATGGTCTGCCGTAGTGGCAAACGGACCGGGATCATCTCGGGCGGTTTTGGCGATCAAGGCTGTTAAAGATCCCACATCGGTTTCGCCGACTTTATCAATCAAGGTTAGCTGCTGGCGAAACAGTTCGATGTGATGCCTTTCCAGATTTTTCAGCAGTGGCCGCTTCCCCTTGGCCCCAATGATTCGCCCCTTCTCGTCGATCCCGTTCTCCATCAGGCTCACCAGCGATTGTCCCGGCAGATGGCCGATGGCCTTGCGGGTGTCTTCACCACAAACTATCAAAAAACGGATGCCGGGATTGGCCAACACATTGCGGATCAGGTGTTCGATGCCGAGATTTTCGGTGCGCAGCGTGCCGACGATGGAGAGACCTTCGATATTGGCATCCGCCAGCGCAGCGACCAGGTGATCCGAGTTGAGGGTGCAGACGGCCACCGGCGCCTGAAAGCGCATCACCCGGTAGTCTCCCGGCAGGGGTGGCCAGCCTTCACGGACCTCGGGTGTTTGGGTGGCGCAGTGGCCCATTTCCGCGACGGCCAGATCGATCTCTTCCGCCAGATTTTGCGCTACGGCAGGCCAGCACACCTCACATCCGAGACAGTCGTAGCGAACCGGTTCGAAAAGGCTGCATGCCTCGTTCAGCAACGATTCCAGTGGCTCGTTTATGGCGGGGGAGGCCTGTAGCGCGTTCACCGTGTTCTGGAAACAGCCGCAACGCCTGCACTTTTTCGCCGCCATGGACTGGCGAAGTTCATGCGTGATTTGTTCCAGTTTATCCGCCATGATTCACCGGCGTCACGTTCAGTAGAACAATACCCGCCACCACTATGACAACTCCCAGACTTTTCCAGACTCCGGCCTTCTCATGCAGCGCCAGTACCCCCAACGCGGCAACACCCGCGGTGCCACCGCCGGTCCAGATGGGATAAGCGACACTCACCGGTAGCCGTTTCATCACATGGCTTACCAGATAGAGCGCCATTGCGAATGCCACCAGCGCCAGTGTTGTTGGCAGCAGCAAAGAAAAGCCTTCACTGAAATTCAAACCCATGACATCCCCGATCTCAAAACAGATCGCCAGACTCAACAGCCACCATGCGGAAAGGGGTGTCGGTTTTGGCTCAGATCTCTGTTCCAGCGCGGGTTGTATGCTCATCCGGATGTCCCAATGCGGCGCACAGTCCGCTGGCCGTTCTCTGGTGGAGATATGAGTTCGTTGTTATCGAAATTGTCGAAATGAACAGGCGAAGAAAAACGGCTCATCCCAAGCGTGCCTCCAACATCTTCAGATCACCCTTGAGCGCCTTGAGCAGGTCGATACTGTGAAGGCGGTAGTACACCATCTTGCCGTCATCGCGTTTACGCAACCAGCCCTGCTGACGCAACAGCTTCAACTGGTGGGAAGT
>WFNS01000054.1 GCA_015488495.1 Gammaproteobacteria bacterium | reverse complement strand
TTTATCCTCAAACGGCCCTCTTCCACCCGGATGTCGGCGACGCCTTCGGAGAAGCTCTTCCAGAAACCCTCGTCGGTGCCGAATTCCGCCACCAGATCGATGTTCTTCAGCCCTCCCAGCCAGGCATTGGGAACCGGCACCCCCATGATGGTCACCCCTTTGAGGATCACCACGGGACGGCCGTCACGGTATGCGAATTCGGCCCCCGCCTTGAGCCGCAAGGTCTTGCCACCCAGCACGGGAAAATCCTCGTCGAGCGGCAAACGCAGCTTGATACTGACCAGATCATCGGCCAGGTCCACCGCCAATTTATGGGCCAGGTCGGTATTCTTGGCCAACAGGGCATTGAGCTCCCGTTCGGTGAATTCGATCTCACGCTTCGCCCCCTTCTCGCTGTAGGGCTCTGGCTCCAGCGGTCCCGCTTCGGCCGCATTCTCCTTACTGGAACCCGCTGGCCGCTCGGCGGCCTCCAGGACATCCAGCCGCCGCAACTTCGCCTGCAGGGCCCTCTCCTCTTGCGCACTCAGGGTGACCGGGGTGAACTGGGACACGAACAGATAGTTCCTGACGACCCACACGGCGACCAGCAGGGTAACGACGGCGGTCAGCAGCATCAATCCCGCAACCTGGAGGCATCCGAAGCGGCGCGGGGGATTCTCGATCCGGCTCTGTTTTTCCATTGTTTCCACTAAAAATCGTACCTCACCCCGCCTGAAAAAGCAGGAAATAGCCCGAATTATAAAGGATATGGAGCAGCAGGCCAGGAACGATACTGTGGTAGCGATCCCTGAACCAGCCAAACACCAGCGACGGCCCAATCACCAGCGCCGCCCACAGGGGAGAGTGGTGGAGAAGATGGGCGGCAGCGAACAGGAGGCTGGTCACCAGGTTGGCCCCGCTGATTGCGGCCACGGAGAGCCGCTCGACGCTCTCCAGCCTGGCCAGCCAGCCCTGCAGCAGACCCCGGAAAGCGATCTCTTCCAGCAGCGGGTAGATCAGGCAGGCCATCAACAACAACCCGCCGTTGTCGATGACTCCCTGCCAGCTGGGTCGCGGCTGGAAAATGAGGTAGAGCAACAGCCACGCAGCAGGTCCCGCCGCTGCTGCAGCCAGAAACCAGCGGTCGGAAAAGAGTTCCGATAGTGCTCTTCCGCCTACCGCTCCAGCTCCCTGAACTCGACCCGCCGATTCAGGCGCCTTCCCTCCTCCGTGGTATTGCTCGCAACGGGGCGGGTCTCACCATAGGCCACCGGGCGCAACCGTTCCACAGAGATCCCTTTCTGGGTCAGGTAGTCGATCACCGTTCGCACCCGCTGCTTCGACAGGACCAGGTTGTAACTGCTGGTGGCACGGTTGTCCGTATGCCCGGCCACCTCGAGATGCGCATCCGGCACACGCTTCAACTCCTCCGCCAGGCGATCCAGTTTGGCCCTGGCCCGGCGTGTCAGCGCCGCCGAATCGGTATGGAAATAGATCACCTCGAGCTCGCCCAGCGTCACGGGCGGCTTCGGCGCAGGTTTCGGTGCTGCGGGAACCACGGGGGCCGGCGCCACAGCCACCGGTTCCGGCTGGGGAGGCGGCTCCTTGGCGACCGGCTGCTGTTTTCGAGTGCCACCGAAGCGCTTCAGCAGGCTGAGTGTCGCCATGCGGGCATCTTCGTCGTACAATTCGACCTCCCCCCGCAACGCCAGGCCGTTGCTGAAGGCATATTCCAGACCCGCACCATAGAACAGGCTGTAGTCGTTGACACGCTCGTAACGGAGATCGGTGTCATTTTCCATCTTGCCAACGCCCACCTTGGCATAGAGACCGAACCCTTCATGGGCCGGGCGCTGTTTGAGCAGGTAGTAGAGACCACCGAGCCCCATCTCCTTGTATCCCACCTCCCCTGCCGGGGACATCTTTGCCTCCCCGAGATCGGCGTAGTGGCCCTCGAGGCTGAAACGTTTCGTGAAATCGTAGCCGATGAAGAGCTTTCCCCCCGAGCTGCGGGACTCGTCCACCCGGACCGCAGTACCGTTTGGATCGGGCTCCAGCTCCGAGATCCCGAGTCCAAGCCCTCCGTACCAGCGACTGCTGAAATCTGCAGCCGATGCGGCCGGAACGACCACACCACCAAGGAGCATGGCGGCAATCGCACCCTTGGTAACCCTCATCATCTGGTTTCTGATATCCATCTCACTCTTCCCCTATGCAGATTGTCCTTCCTTGTCACGCCGCCTCGAGCGCACCAGATACAAGGGCGCGGCCGCCAGCAGGAACAGCAGCACAGGATCGAAACTGGCATCAGGATTCAAGGTACAGCCACCGACCCCTTTCAGGCCGGTCTGTAATACGGGCTCCTCTCCAGGTGCTGCCGAGACGTCCCGGAAATCCGGTGACCCGTCGCCATCGCTGTCGGGCACGGCCAGAGGAACACCCCCCGCCAGCGGTGAAACAGTGTCGTCCAGGCCATCACCATCCCGGTCCTGGAAGCCGTCCACCTTCCGATCACCGTCGGCATCCACTCCTCCGGCCTCACTGATGTCTGGCCTGCCATCCCCATCCGAATCGAGATCACGATAATCGGGCAGCCCGTCCCCGTCGGTATCCACGGGATGGATCCCGGCCCCTTCGACCAACCCCTTGCTGTCCGTCACCGGAGGATTACCCGCTCCGATGTGGGCATCGTTGTCGGGATCGGGACGAGTCGCCTCAGCAACGTCGGGAATGCCGTCGTTGTCACTGTCCAGATCGCGGAAATCGGGGACCTTGTCACCATCGGTATCGGGCGCAGGCACCACTCCCGCCCCGGCAATCAAGCCCTTGTCATCCACGGGGAGCTCCCCGGCACCGACGTAGCCGTCGAGATCGGGATCGGAGAGCCCGGCCTCGGTGACATCCAGAATCCCGTCGTTGTCACTGTCCAGATCACGGAAGTCGGGGACCTTGTCACCGTCCGTATCCCGCGGGGCATCCTCCACGCCGTCACCGTTGTAATCGGAAACGCCGGAGTCGACGGAGGTCTCCACCGCGTCCGCCAACCCGTTCGCCCCAAAACCGGAATCGATGCGCCCGTTTCCATCGGTATCCAGAGCAGCGGCATCGGCGCCCGATTCGGTCAGGTCGAACAGACCGTCGTTGTCGCTATCGAGATCCAGCGTATCCGGGACCCCGTCGCCATCGGTGTCCACC
>WFNS01000053.1 GCA_015488495.1 Gammaproteobacteria bacterium | reverse complement strand
CGGCGTGGTCACCGTCTTCTTCAAAAGGTGAAAGGTACGCGCCTTGGGTTTGCGCAACCGCTCTTCGATGCTGCGCAACAGCAACGCGATACGGACCGCCACCACCTGGCGGAAATCGACCACGTTGTCGGCGGTGAGGAAACGGTTGGGAATACCATCCCCGTCATCATCCACGCCGTAGCGGATCTGCATATCCTCTACCCCATCGACCAGCGCCTCGGCACCCCCATTGCCCACCTTCCGGTAGAGGGCGGGAGCACCACCATCCTGGGGATGGACGAAATAAGAGACGGTCACCCCCTTGAAGATGTAGCTGTGCGCCGGATTGAAGTGGTTGCGGGGATCCATGTCGGCGGAATCACCCCACGAGGGGGTGGTGTGATAGATCGACAGGTCACCACCGCTCAGGTGGAGGCTTTCTACGGTGGCCGTACGCGCCTTGGTACAATCGGAGACCACCACCAGATCACCGGCACACAGGCCGCTGTAACTGCTCGCTCCATCTGGACAGGCCCCGCTTTCCACCGAGAGATTGTGTACCCTGAAGTGGTAGGGCTGCTTCGGCTGGGTCATCCTCAGCCCCTCCCCATCGGAGAAACGGAGGGTGATCACATCGGTCCCCGGCGCGACATCATCGCCAGCCGTCCCCGGATCATCCAGCTCTGTCGGCAAGGGGGGATCCCAGCTTCCCTGCAATCCTTCATGGCCAGCGACGAAATGCTCCAGATCGTCCACATAGCTGCCGCCCGTGACGATGTTCTCCTTCAGGGTAGCGGCATGACTGCAGCCCAGGTAGCCCGCTCTCTGAATATCCCGCTTCATGAGCTGCAGTGCGTAACGCGCGCCCTCCTGCATCCGGCCCGCCTCATCCTGGACCGATGCCGAACGTTTGCCCTGCACGAAGATCTGCCCGACACCGAACATCACCAGCAATCCAACGACCAGCGCCACCATCAACTCCACCAGGGTGAATCCGTGCTGTGACGAGAGAGAGGACCGTATCATAGCCGCACCTGGATCTGCAGGCAGGCCAGGTCGTCCTCGCCGCCCCCGCAATCGGTGCCGGTGGCACCGCGTCCCTCCTGATCCCACATCACCGTCACCGACAGCAGCCCCCCAGCGGCTGAAATTCGCCCCTTGCCGGAAGGGAGTCTCTCCTCGATGGCTGACAACCACTCATAGGCATCGGTCGCCGCGATGTCGGCTGCGGTACAGGAACCCGTGTAGCAGTCCACCGACGGTGCCGCCACCGAGCCGTTGACGTTGTCCACCAGGTAGGCCCCTGCCGCCGCTGCCGTTGGATTGGCACGAATGCGCTCTCCCATGTCGTGGGCCAGCTGTGTGGCCACGGTATTCAGGTAAGCGAGCCGATTGTCACGCAACGATGCGGCCTGCAGTCCGGCCAGCCCAAGCAGGGCGACGGTGAAGATCACCAGAGCGATCATCACCTCGATCAGGGTGAAGCCACCCCAGTGGCGCATGAGGGGTGACGGTGTGTTCATCGCAGTTGCCGCCACGATTTGCGTCCCGGTGTGATGCCGCTGGACTCCACGGTCACTTCGAAATCGGCACTGGACTTGCTCGCAATCTTCACCTCCTTGCCATTGCCGGCATCGAAGATGGCCGGATTGGTGCTGATCCCTCCGTCGAGGGATTGCTTGCCACTGACCGAGACCACATCATCTTTCCCGTCGCCATCCAGGTCCCCGGCGTTGACATGGTCCCCTTCGTCGAACCGGTCGTCCCGGTTGAGATCGAACGGACTCTTCTTGAGCCTGGAACCGGTCAGCGCATCCAGCTCCATCAACCAGCTGCGCCCCCCGAATTTGCATGGATCGGCATCCGGGATCAGGGTGGTGAAGATGACCCGCCCGTACCGCAGGATGGGCGCAGCTGTCACCCGCTCTCCCTGGCGCCCCTCCAGCGGTGATACCAGGTCCAGATACCACCCCTTCTGGGTGGTCCAGTCCACCGGATGCTTTGAGGTGACCCGTACACGACTGCCGGAGTGGACAGTCTCCACCAGTATGGTCTGCTCACGCAGATCACTGGTCACGTCCACCGTCTCCCCATCATCGTGAATCGCATAGAAGCGTTGCAGCTGGGGATCGGAGCCCACCAAGTCATCACCGGTTTCGAAGTATTTGCCGGTCCCGAAATAGACCATGACCCCGCCCTTGGGGTGACGCCCCACTTCGGGCTTGGCGGTGATGGGCTGCCGTACTCCGGCATCGTCCAGCGCGACGGTCAGAGGCTCGGGGGCGGAAGAGGTGCCGTAGGCGATCTCCCAGTTGGAGGCGGAGGCATCGGTGACATCGAACTTCCAGAGGTTCCCCTGCAGG
>WFNS01000052.1 GCA_015488495.1 Gammaproteobacteria bacterium | reverse complement strand
TGTTCCACGACAGCACCCTGCTGGAAATGGTGGAACTGCGCCCCACCACCCTGGCCGGACTCAGCGCCATCTCCGGCGTGGGACAGCACAAGCTGGAGCGCTACGGGGAGCGGTTCGTCGCCGTCATCCGGGAGCATGGGAGTGACGAAGACGCCGACTCTAGTACTCTTTCAAGGTAATAAATCAGGATTTGGTTGGTCTGTCAGCGTTCAGGGCAAGGCGCTCCTCGCAGCGAATGGCCGTCGCCCTTCGCAAGAGGAGCACCAATCCACCGGGAGTGGATTGGGAGCGCGAAGCGCCCACGAAGGGGTGGAATACAGGGATGTATTCCATCAACGCCGCCATGGACACTGACAGGCCAACCCTTCGGGCGTCCCTGTGGTGTTTCGCCGCGGCGTTGCAGTGCTTGACAAGGGAACAACCACTGCCTGCGCACTGCGCCTTGCCGCGAAACACCACAGGGACGCTGCATCCTGATTTATTACCTTGAAAGAGTACTAGCTCGGGGCCGTGGGCTCCGGCGAGCTCCAGCCGGGTGATGTCGGAAGGTATGATGTGCGCCAACCGGGTCTCCTGGAATCAAGCGGTATCGACTCCATATCGGCCTGCCGGTGGCAATGTTGACCTTCTCCGTCAGCCCACCCGGCAGCGGGCGTTGCGGAACATGCGCAGCCAGGGGCCGTCCTCACCCCACTCGTCCGGGTGCCAGGAGTACTGCACGGTTCGGAACAGCCGTTCGGGATGGGGCATCATGATGGTGAAGCGGCCGTCCTCGGTGGTGAGGCCGGTGATCCCCAGCGGCGAGCCGTTGGGGTTGGCCGGATAGCGTTCGGTGGGCTCGCCGCGGTTGTCCACGTAGCGCAGGGCCACCAGCCTGTCCCGCAGCAGGCGGGCGGGGTCGGCGGCATCCTCGAACTCGGCGCGCCCTTCGCCGTGGGCCACCACGATGGGCAGGCGGGAGCCCTCCATTCCCTGCAGGAACAGGGAGGGGGACTCGAGCACCTCCACCATGACCAGCCGGGCCTCGAACTGCTCCGACAGGTTGCGCCGGAACCGGGGCCAGTGCCCGCTGCCGGGGATCAGCTCCCGCAGCCCGGACATCATCTGGCAGCCGTTGCAAACCCCGAGACCGAAGGTGTCGCCGCGCTGGAAGAAGGCGGCGAACTGGTCCCGCGCCCGGGCGTTGAACAGGATGGACTTGGCCCACCCCTGCCCCGCACCCAGCACGTCGCCGAAGGAGAAACCGCCGCAGGCCGCCAGGCCGGTGAAGGAGTCCAGGGTGACCGCTCCGCCGATGAGGTCGCTCATGTGCACGTCCACCGCCTCGAAACCGGCCCGCTCGAAGGCGGCCGCCATCTCCACGTGGCCGTTGACGCCCTGCTCGCGCAGGATGGCGACCCGCGGCCGCACGCCGCTGGCGATGTAGGGGGCGGCCACGTTCTCGTCCGGATCGAAAGAGGGCTCCGCGAACAGCCCGGGATCCTCCAGGTCCAGCAGCGCATCGTACTCCTGCCGCGCGCACTCGGGGTTGTCCCGCAGGAACTGCATGTGGAAGCTGGTCTGCGCCCAGGCGCGCTGCAGGTCCACCCGCTGCTCCGTCAGCACCGGCTGCCCGCGATGGCTGAAGCGCACGCAGTCCTCCTCGTTGAAACCGCCGATCAGGAAGGTGTGGCTGCCCAGCCCGGCGTCGTGCAGCCACGCCAGCACCTCGTCGGTATCGGTGTGGCGAACCTGGATCACGGCGCCCAGCTCCTCACTGAACAGGGCGGCCAGCGGATCGTCGTCCAGCTCGTCCAGCCGGATATCCACGCCGCAGTGGCCGGCAAAGGCCATCTCCGCCACGGTGGCGAACAGTCCGCCATCGGAGCGATCGTGGTAGGCGACGATGAGCCCTTTCCGGTTGAGCAGCTGGATGGTCTCGAAGAAGCGCTTGAACTGGGGGGGATCGTCCAGATCCGGCGCGTGGTGGCCCACCTCGCCGAACACCTGGGTCAGCGCCGAGGCCCCCAGCCGGTTCTGTCCCTTGCCCAGGTCGATGAGAATCAGTTCGCCGCCGATGTCGGGACGCAAGCGGGGAGTGAGGGTGGCGCCGATGTCCTGCACCCGGCCGAAAGCGGAGACGATCAGGGAGAGGGGCGCGGTGACGCTGCGCTGCTCGCCTCCCTCCTCCCATACCGTCTTCATGGAGAGAGAGTCCTTGCCCACCGGGATGGCGATCCCCAGCCGGGGACAGAGCTCCATGCCGACGGCCTTCACCGCATCGTAGAGCCCGGCGTCTTCTCCGGGATGGCCTGCGGCCGCCATCCAGTTGGCGGAGAGGACCACATCCTCCAGCCGCTCCACACGGGCCGCCGCCAGATTGGTCAGCGCCTCCCCCACCGCCATACGGGCGGCGGCGGCATGATGCAACACCGCCAGCGGGGTCCGCTCGCCCACGGCCATCGCCTCGCCCCGGTAGCCGTGGAAGGCGCTGGCGGTGACCGCCACGTCGGCCACCGGCACCTGCCACGGCCCCACCATCTGATCGCGGGCCACCAGACCGGTCACGCTGCGATCCCCGATGGTGATCAGAAAACGCTTGTCGGCCACCGTGGGCAGGCGCAGGATGCGGTAGGCGGCGTCACGGGGCTCGATCCCGCCGGTCCGGAACTCCCGCTTGGGAAAGGGGTGGTGGCGGGCTTCGCGCAACATCTTGGGGGGCTTGCCCAGCAGCACCTCCATGGGCAGGTCGATGGGGATGTTGTCGAAGTAGCCATCGCCGACGATCAGCCGGCGCTCCGCGGTGGCCTCCCCGATCACCGCCCAGGGGCAGCGTTCCCGCTCGCAGATGGCGGCGAACCGCTCCAGATCCCCGTTGGCCACCGCCAGCACGTAGCGCTCCTGGGCCTCGTTGCACCAGATCTCCAGCGGGGACATGCCCGGCTCGTCGCTGGGGATGGTGCGCAGCTCGATGCGGGCGCCGCGGGCGCTGTCGTTGACCAGCTCCGGCATGGCGTTGGAGAGGCCGCCGGCGCCCACGTCGTGGATGGAGAGGATGGGATTCTCCTCCCCCAGCTGCCAGCACTGATCGATCACCTCCTGGCAGCGCCGCTGCATCTCCGGGTTCCCCCGCTGCACCGAGGCGAAGTCCAGATCCTCGACGCTCTCCCCGCTGGCCATGCTCGAGGCGGCGCCACCCCCCAGACCGATCAGCATCGCCGGCCCCCCCAGGACGATCAACTGGGCGCCGGGCGGGATGTCCCCTTTCTCCACCTGCCCCGCACGGATGTTTCCCATTCCGCCGGCGAGCATGATGGGCTTGTGGTAGCCCCGCACCTCCTCTCCTTCGGGGCCGGGAACCCGCATCTCGAAGGTGCGGAAATAACCGCAGATGGCGGGCCGGCCGAACTCGTTGTTGAAGGCCGCCGCCCCGATGGGCGCCTCCAGCATGATCTCCAGCGCCGAGGCGATCCGCCCCGGCTTGCCATAGGGCTCCTCCCACGGCATGACCGCCTGCGGCAGGCGCAGGTTGGAGACCGAGAAGCCGGTCAGCCCCGCCTTCGGACGGGCCCCGCGGCCGGTGGCCCCCTCGTCGCGGATCTCCCCCCCGGAGCCGGTGGCGGCCCCCGGAAAGGGGGAGATGGCGGTGGGGTGGTTGTGGGTCTCCACCTTCATCAGGATGTGGATCGGCTCCTCGCGGTACTCATACCTCCGGGTCGCGGGATCGGGATAGAAACGCTGCCCCTCGGGCCCCTCGATGACCGCCGAGTTGTCCGCATAGGCGGAGAGGATCCCGTCCGGGTGGGCGCGGTAGGTGTTGCGAATCATGTCGAACAGGGAGTGCGGCTGCGGCTCGCCGTCGATCACCCAGTCGGCGTTGAAGATCTTGTGCCGGCAGTGCTCGGAGTTGGCCTGGGCGAACATCATCAGCTCCACGTCGGTGGGGTTGCGGCCGAGCAGGCGGAAGTTCTCCAGCAGATAGTCGATCTCGTCCTCCGTCAGCGCCAGCCCGAGATTGCGGTTGGCCAGCACCAGCGCATCCCTTCCCCCGCCGAGCAGATCCACCGTCCCCAGCGGGGCCGGCTCTCCCTGCAGGAACAGCCCTTCCGCCTCGTCGAAGCGACTGAGGACGGTCTCCGTCATCCGGTCGTGGATCAGCGGACGGATCCGACCCAGCTCGGTCTCGTCCAGTGCCCCCTCTTCCCTGGAGACGAAATACCACGCAATCCCGCGCTCCAGCCGGCGTACGTTCTGCAGGCCGCAGTTGTGCGCGATGTCGGTGGCCTTGCTCGACCAGGGGGAGATGGTGCCGAAGCGCGGCACCACCAGGAGCAGCGTCCCCCGGGGGGCTTCGCTGCGAACGGGATCGTTATCGAGCAGCCGCTTCAGGAGCTCCAGCTCGGAGTCGTTCAGACGGCGCTCCGGATCCACGAAATGGACGAACTCGGCCGAGAGGTGTGCGACCCGGGGCACCTGTTCCTGTACTGCGGAAAGAAACTTTTGCAGGCGAAAATCGGAGAGAGCAGGAGCACCACGCAGCCGTAACATAAATTCCCCTCGAGGGTCAGATTGGTCAAGGTTGGGGATTTTACTGCATGGCAAGGGTTTCAGAAAGTTACTCCCGCATCTGGTATTTTTCCAGCACCGAATAGAGCGTTGGCCGGGTGATGCCCAGGATCTCCGCGGTGCGGGACAGGTTTCCGTCTGCCAGTGCGAGGGCCTGCCGGATGGCCCGGCGCTCGGCCTCTTCACGTGCCTGACGCAGCGTACACACCGGATGGGCCTCCTCGGGCACCGCGAGCTCCAGGTCCTCGGCGGTCACCTGTGCCCCATCCGCCATGATCACCGCGCGTTTCACCCGGTTCTCCAGCTCCCGGACATTGCCTGGCCAGTCGTGGGCGTTCATCGCGGCGATGGCATCCTCGCTGAACCCCCGAATCGACCGTCCCTGCTGCTGCGCCTGCCGGTGCAGAAAGGCTCGTGCGATGGTCACGATGTCTCCCTGTCGCTGGCGCAATGGGGGGATTTCCAGTCGGATCTCGCTGATTCTGAAGTAGAGATCCTGGCGAAAGCCCCCCTCTTCGATCAAGTTCTCGAGGTTCTGGTGGGTGGCGCACACCACGCGCACATCGATGGGGATCTCTTCCCGGCCACCTACCCGCTCGATCACCCGCTCCTGCAGGAAACGCAGCAGCTTGGCCTGCAAGGCGGCGGGCAGATCACCGATCTCGTCCAGAAACAGGGTACCGCCATCGGCACACTCAATCTTCCCCTTGGTCTGTTTGGCGGCGCCGGTGAACGCCCCTTTTTCATAGCCGAACAGCTCACTCTCCAGCAGATTCTCCGGGATGGCTGCGCAGTTGATGGCCACAAAGCGTTCTTCCGCCCGCGGGCTGAGCTCATGGAGCGCCCGGGCAAAAAGCTCCTTGCCGGTGCCGCTCTCGCCCAGAATCAGTGTGGTCGCATCGGTGGGCGCCACCTTCTCCACCACGCGGCACACCTTCTCCATCTCGGGACTGGCGGCGATGATGCCGGCCAGGGGGGAGTCGCTGCCCTGCATGGCCAGACGCCGGTTCTCCTCTTCCAGCGAATGGAGCCGATAGGCCCGATCGACGATCAGCTCCAGGAGCTGGGCATCGACGGGCTTCTGGTAGAAGTCATAGGCCCCGAGGGCAACGGACTTCACGGCGTTTTCGTGGTCTTCGTTACCGGTGACCACGATCACCTTGGTATGGGGTGCGATCTTCAGGATCTCCTGCAGGGTCTCCAAACCGACACTGACGTTGGCCGGATCCGGAGGAAGCCCCAGATCCAGGGTGACCACCGGCGGTTCGTGCCGCCGTAACTCCACCAGGGCGGATTCCCTGTCCCCCGCAAGGATCACCTCATAACCCTCGAAACACCAGCGTAGCTGGCTCTGCAGGCCGGGATCGTCCTCCACCACCAGCAGCTTTCTCTGTTCGCCGTTCAATTGAGTGCCTCCTCCATCTTATGGCCCCGGCAACCAGATATTTGCATCTTCAGCCATCGATTCCCAAACGGTCGGGACCCCGGGTCTGCGCCGGTTCTGCGTCGCAGCACTTGGAAATAGTCACCACTATTCCCTGTGCACTGCGCCTTGAGCTGACGCAGACCCGGCATCCTGAAGATGCAAATATTCAGTCGCCGGGGCAATATTGTTTTCTTCAGGGGCTCGGGCCCGGTCATACCGCGGTAGTCTTACCTTGAAAGTCGTCGCGGAATCGGGCCCGGTACGGCTTTGCACCGTGAGTTCCCCCCCCTGTGACCAGATGAATTCACGACTCTCATAGACCCCGATCCCCATACCTGCATTCCCCTTGGTGGTATCGAAAGGTCGGAAGAGCCGTTCGCGGATGAAACGTTCATCCATCCCGCATCCATTATCTTTGATTTCGATGACGATGTCGTTCTTTTCTGCTCTGGCGGACAGCACAACCTCGCCCTCCTCACCTGCCGCCTCCTGGGCATTGTTCACCAGGTGGCAGAGAACGTTCACCAGACGCTCCTTGTCGATGAGCAGACGAAGCCCTGGATCGCACTCCCTCAACTCCGGCAGGGGACGGCTGGCGGCCCGGATGGAGATCACCTGTCGCAGTACATCACAGACCTGCACCACGCTCTCGTGACCCTCATCACTCTCCCGCTTGCGCAGTTGGCTCAGTACCCGATCCATTCTCGCCGTGGCATTGGCGATGGTCTTGATGGCATCTTCGACGAAGGCGGGATTGTTCTTGTGGCGCTCGGCATTGGCCACCACCAGCGACAACTGGGCACTCACATTCTTCAGATCGTGCACGACGTAGGAAGAGATGCGGTTGAAGGCCTCGAACTGGCGGGCATCCATCAACGCTTCGGAGGTCTCCAGGAACGCGACGTAACTGGCAATCTGCATGCCGGCCGTCTTCAACAGATCGTGCTCCTCCCAGTTCAGCTTGTGCGGGGCACGCGGCTTGACCAGGACGATGAAACCGATCAGCTCGTCATTGAGGATCAAGGGGACAATCAGCCAGGGATATTTGACCTCATGCAGCCACTCTGGCAGATCCAGCCGGGGATAGATCTCCGGCTTGCGGGCATATTCGTCCAGCTCGATCACCTCCCGGTTCTCCTCCAGAAAGCGAATCAGTGGTGATTCCGGCTGGACGGTCTCCGTCACCTGTTCCGGAAGGTTCCAGCTGGTGTTGTGCCGAAAACGTCCCGACTCGGTCCGGGTCCACAGCATCCCCCCCGCGCTGTCCACCACATCCGCCAGCGCTTTCACCGCGCGCACCTTCAACCCCAGTCCGGTCTTGTCCAGGGCCATGGTCTGGATCAGCCTCAGCCATTCGTCCCGGTAGTCATACTGGTACTGGAAGAAATTCCTGCCGAGAAACACCTTCAGCCAGGCACGCGCCTGTCTGGAGAGCAACAGCAACACCAGCAGCACCAGCGACGAGAAGAGAAAGGTGATCTGCAGCGCCCTGCCCCAGCTCCCCCCGTAGTCACGGATGTAATACCCGACCAGCGCCGACACCACCAGATAGACGCCGGCAACCAGCAGGGAGGTGGTGAAAAAGACCGCCTTGCGCGATACGAACACGTCCCCGGACCACTCCGGGTTGCGCGCCACCGACACCGCCAAGAGGGGAATCACCAGGGCGTTGACAAACCCCCTGGCGTCCCACATCCCGCCGTCGATACGATTGAACAGCAAGGCGTCAGAATAGAGGACGAAATCGTAGATGAAAATGGCGCTGATCCCGAGCAACAGATGCTTTACCCGCCACAACTGCTCCTTGTGGGTGTTGCGGAAGATCTGCTCGACGATCACCATACCGATGATGGCCATGGCCACGTGACCCACGATACGGATATCGGCGCCGGCGGGATGAGGAATGTGTTCGATGAACCAGTCCGAGGCGAGATAGAAGAGCAGAACCAGCGGCGGAAACGCCAGCACCAGGGGTGCCACTCGGCGAAGCCCCCTTTTGGCCCCTTCGAAAGGGGTCAGCAGGCTCAGCAGCAGCCCGTACCATGCCATGTAGCGCAACGCCTCGAACAGACGGTACGCCACACCGGCCGGCGCGGAGCCGAACCCCGCCAGCCAGGCCGCGGAGATGGCCCAAAGCGACGTCGTCACCACGGCCAGCAACAGCAAGGTGCCAAACAACCTTCCCCGCCAAGTGGTAAGCAGCAGCAGCGCAAGCACCAGCGAGGAGGAGACGGCCAGCGAGTAGCTGATAACCCCCAGATTCATAATGCAGCTATTCCCCCTTTCTCCGCACCCCCCGACAAACCTTCCCAGGGGTGGCGGCCAGCCGTGGCGGGGGCTTGCCGATGGCCGGGAAACCCCTTCAGAACAGGGTCCCCGCTCGTCTTTTCGATCGTACCGGGTTCAGCGCCCCCCCCTTCCCGAGAGTACGGCGTAGACGGTTTGGGCCATAATCAGAAAATCGAACCACAAGCTGTAGTTTTTAATATAGTACAGATCATACTGCAGCTTTTCGAGCGCATCCCGCTCGGAAGAGCCATAAGGATAACAGATCTGGGCCCAACCCGTGATGCCGGGTTTCACTTTGTGTCTGAGCCCGTAGTAGGGTATCTTCGCTGACAACTCCTTCACGAACTGGGGCCTCTCGGGGCGAGGTCCGACGAAGCTCATATCCCCTTTCAGGACGTTGAGCAGCTGGGGAAGCTCATCGATCCGGTATTTGCGGATCACCCGCCCCACCCGGGTTACACGATGATCGTTCTCGGCCGCCCATTGTGCCTTGCCGCCGCTCTCCGCATCCATGCGCATACTGCGAAACTTCAACACATCGAAACTCTTCCCGTCCTTCCCAACTCGCTGCTGGCGATAGAAAATCGTCCCCTTTCCCCGTGATTCCGCAAAAATCGCCGCCGCCGTCGCCAGTATCACCGGCCAGCCTGCAGCGAGCAACATCAGACTGACGCCTACGTCGAATACCCGTTTTCCATACGAGGCCACCACCGCATGGGAATATCCATCGGCGAAGATGAAGGTACTGGGATGAATGGTATCCAGGCGAATCTTCCCGGTGCGCTGCTCCAGAAACCCGGTGACATCGGTGATCTCCACACCGTTCATCTTGCAGGCAAGCATCTCGCGAACGGGAAAGTACTCCCGCCGCTCGTCCAGCGCCACTACAATCTCCTGTGCCTGATGCTGCTCCAACGTGCTCATCAGTGTGTCCTGCACCGAGATCACACGCTCCTCACTCACCTGAATTGGCTGTCCCGGAGTCTGCACGAAGCCGACTATCTTGAAACCGGGTGCTGCCTCCCCCCGGTCCAGCTCCTGCTCCAGCATCGACGCTCTCTCCCCGGCCCCCAGAACGAGCAGTCTCTTTTTCAATACCTCGTGGTCGGCGAAATAGTAGTGTACCGTGCGGCTGAACAGGATACCGACAAAGGCCAGCGCCAGCGCGATGGCGAACGCCCCGCGGCCGATGAATACGGCCGGGAAGGCGTAAAAGAGGATCAGCATGGTGACGGTGCCCAGGACGAAACCAAGGAAAAGCTGGTGCACCGTCTTTTGCATGTCCATCTGGGAGCTACGCCAGTAGAGCCCCATCGAGGTCATGGCCCCCAGCATCACCACCGCGAACAACAGCGCCTTGGGAAACAGGGGTTCAACGAAGACCGTCGTCCCCTTGAAACGGATCTCCACGCCCAGGTAGATGGCGAGAAAAAAAATCAGAAACTCGGAAAATGCCAGTACAACGAGTGAAACAGGCACATAGTGACGAAACAGGCGGATCATCTGTTCTGTTATTCCATCCCTAGTTGATGCGTTCGCTCTTCCTGAAAGCTGGCAGCTGCGTCGCGTTTCCTGCTCCAGACCCCGTCCAGAGATCCATCGGCATGCGACTGGAATCGCTCCACCGCCAGTATGCAGAACATCCTTCCTGGCGTTTCGATCGAAGCATGGTGGCGCGCTACCTCTATCCCTATACTAACGTTTTTGCCGGAGAGGTGAAACCGTCGGGAAACTCGCCCACGCGTAGTAACCAGATGTGACGGGAGTCACAAATCCGTCGTCCAGGGCGATCACTGAGCAAGATGCGGAGCAAAGGGTGCCACAAAAAAGAAAACCGGAAGCGGCTCCCGCCGCTTCCGGAAAAGTTAAACGAAGCACAGCAGTCGTACCTCGTATCATCCCCCCCCAGGGATTCTTCGCCGCTAACCAGCTTGCGGCTGTCATAATTTTAGCAATCACCGTGCCATATCACGCTTACCACTGAAATAATTAACTTTTTGTAAACGATTCCGCACAGCGATGTGGGTGACTGTAAAAAAAACCGACACAAGTTTGGCCGGTAGAATCCGATCATCAGCTCTCCCCATACCGTCAAAAACAGCGTCACGCATGCTGAAACAACAAGCAATCAATTACTTACAATGAGAAACGAAATAATCCGTCACGTTCACCCGCTCCCTTGCGAGACGGAATCGTGGCACATGTGAAGCGTCAAAATTTCTGACACACCACCTGGTGGGAAAAGGGTTGCACTGCCCTCC
>WFNS01000051.1 GCA_015488495.1 Gammaproteobacteria bacterium | reverse complement strand
TCCCGCATGGCCATCAGATAATCGTCGCTGGTGAGCAGTTCGTCCACCAGCCCCAGCTCCAGCGCCCGGCTGCCCAGCCAGTGCTCGCCAGTGGCCACCTTCTCCACCTCCAGTCCGGCGCGCTGTCGCTTGATGAACCCCTTGAACAGCCGGTGGATCTCTTCCAGCTCCTGCTGCATCTTTTCCCGCCCCTTGTCGGTATTCTCCCCGAACAGGGTGAGGGTACGCTTGTATTCTCCCGCTTGAAGCTGCTCGAAGTCGATGTCGTGCTTCTTCAACAGCCGGTTGAAATTGGGCAGCTGGGCCAGTACACCGATGGAGCCGATGATGGAAAAGGGGGCGGCAATCAGCTTGTCGGCCACGCAGGCCATCAGATAGCCACCGCTGGCGGCCACCTTGTCCACCGCTACGGTGAGAGAGACATCATGTGCGCGGATACGCTCCAGCTGGGAAGCGGCCAGCCCGTATCCGTGAATGGTCCCTCCCCCGCTCTCCAGCCGCACCAGTACCTCGTCACCCGGTTCCGCAAGGGTCAGGATGGCGCTGATCTCTTCCCGTAGATGAGTGACTCCGCTGGCCTGGATGTCCCCGTCGAAATCGAGCACGAACAGACGCTTTCGCCTCGCTTCCGTCTCACCCTGCGCCAGCGCCTGCTTGCGCCGCTTCCGTTCCGCTTTCTTGCGCTGTTTCTCCTCTTTCCTGCGCCGCTTCATCTCCTCCTTCGGCAGCAACGCCTCGGCCAGCGCCCGCGACATCTCCTCATATCTCTCGTTCAGGCTGGTAACCTCGAGATGGCCCTGCTCCGCCCTTCGTTTCCGCTGGGAAACGGCCACCACCCCAACCACCAGGAGCAGGATGGCGACCACGATGGTGAGCGTCTTGGCCAGGAACAGGCCGTACTCGGCCACGAAAGACACCCGTTATCTCCACCGCCCTTCCGCTACCGGCGGAGTGACGCGGGACGCTCCGGTCTCCTTCAACCAATGGCGCCCGGCTTGCAGGAACCCACGTGCCACCGCCTGGCTCTCCAGCCCGCCGGCGGGACAGAGCAAAGAGAAGAGACAGCCATCCAGCATGTGTCCCGCACCGGTGACCACATGCAGCTGGCTTCCCCGCCGATCGCACGCGTAGGAGCGTCCCCGCCCTTCGGCGATGCGCAGGGGAACGCTCTCCACCGGCCCCTGCTCCGGATCGCCCGCAAGGGCATTGCAGAGCCGCACCGACTGGGATACCGGCACCAGGCTGTCGCCACTGCCATGGACGATGAACATGGGAGGATAACGCTCGGGCTGCGCGGCAACGATGGCAGGCAGGCTATTGCGCTCGATGACCGGATCATCGGCCCGCACCTCGGCCGCCGGCCTGCCGATGAACCCTTCCAGCGCTGCCAGTCCCTCCGGCTCCTCACCCAGCTCGCCGGAACGCCAGCGGGTCAGGAAATCACCGAAATCGGTGGCCGGGTAAAGCAGCAGCAGACGGCTGATCGCATCGGGCTGCCGGATCGCCAGGCGCAGGGCCAGATGCCCGCCGGCGGACTGGCCGAACAGCGCCACCGGGCCCGGTTTCGCTCCATACTCT
The DNA here is from genome assembly GCA_015488495.1 of Gammaproteobacteria bacterium. Classification (GTDB taxonomy): domain Bacteria; phylum Pseudomonadota; class Gammaproteobacteria; order Thiohalospirales; family Thiohalospiraceae; genus DRMK01. The sequence continues at coordinate 6,644 of WFNS01000051.1, read as the reverse complement.
GCACCGTGCGACCGTACCCATGCCAGGGCGTCCGTGACATCCTCGACGATCTGCTCTCCCTCCACCCCGTTGCAGGCCGGTCCCCCCTCGGTATCGCCCACCAGCCGATAGGTGGGGACGAAGACCACGAAGCCCTGTTCGGTGTAGTGGGAGATCTGGGACTCCATCCCCAGCAGGCTGTTGCGACGGCGCTCCCAGCTCCCGCCATGCAGCATCAGCAACGGATCGAGATCGGTGGCGGCCAGGTTGCGCCGGTAGATGCGCATCTCCAGGGCGCACTCTCCCGCCCTTTTGTAGATGGTTCGGGCGGTGAAGGGTTGGTGATTACCACCGACGGGTTCCACCCCGATGTCGAGACGGGTGGCGGGAGAAAGAGACCACGGCGAGACACCCCCCGCGAGAAGGAGATCGGCGGAGGGATCTTCCGATCCGTTCAGAGCAGCACAGTAACTCTTCAGGTCCACGGGCAAATAATCGACCACCTGCCGGCAGGAGAGGTCGGCATAGTAGCTCCCTGCCGACGCCCTCTGCGGATCGACGGCGACGCAGGCATCCCCTTCCCGACGGTAGAGCGGTTCCACCGGCATCCTCGCCATCAGTTTGTCCGCTTGCTGGCAAAGCACGGTATCGTTCAGCAGGGTATCCCACAGATCGCCGTTTCCGCTCAGCAGCAGGTAGTAGATCTCTCCCAGATAATCATCGGGATCGAACGCCTCATCCTCGAGCCGCTGCTCCAGATCTGCGACCATCTCTTCCAGCCGCTGCCGGTCCAGCTCCGGCATGCGAAGAATCACGTACTCCGCGCCCCAGGCATCGAGGATGGCCTGCCGGAACTGCTGCTCCAACCGCAGGGAGAACTGCTCTGCCGCCGCCGGCTCCAGATAGGGCTGGATGAGGCGGTCGATCTTCTTCCGAATCAGGGAGGCGAAGGCTTTGTCATCCACATCCACCCGGTAGGAGGAGTGCTCGATGCGGGCACGGACAGATGGAATCGGAGTGTATTTGATCCCCTCCTCGAGATATTCGATACGCGGAGTAACGGTGACCTCGAACGTCACCAGCAGATTCCCCGTGGCATCGAAGTCGAAATCATAATCGGCATAACGGGCGCAATGCCGCTCGTTGCCGATGCCCCATTCCTGCGCGATCCGGCCGGTGGAGAGCAGATCCGCATTCAGCGAGAACCGCAGGGAGAGTGGTTCGGCAAAGGAGACGACCCGCAACGCGGCGCGGCTGCTGTCACGCAAGGTAATGGTCCCTTCCACCTGCTCCAGAACGGAGCGCGAATCACATCCCTCCTGCAGTACGACATCCTGCTCGGTGAAATGGAACACCGGCTGGCCATCGTCCACGGAAAGATCGAGCCGCTCGAAGAGTCCTTTCAGCTCGCGGTCCAACAACTGCTGCAGACGGCCATCGGCCTCATTCAGGGCCTGCTCCACCTCCGCCCGGGAGAGGGGAAGGGTCTGCGCGCCAGCTGCAAAGGGGAAAAAGAGGGACAACAGGACAATCGGGAGAAACTTTCTGGACATGGCAACCTCACCGTATGGCAGCGAAGAAAGGACAAAGGGACGTTCCACCAGCAGATACAGGCGTAAGCATATTACACCTTTCCCATTCCTGAAAGTATCGATACGACGGCTGAATAGTTGCCGGGAAACGACTACAATGGCGCAAACCGGACGTCCAGGGATGCGAATGCTCGATTTCATAGAACGGCTGATAGCACGCTACCGAAGCGTAGGCGGAGAGATCTCCCGCGGCGGCACGGAGCAAGCACTCCCTTATGAAGGCACCCTCGCCTCCCTGACCTTGGCCGAAGCGGCGTTACGCAAGCTGCGGGTCAACCGGGAATACCCGGACCACAATCCCCAGATCGCGGTCATCGGCCCCACCCAGGCGGGCAAGAGCACTGTGGTCAACCTGCTGCTGGAAAAACCGCTGGCCGGGGTGAGCGCCCTGGCAGGGTTTACCGTGCACCCCCAGGGGTTCTGCATCGACAGCCGGACCGAGGAGTACCCCTGGCTGCCGGATTTCTTCACCGGGTACCGGCAGCTCCCTCCTGCCGAGTTGCCGAACGCCCCCTACCGGGCCTTCAGCCTGAGCGAAGCGGGCGGCGCACCCCTGCCCCCCTCCGTATTGTGGGATACACCGGATTTCGATTCCGTGGATGCTTCCGGTTACCGGGATGCGGTCTTGCGCACTGCGGCCCTCGCCGATCTCCTGCTGCTGGTGGTGAGCAAGGACAAGTACGCCGATCAGCGGGTATGGGAGACGCTGGAGCTGCTGATCCCGCTCGGACGGCCGCTGGCGGTGTGCATCAACAAGGTGGACGAGGCCTCCCGGGAGGTGATCCCGGACTCCTTCCGCAGGCACCTTACCGAAAAGGGAATCCCGGCCGAACGCCTCCCCCTCTGCACCCTTCCCTACCGCAAGGGGCTGGACCCCTCGGGCCGGGGGATCGATTCCGATGCCGTCGACCGGTTGCGGGCGCTGATGACCGGGCTCGCCTCCACACCGGACCGGGAGCAGCAAGCTCGCCACCTCTACCGTTTCATCCGCCTCCACTGGGAGGAGTGGCTGACACCGATCCGGGCCGAGCAGGCCGCCGAGGCGCGTTGGGAAGAGATGGTCCGGCAGGCACTGGAAAAGGCGCTGGCCGACTACCGGCGGGACTATCTGGATCATCCGCAGAACTACGAGACCTTCCAGCAGGCCATCGCCGAGCTGTTGACCCTGCTGGAGATCCCGTTGCTGGCCGACTCGCTCAACCGCATGCGCCGGGTAATCACCTGGCCGTTGCGGCAGGTGATCGGCGCGGGAAAGTCCCTGTTCGGCAAGGGGGAGGAGCATGGCGGCAAAGGCAGCAATCAGGAGCAGCAGCTGCTGAATCAGATCGCGCACCACACCCTCGTCCATCTCGCGGAAGAGGCCCTCGACCTCGGCGAGACCGAACCGGAGCAGAGCGCCTGGTGGAAGGGGATTGCGCATGCCCTGCGCGAGGAACGGCCGCACATCGAACAGCGCTTCGCCCGAGCGGTGGAAAACTACCAGGCGCGCTTCCAGCCCGAGATCGAACGCAGCGCCCGCCGTCTCTATGAACAGCTTCAGCAACAACCCGCCATCCTCAACACCCTGCGCACCGCGCGGGTCACCACCGATGCCGCGGCCGTAGTGCTGGCGGTCAAATCGGGAGGGCTGAGCGTACACGACCTCGTGGTTGCTCCTGCCATGCTCTCCCTCTCCAGCATGCTGGCGGAGAGCACCCTGGGACACTACATGGATCGGGTGGCGGCAGAGCTGAAACAGCGCCAGCAGGAGATGGTGGAGAAAGAGCTGCTTGCCTCCCTTGGACTGGAGCTGGCCGCGCTCGAGCGACACATCGACCCGGCCAGACGCTTCCACATCCCCGAAGCGGAGGTCACCGCCGCGGAGCAGGAACTGGAGAGACTGGCACATGACCACTGATGTACTCCATCGTTTCCACCAGCGTGCTCTCACCTGGGCCGAAACCGCAAAAGAGGCCGGCTGGCTCCCGGAGCGGGAGGTGGAACGGCTCCGTGCGGTGGAAGCAGCCACCCCGGCCGAGCTTTTCGGGGAGGAGAACCAGCGTCCGCTGGTAGTGGCCTTCTTCGGGGGCACCGGTGTGGGCAAGAGCAGCCTGCTCAACCGGCTCGCGGGACAACCGGTCGCCCGCACCGGGGTGGAAAGACCCACCTCCCGTGAAGTGACCCTCTATCTCCACGAGTCAGTCTCCATCCAGCATCTGCCGGAGGAGTTTCCGGTGGACAAGGTGAAGATCGCCCTGCACCGGCAGGAGAGCAACCGCGACATCCTCTGGATCGACATGCCCGACATCGACAGCGTGGACACGGAGAATCGCGAGCTGGTACTGGACTGGCTGCCCCACATCGATCTCCTGATCTACGTGGTGAGCCCGGAACGCTACCGCGATGACCGCGGCTGGCGGCTGCTGCTGGAGCACGGCCACCGCCATGCCTGGCTGTTCGTCATCAACCAGTGGGACAAGGGCGACCCTGCCCAGCGGGAGGATTTCGTCCGCCTGCTGAAGGAAGCGGGTTTCCGGGAACCGCTGGTCTTCTGTACCGACAGCCGCGAGGGAGTCACCACCGACGACGACTTCGAGCAACTGGCGCAGACCATCCGCTCCCTGGCCAACGCCCACACCGTCCGGCAACTGCAGATCCGCGGCATTTCGCTGCGCATGGAGGAGCTGCGCGGGACCCTGCGAGCGGTGGCGGAAAAGGTCGGCGCCGAGGATGCGTTTCCCGCACTGGAAGAGCGGTGGCGGGAGATATGGCAAAAGACGGCCGGCGAGCTGGAACAGGGGCTGGAGTGGAAGATCGACGCCCTGGCGGAACGCTTCGCCCCCTCCCGTGAACCGAATCTGCTCCGGCGCAACGAGGCGCCCGCCGCGACATCCGCCGCCGAACCCGACAGCACTGGTGACGAGATCTGGGACGCGTGGGCCCACACGCGGCTGGAAGACGCACTCGACTCGCTGGTGGTCGAGGCCGATGCCCTGGGGATCCCCACCGCTCCGCTGCGGAAACGGCTGGCTGCCGTCCGGGAACAGACGCGGGGGTGGATGGAAAACCACCTCCAGCTCGCCTTGCGCGCCGCGCTGCGCAAACCCGGCACCGCCCTGCAACGACTCCTCTATCGCACCACCGGCCTGCTGGCGGGGCTGCTTCCCATCCTGGCGCTGGTCTGGGTGGGATACCGGCTGTTCACGGGTTACTATCAGAGCGCCGTGGAGCCATCACACTATCTGGGGATCGACTTCGCCATCCACAGCGTTCTGCTCGTGCTGACCGCCTGGCTGCTCCCCTACCTCGCCCATCGCAAGCTGAGACCATCCCTGCAAAAGGCGGCGCGGCGCGGCCTGCAGGCCGGTCTCGCCGAGGGACTCACCGAAACCGGACACCGGGTCGAGAAAGCTCTGGAGGAGCTCCAGACCAGACAACGAAAGCTCCTTCGGGAATGCCAGGAGATCCTGGATGAATTCGACCATCGCCGGATCGCACTCCCCGTGAAAGAGGCCGGGGAGGATGACGCCCTGTCCCGCCTGCTGACCACGCGGAATGCCGCCGTACCACGATAGACTATTGGTGCCCGGGGCCGGGCTCGAACCGGCACGGTGTCGCCACCGAGGGATTTTAAGTCCCTTGCGTCTACCAATTTCGCCACCCGGGCATGATGGTCCAATTGTACCGTCTACCCAATACCCGAACCACATCCATTCTCCGAAACCCGCGCGGCGACTCCGCACCATCGAGAGAAAACGACCCCACCATGAAACACACCACCGGGGTAATTATTCAGCATGGTGTGAAACAGGCCGGTAACTGTTCAGATCGCCCCTGAAATTCGTCAGTTCAAGGCGACAAATGTGAGTTTACGAGTGTAAATGACCATTTTTCAACGCAGAAATGGCGGATTTCAGGGGTGAACTGAATAGTTACCCACCGGGAAAGGTCGTTCGCGGAGCAGTAATTGGCTTGAAACCAGAAGAGGGAATGGAGGCTGGGCCCGGAGTCGAACCGAGGTACACGGCTTTGCAGGCCGCTGCATAACCACTCTGCCACCCAGCCCTGGGGGCGCAGGCCGTTGCGACCTGCATGGGAGCCAAACAAAAAACCCCGGCGGACGCCCATCCGGGTCACCGAGGTTCCTGTCGAAATCTGGAGCGGGAAACGAGACTCGAACTCGCGACCCCAACCTTGGCAAGGTTGTGCTCTACCAACTGAGCTATTCCCGCTTGCTGGCGAATTGCATATTCTAGCGACGAGTTCCGACGTGTCAAGCCCCGGTTCCACTGCCGGAACGGTGCCCGGGCGGTTGTTTCGGCACCACTATGTTATACTGTGGATTGTGAACTGGTTCACAGACGACCCACATGGAAGATGGCTGGTGGATAGGTTGCCCTTTTCTTCTTTCTCGCATCCATGAGCAGGAGCAGTTCGATGCGCCATGAAAGAGGTCGCTCGGTATTCCACTGTTCCCCTTTTTGGCGGAACGCCTTTCTGGCGCCATTTCTTATCCTTCCTTCTCTCTGTCTGGCAGCAAACGGCATCATCCCCCATTCTTATACCAAGCTCGGGATCGGTGCCGAATGGTTCAGCTGGGAATCGAACGACCCTGCGGCATCGGAAGCGGGACCGCGGCTGACCCTCGCACTCTCTGCCGATAATTTCCAGCGTTACGAGCCAGGAGCGGTCTTCGGGCTCGAAGGAAGGATCTACGGCGGAAGGGTACAGATGAAGGAAGGGGGCGATACGGAAAAGTCGGTCGAAACCGATTCGGACTACCTGGGGCTACGCCTTGAGGGTCTGCTGGGCTACGGTGGCAACCGCACCAATGTCTTTGCCGTGTTGGGAGCGGACGCCTGGCAGAGGACGGTTCATGAAGTGATAACCGCCGACGATCGGCTCTTCCCCGGTTTCGACGAGCAGCACCTGATCGTTTATGGAAAACTGGGCGGTACCATCAGGGAGTACGACTATTACACCGATCTCGGTTTCCCGCTGCCGTTCGAGATCAGCGCCGGTTTCAAGTTCCCCCTGTTCGTCGCCGCCTCGCAGGATCAGGGCAAGAACAAGGCAGAAGCCACCATTCCGGCC
>WFNS01000050.1 GCA_015488495.1 Gammaproteobacteria bacterium | reverse complement strand
GGTGTTCACCTTTCCCATCCCCACTTACAACATCACTCCCGACTTCCCCTGGGAGAGCGAGAACGCAGAGCGGCTGTTCGCCATGACGGCCAAATATGGTCTCCCCTATTTCCAGAATTTCCTCAACTCCGATCTCGAACCCAACATGGTGCGCTCCATGTGTTGCCGCCTGCAGCTCGATCTGAGGGAGCTGCTCAAGCGGGGCAACGGGCTGTTTGGATCGGCGGAGCAGACCGGCTCGCTGGGAGTGGTGACCATCAATTGCGCCCGTCTGGGTTACCAGCACAAGGGTGACGAGGCTGGGTTGATGCGGCGCTTGGACGAGCTGCTGGAACTCGCCCGCACCAGTCTCGAGATCAAGCGCAAGGTGATCCAGCGTCACATGGATGCCGGGCTGTTTCCCTATACCAGACGCTATCTGGGAACACTGCGCAATCATTTCTCCACCGTCGGCGTCAATGGTGTCAATGAGATGATCCGCAACTTCACGGACGATCGGCACGATATCACCGACACCTGGGGGCACGCCTTTGCCTGCCGGCTGCTGGATCACCTTCGGGAGCGGATGGTGGAATTCCAGGAGGAGACCGGCCATCTGTACAACCTGGAGGCTACGCCTGCGGAGGGGACCACCTACCGCTTCGCCCGCGAGGATCGAAAACGATTTCCCGACATCCTCCAGGCGGGAACCGCCGAGCGCCCGTATTACACCAACTCCTCCCAGCTGCCGGTGGGATTTACCGACGATCCCTTCGAGGCGCTGGAGCGGCAGGAGGTTCTGCAACGCAAATATACCGGAGGCACTGTGCTCCACCTCTACATGGGGGAGCGGATCAGCAGTCCGGAGGCGTGCCGGCGATTGGTACAGCGGGCACTCTCCCGTTTCCGGTTGCCCTATATCACGGTGACCCCCACCTTTTCCATCTGCCCCCGTCACGGCTATCTCGACGGGGAACACGAGTTCTGTCCCATCTGTGATGAGGAGCTGTTACAACGCAAGAGGAGCGAATCATGTCTCAATTGAACGGCCAATCCATTGAATTGAAGCCAGAGGAGCGTCAGCGCTGCGAGGTGTGGACGCGAGTGATGGGCTACCATCGCCCGGTGACGGCGTTCAATCCCGGCAAACAGGCGGAGCACGCAGAGCGTACTTTCTTTCAGGAATGCAGGATCCGCTTCGAATAGGAGGGTTTACCCCTCTGACCACCATCGACTACCCAGGGGAGCTGGCGGCAGTGGTGTTCTGCCAGGGTTGTCCCTGGCGTTGCCGCTACTGTCACAACGGGCATCTCATCCCCGCCCGGGGGATGAAATCCCTGGCCTGGGGTAACATTCTTCGTTTTCTCGAGCGCCGCCGGGGGCTGCTGGATGCGGTGGTATTCAGTGGGGGAGAACCCACACTACAGTCTCGGCCCCTGTTGACCGCCTTGAGGGAGGTGCGGGCCCTGGGATTCAAGACCGGGTTGCACACCGCCGGCCCCTGGCCGGAACGGCTGGAGCCTCTGTTGCCCGAACTGGACTGGGTGGGCATGGATCTCAAGACCATACCGGACGACTATCCCCGCATCACCGGGGCGCCCGGCAGTGGTGTGAGAGCCTGGCAGAGCGCCCGACTGTTGCGGGAATCCGGAATCCAGAGTGAGTTCCGTGTCACCGTCCATCCCGGATTGATCGATGAAGCCACCCTCCGGGAGCTCGAGGAGCAGGCGCTACGGATCGGGGTGGAGCATCTCGTGGTGCAGCGTTGTGTCACCGAATATTGTTTGGACGAGGGGTTGAGATAGTGTCCGCCGCAGGGGGGCGATTCGTCTCGGATAGCCCGGCTTTGGGTTTTTCCCCAGCCGTCCCGGCATATTTTTCTGCCGATCTTCTCCTACCATTTCGCTTGACCTTAGTCAAGGCGGCAGGGATGCACCGTCTCTATGATTTCCCACAACGGTGAAGAGGGTATGTTCGCACGTTAGCGGAAGGTTGTTCCTGAATGCGTGGGTTGTCGAAAAGGCCAACCCATCTAAGAAGGGGAGTATTCCACCTGTGTTCCCCGCTGGGCTTTTCTGTATGAGACGAGATACACAAGGAGTGAGGGCTATGAAGAAACAGATCGGGAGTGCTTTGCCTCCCATACTTGCAGCTGTACTGGCGGCTGGGATTGCGGGATCGGTGAGCGCGAAGGGGTTACAGCCGGTGCCGAAGATGACCGATCAGGAGATGAAGGATGCGGCATTCATCTATTTCGATCGGTGCTCGGGGTGCCATGGTGCGTTGAGAAAGGGCGCAACCGGTCCGAACATTACCCCCGAAAAGACGCGCAAAAAGACCCTGGCCAAGCTGGAAAAGATCATCTACGAAGGCACCGATGGCGGCATGCCGGGCTGGGGAAAGGATGGATTCCTCACCAAGGAACAAACCAAGCTGATGGCGAGGTTCGTCCAGAACGATCCGCCGGAGCCCCCCCAGTGGAACCTCAAGGACATGAAGAAGTCCTGGAAGGTTCACGTTCCCGTGGACAAGCGCCCCACCAAGCCACCCAAATCCAACTGGCAGAACTACTTCGGGGTCATCCAGCGTGATGCGGGCAAGGTCTCCATCGTCGACGGCGACACCAAGAAGATACTCTCCACGGTGGATTCTGGATTTGCCGTGCATATCCTCCGTTCTTCAGCTTCCGGCAGGTATATGTATGCCATCGGCCGTGATGGCAGGGCCAGCATGGTCGATCTGTGGGCAGATCCCCCCAACCTGGTTGCCGAGGTGCGGATCGCTATCGATGCACGCTCACTGGATACCAGCAAATACAAAGGGTTCGAGGACAAGTACGTGGTGGCTGGAGGCTATTGGCCGCCCCACTATGCCATTCTCGACGGCGACACCCTGGAGCCGCTCAAGGTGGTGAGCACCATTGGCTACACCTACGATACGGGTGATTTCCATCCCGAACCGCGGGTGGCTTCCATCGTTGCTTCGCATACGGCGCCGGAGTGGATTCTCAATGTCAAGGAGACCGGTATCGTATTGCTGGTGGACTATAGCCGTATGGATACCGGGACCGTTACCGAGACCATGATCAATGCCGAGCGCTTCCTGCATGACGGAGGCTGGGACTCCACCAAGCGCTACTTCCTGGTGGCGGCCAATGCCCGGGATACCATCTCGGTCATCGATACCCTGGAGCGTAAGTTGGTCAAGAATATCGTGACCGGTACCAAGCCTCACCCGGGGCGCGGTGCAAACTGGGTCGATCCCGAGTTTGGGAAGGTATGGGCTACGGTGCATCTGGGTGAAGGGCTGGTCTCCATCATCAGCACCGATCCCACCAAGGACTATGCCTGGACGGTGGTTAGAGAGTGGAAACTCGATGGTAATTCGTTGTTCATCAAGACCCATCCCAAGAGCAAGCATGTCTATTGTGACAACACCATCAACAAGAACAAATCCAATGTTCTTACGGTGTTCAGCATAGACAATCCGACCGCTCCGCCAAAAGAGCTCACTTTCGAGAAGAAAGTGGTACACATGGAGTACAACAAGGCGGGTGACGAGGTGTGGGTCTCACTGTGGGACAAGGATGGAGAACTCGTGATCATCGATGACAAGACTCTGAAGGTGAAGCATCGGATCAAGGGGCTCGACAATCCCACTGGCAAGTTCAACGTCTACAACACGATGTATGATATCTATTGATATCGGGCTGACGAGGTCAAAGAAGGGGGTGGGGGTATTCTCCTACCCCCTTTTTCTCGGCAAAAACGATGGTTCGCAGTGGGATTTGGTTTTTTAGTCTTTTTTTGGGAAGATGGAACGAATGTTCGTTAGGAGGTGTGGTATGAAAATAGTGCGTTTATTGCCGGCGTTTATTGCGCTCCCCTTTGTCTTTGCATCTATGGCAAACGCCAGTGAGCATCAGATCCCCGTAGCTCCGGATGAATATCTGAAGATGGAGAACCCCTACGCCGGGGAAGCGGACGAGGATCTGCTCAAGCAGGCGGGAAAATTGTATAAGAGAAAGTGCAAGAAGTGCCACGGAAGCAAGGGAGATGGCAAAGGGTCATCTGCTGCTGATCTGGAGATCAAGCCACCCGATTTCAGCAAGCCCGGCTATCTGGCTGGTATCAAGGATGGTCAACTGTATTACATCATCCTGAAGGGAGGTAGCGAGGAGGCCGAGATGGAAGCATATGGTCCTGGTACCGATGCCAATCTTTCCGAGGATGACATCTGGAAACTGGTAACCTACATTCGGGAGAAGTTTGCCAAGTAGCAGGCTTGGAAAATGCGGAGCCCACCTGCAACGCCTTGCAGGTGGGGGCGCATGTGCCGCCACTTTAACCGCGAGGCAGGTTCGTGATCGAGCAGCCGAGGGTGAGAGGTGAGATTGACCATGAAAAACGGTGAGCTTGCGGGAACGGCTTCTCTCGATACTGTGCAGCAGTCGCTTCCAAATCCGCTATTGACGACGGAAGGGGTGGCTGACGGCTCCTGGGAACAAGAAACCCTGGCGCTGCGTGAAGCGGCGTTTGCCACCAAGGGTCAGGACTTGATGGCGTTTTTTGCCGTGGGCATGGTGATCAACGTCGTCGTGTTGGCAGCGTTTGTCGTCTGGGCATTCAGACAGTGGAAGAAGAAATAAGCCCACGGTCAGAAAAGGAGGCTCCACGGGGGACTCTCGTTCTCTTTTTTCTGTTTCTGCTTCTGGTCTCTGCGGTACTCTTTTTTTGGAATTCTCCCCCTGCATCACCCCCCAAGGATCTCATAGGGGTGTTGCGTCCGGCGCCAAAACCGCTGGCGGAGTTCGGCCTGGTGGACCAGCGGGGTGCCCCGTTTCAGCGGAAGGAGCTGGTCGGCCGATGGAGCTTCCTGTTTTTCGGCTATACTCACTGCCCCGATGTCTGTCCCGCAACCCTCTCCGTATTGGGCCAGGTTCAGAAGCGTCTGGCGGGTGAGGGTGGTTCTACTGCGATCCAGACCATTTTCGTGTCGGTCGATCCCCAGCGGGACTCTCCAGAGACGTTGGCTGAATACATGGCCTTTTTCGATCAGGGATTTATCGGGCTGACAGGCAGCACCGAGGAGATCGACAACCTTACGCGGCAGTTGGGAGCCGGTTATATGCGGGGAGAGGAGACATCGCCCGGAAACTACGTGGTGAACCATACCAGCGCCATCTTCCTGATCGATCCCCAAGCGAGACTCGTTGCCGCCTTTTCGCAGCCTCACAATCCGGCTACCATCGTCGAGCTGTTTCACAAAATCCGCGCCTACCTTTCCTAGAGCCCGCATATTTCGCCCGACTGCGGGCGGACTTCCTGAGGAGATTGCCCACCCTCTTCCTGACGGGCGGGAGAGCGGTTTTGCGTAATCCGCGCTTTTCCTACAGAATACCCCCTTTTCCGCTGCCATCGACGATGGGCCAAATCGAATGAATCTTCACGAATACCAGGCAAAACAGCTATTTGCCGGGTACGGCATCCCGGTGCTTCCCGGCAAGGCGGCGAGTTCTCCGGAAGAGGCGGTCGACGTCGCCCGGGAGCTCGGCGGAGAGGAGTGGGTGGTCAAGGCGCAGATCTACGCTGGCGGCCGCGGCAAAGCGGGGGGGGTGCAACGGATCAAGGGGCTGGAACGGTTGAAGGAAACCGTGGCCCGATTGCTGAGCGAGCCGCTGAAGACCCCGCAGACTGGCAAGAAGGGCTTGCCCGTGAACACGGTTCTGGTGGAGCGCACCGCTACGGTGGCCCGGGAGCTCTATCTCGGCGTCCTGGTGGACCGTAGCCGGGAGCGGGTCACTTTCATCGCCTCCGACGCAGGTGGCATGGAGATCGAGGAGGTGGCTGCCGAGAGCCCCGAAAAGATCATCACCATCGCCGTGGATCCGGTGGTCGGTCTGCAGCCGTACCAGTGCCGGCGGGTGGGGTTCGCACTGCAACTGGAGATGGACCAGATCAAGGTGCTCACCCGGATCATGTCCGGTCTCTATCGCCTGTTCCTGGAGAAGGATGCCAGTCTGCTGGAGATCAACCCCTTGAGTGTCACCGATACGGGTGAGTTGCTGGCTCTCGATGCCAAGATGAACGTGGATGACAACGCCCTGTATCGGCAACAGCCGCTGGCCGCCCTTCATGACGAGACCCAGGAGGACCCCCGTGAACTGGAGGCACGCCGTTACGGCCTCAACTATGTGGCTCTCGATGGCTCCATCGGTTGCATGGTGAACGGGGCGGGATTGGCGATGGCTACCATGGATCTCATCACCCTGGCGGGAGGGGAACCGGCCAACTTCCTCGATGTCGGCGGAGGGACCACCGCTGACAAGGTGGCGGAGGCGTTCAAGCTCATTCTGTCCGACCACAAGGTCAAGGCCATCCTGGTCAATATCTTTGGCGGTATCGTGCGCTGTGACCTCATCGCGGAGGGGGTGATCACGGCGGTGAAGGAGGTGGGGATCGACATTCCCGTGGTGGTGCGTCTGGAGGGGACCAATGCGGAGCAGGGCCGGCGGCTGCTCGAGGAGAGCGGACTCTCCATCGTACCGGCTCAGCAGCTCTCCGAGGCGGCTCGCAAGGTGGTTCAGCTGGCAGGAGGGCGACTCTGATGGCGATTCTGGTGGACGGCAAGACCCGGGTCATCTGCCAGGGCTTCACCGGCAGGCAGGGGACCTTCCATTCACGGCAGGCATTGGACTACGGAACCCGGCTGGTGGGCGGCGTGACCCCCGGCAAGGG
>WFNS01000049.1 GCA_015488495.1 Gammaproteobacteria bacterium | reverse complement strand
TTCTTTCACCCCACCTTCAGGAAAAGGAGATGAAGCTGCTCGGCTTCATTCCCCTCCCCCTCCGCTCCCGTTTCATGGCCACCACCGACCCTGAGCGGGGTCCCGACCGGTCGCTGCTCTCCAATCCCAACAACTGGTTCGTCACCATGGCCAACAGCGACATGGAGTGGATGTATCTGGACTGACGGCTCGGGGCTCCGGGCGAAGCCCCCTACCCTGACAGCGAAAAGCCGCAAAAACCCGGCGGTCAACAGCCGTTATTTCAGAAAGGCCGGCCCGCTCCCGAAGGTCTCGCGGAGATAGCTGATTACGTCGTTCAACTCCTGATCGGTCAGAAACTGCGGCGGCATGGCACCTGCGGTGTAATGTTTTCCGGGACTTTGAAACCCGTTGCGGATACTGTTGGCCAGCTCCTCGTCCGACTTGGTGAAACGGTGCCACTCTTCACGAAAATTGGCCGCCATGCCGTTGTTACCGTCACCGTTCTCCCCGTGGCACATGACACAACGCTGGAAATAGACCTCCTTCCCCCGCTCCGGATCACCGAGAGCGGCAAACGAGGAAGCGGATACCCCCAGCCACAGAACCATCACCATATAGAGGATTCTCATCTGCACTCTCCCGTCTACTCCGCCGGTTTTGCATCCACCAGCTCGATCTTCAGCTCCTTACTGTTGAAGGTATTGAACTCCGGAAAATTCTTGAACACCCAGCCCTTGGCCACGACCTCGCCCCCTTTGGTCACATGGACCAGCGCAGCCGGATTGTTCAAGGAATCCGAGGCGGAGGTGGCCTTCTCGAAGTCGCTGGTGTAGTCGGGCAGGAAGGCATCCACCGTTACCACCAACCCCTCTGCCACATCCTTCTCCCCACCAACGGGGATGGTCAGTTCACTCTTCGAACCCTCGTCCGCGGAGACGGCCAGCTGGACCGCACTCCATTTTCCCTTCACGTTGTCGGGAACGACCACCTCGATCTCCTTCATCTGCGCGATCACCTCCGGCGGGTGGGCATCCAGCACCTCCCCCTCTTCATCCGCTGGAGGGTGATCCGCGGGCATCTCCCCCTGGGACGCATCCACCATGTCGATAGGCGGATGGTTGGGAGGCAGCGGTGCACCAGGACGGTAGGGATCATCCACCGCCTCCTGTGCCGTCCCTTCCGCGCTGGAAACCGATGTCTCCGGCTCCTTCCCCCCGCATCCGGCGAGGAAAAGCAGCAAAACGGCCAACGACGAACCGATGATCGCCGACCGCACACCAAACCCATTCATGTCGTTTCCCATAGTCTCTCCAAATCACTCTATCCAATCGAACCGGATTGGGCGTCCCAACCCGTTCGGCACAGGATACCACAGCGGCTCTGAATCACGGATCCAGAGCGGCCATATCCCACCCCAGAAGGTCTCTTCCCGGGAGAAGTTATAGACAGGGATTCCAGCCGATGATTCCCTTTCAGCGACCGGATGCGAATCTTTGCCGTACCCAGAGGAGTCCTCGCCGAATGCCCGACACCATGCGCGGCAACAACCAGCTCACGAGAACGAGGAAGAGCATCAGCAGTGCCAAAAAGAGCCAGGGGTGATTCAAGGCGCTCCACAGTCCGGCAAATACCGCCACATCCTCGCCAAGGGAGACGGTCCAGTTGGAGAACGGTTCGGGAGAACCGTTGATCACCAGCCGCCCGCTCGCCTTGGTGGCATACGTGGCCGCCGCCACCCCTCCTCCCAGCAGCAGCCCGGCCAGTTCTGCCCCAGGCCCGATCTCCGCCATTCCGTTCGCCGCCAGCAGGGCACCCGCTGGAATGCGGACAAAGGTATGAATGGCGTCCCAGAGATTGTCCACCCCCGGCCACTTGTCGGTGAAGAATTCGACGCAGTACATCAGGCCGGCGGCCCAGAGGACCAGCGGATTGCTCAGGAATTGCAGCTCCGGCGGCAGCATGATCTGTCCGCTGGAGCCAAGAAAGCCCAACACGAAGACGGCTGCGTAGAGATTGATTCCGCTGGCCCAGGCCGCCCCCATGGAGAGCGCAATGGTTTCCGTGACCCCCATCGACAACCTCCTTCCCTGCCGGCAACCGGCGACTCATCCAGCCGGCGGAAGCGTCACAACCCCCTCTCCAGATCCGCCTTGATGTCGGAGAGATCCTCCAGACCGACGGCGATCCGCACCAGACCATCGCCGATTCCCGCCTCGGCCCGCGCCTCCGGCGTCAACCGCCCGTGGGTGGTGGTGGCAGGATGGGTGATGGTGCTCTTGGTATCCCCCAGGTTGGCGGTGACAGAGATGATCTCCGTACTGTCGATGAGCCGCCAGGCGGCCTCTTTGCCCCCCTTCAGATCGAACGCCAGCACCCCTCCAAACGCCCGCTGCTGCCGTTTCGCCAGCTCGTGGCGGGGATGGGAGGGCAATCCGGAATAGTAGACCCGTTCGACCTGGGGAAGCTGCTCCAGCCATTGGGCCAGTGCCAGCGCATTGGCGCTGTGGGCCTCCATCCGCAGCCGCAGGGTCTCCAGCCCCTTGAGAAAGATCCAGGCGTTGAAGGGGCTCATGGAGGGTCCGGCGGTACGCAGGAAACCGAACACCTTGTCCATCTGTTCGTTGCGCCCGATCACCGCCCCCCCAACCGCGCGCCCCTGTCCATCGATATATTTGGTAGCGGAGTGAATGACCACATCCGCCCCCAGCGTCAGCGGCCGCTGCAACGCCGGGGTACAGAAGCAATTGTCCACCACCAGCAGACAACCGTGCGCGTGAGCAAGCTCTGCAAGCGCCTCGATATCGGCAATCTCCGCCGTCGGATTGGAAGGGGTCTCCACGAACAGCAGACGGGTGTTGGGCCGGATGGCTTGCTCCCAGGCCGCCAGATCGGAAGGTGGGACATAACTGGTCTCGATGCCGAAACGCGCCAGATGATCGTTGAACAACACCGTAATCGAACCGAAGATGGCCCGCGATGAAACGATGTGGTCCCCACTATTCAACAACGCCATACAGCAGCTCAGGATGGCCGACATCCCCGAAGCGGTGGCCACGCAACGCTCGCCCCCTTCGAGTGCGGCCAGCCGCTGCTCGAAGGTACGCACGGTGGGATTGGTGAAACGGGAGTAGATGTTGCCCGGCTGTTCTCCGGAAAAAACCGCCGCGGCTTCCGCCGCATCCTGAAACACGTAACTGGAAGTGGTGAAGATGGGCTCACTCTGTTCCCGCTCTTCGGTGCGTCGTTGACCAGCGCGTACAGCCAGCGTATCGAATCCGGGTTTACGATCCATTGTTTTTTCTGATCCTCTGTTGCAGGGTGTCGGTGAACCCTTTTTCCTCTTCGGCGGGCACAAAAAAACCCGCTCAGCTTGCGCTAAAGCAGGTTCGTCCTCTCTTTAGCTGAATTTGTTACGCGCCCGCAAGCTGAATCAAATCGGCGCGATGGATTGTCCCATAGTGTACGACAGATACCCACGAAGTCAAACCGGCAGGAGTCTTTTCATCCGTCACGTTCCGGAACGGTAACTACTCAGCTCACCCCTGAAATCCGCCATTTCTGTGTTGAAAAATGGTCATTTACACTTGTAAACTCACATTTTTCGCCTTGAACCGACAAATTTCAGGGGCGATCTGAACAGTTACCGGCCTTGTTCCATACCATGCTGAATAATTAGAATAATTACTCGGAGTGAAGCGCTCGGCCCAGCTCTCCCGCCGCCTCCGCATCCAGATAGAATTCCACCTCCCCTTTTGGATCCAGCATCTGGACCGGTAGCAGGGTTCCCTGTGGCGACGGAGAGAAAATCTGTCCGATCACCTGCCGCTTGTCTTCTCCGGCCACCAGAAACAACAGGTGACGGGCCGCCTCGATGACCGGAAAGGTGAGACTGATCCGCCAGGCGGACTTCTCCTCCACATAGACCGCGGCAACATGGCGCTCCCGTTGATGCAGAATATCTGTATCGGGAAACAGCGATGCCGTATGACCATCCGGTCCTATGCCCAGCAGGATCAGATCGAAACGCGGTATTCCCTCTTGTGACTTGGGAAGATTGGCGACCAACAATGCTTCGTATCGCGACGCTACCGCCTGCGGATCGCCCTTTTCGGTCTCGACTGGATGGACGTTTTCCGGTGGAATGGGAACATGGTCGAGCAACGCCTCTTTCGCCATTCTGAAGTTGCTTTCCGCATGTTCAGGGGAAACGAAACGCTCATCGCCAAAATAGATATGAACACTCTGCCATCTGACCCTTTCCGCAAACTCGGGAGAGGCGAGCAGACGGTAGAGCTGACGAGGCGTACTTCCACCGGCAAGCGCCACATGAAAGAGCCCGTTTTGGGCAATGGACTCCTCATATAGCTCCATCCAGCGATCGGCAGCGGCCCGGTTGAGCTGCTGCCGACTGGCAAATACCTTTATATCACTCGCTTGCAAACCGCCCCCCTTTCTGACCATCCACCCACCATACGAAACGAAAGAAGGGCGGCTCTGGACACTTTCCTCCCTTTCTACTCGGCTGCCGCTGCCTTTTTGGCCCGCCCCCTTCTCTTGGGAGCCGCAGCCTTGTTGCTCTTTTTCGACGCGGCGGCGGCCTTGGTAGTACGCTTCGCAGCCGGTTTCGCTGCTGGCGAACTCTTCTTTTTCGTTACGGTACTCTTTTCAGCCGCAGCCTCCGCAACCGGCTTGGCAGCCGCCCGTTTCCTGGTTTTTGCAGCCGCCTTCAGACGTGCCGCCCTCTTCTTCGCCTTGCGCGCCATCATGCGGTCATAACGCTTTTCCCATTGGGCGATGAAAGTGGCAACCGCCTTGTTTTTGGCGATCTCCTTCTTTTCCGCCTGCGCCACGGCAGCCATGTCTTCTTTGACCTGGGCAGCCATTTCACGGGATTTCTGCTTCATCGCAGCGAGGGCGTCAGCCGCCTTTACCGCAGCTTCACGCGCCCGCTCCACCGCCCTTTTGGCAGCAGCGGTCTTCTTCTCCTTGAAATTTTGCACTGCGGTCCTGACCTTTTCCTTTGCCGCATCCACTTTGTCCTGGGCCTTGGCAAGGGCTGCTTCCGAACGTTCAAACGCTTTTACAGATTTGGAGAGCGCCCTGATGGCTACGACTTGATCCTGATTGACAGGACTCTTTTCCAGCAACTTTTTTGCAGAAGCAATCAGGTTACTCGCCCGTTTTCTGGTAGTGATTGTCTTTTTCTTCGCCATTCGCTTGGTTACCCATGTTACTTGAAAATAAAAAGAGATTTACATTGAGTGATTATAACGGCCGTTTTTTTTATTTCAATTACACACCCGATTTTTGCACGGCAATGCGTGGTTTTTTTACCGTTTCTTGCATGTTTTGCGAATCGGTTCCTGCATTACAACGTCTCATTCAGGGTTTTCTGAAGTATCATCGTTCCCCTTATAACGGACACCGACCGCCAACTCTTTAACATTTTTGGCAGACAGACAACGTTTCAGCAGCCTGTCCACCGCCCTGACCAGCTTCTCTACCCGATGAATGGCGGCAGTTTCCGGAATTATCTTTTCCCCCCGATCCCCGGCGCGACGCACGGCGAATACCACTTCATCCAGGGATATGGTATCCGTGTCTCTTGCGGGGATCCACGCGGGTGGCTGGTCGGCGCTGGCGATGATCAGTTGCTCTTTCTCCAGAATCTGGAGCAGGTCCTGGACTCGGTTTTCCGCAACCCCGAGCGTTTGGGCAAGCTGCTCCATGTTCCAGTGCGGCTTTCGATAATAATGATGTTCCGCGATCAGCGTCATGATCAACAGTGCAAGTTTCTCCTTTAGCTCTTCGCTCATCTCCTCGGCCACATGCTCTTCCCGAATCGAACCTGGATTCTGTATATAGTATGCGGTCTGTGCACCGATCAGCACGATCAGCCAGTTCAGATACAGCCAGATGAGAAAGGTGATCAGGATGGCAAAACTGGAATAGATAGCCGCATATTTGGTGGACGATGCGATGAATGAAGCAAACGCCCATCCCGCAATCTGCCACAGAATAGTGGCGAAAAGGGCACCTCCCACGGCGGCAACGATCTTGACCTTGGTGTTGGGAATAAAAACATAGATGAAAGAAAACGCCAGCACGATTAGCAGGTTAGGAATAATTTTTCCCGCAATGTATAAAGCGGTGCCAAACGGCTCGATGGTGAGCAGTTGCTGAACCACGGAGTTGCTCATCAGTGAGGCGCTCAACCCGATCGCCGAAAACATCAACACCGGACCGACCAGAATGACGCTGAGATAATCACTGAACCGCCGACCGAGACTGCGGTTTTCTTCCACGCGCCAGGTAAAATTGAAGGACTTTTCGATCTTGTTGACCAGGCTGATCACTGTATAGAAAAGCACAGCCAGTCCCACGGAACCCAGCACCCCAACCCGGACATTGCTCACGAAACTGATAATCTTCTCGCCAACCTCCGCCCCTTTCGGACCGAGCGGTTCCAGAAACTGCAAGAGCAACGGCTCGAGCATGTTATAGACCCCGAAGGCGTGCAGTACCGAAAAACTCACTGCAAGCAGGGGAACCAACGAGAGCAACGTCGTGTAGGAGAGACTCGATGCCCGCAGCGCCAATTGTCCCTGTATCAGATCGCGCCCCAGGACATACATCAACCTCAGAAACCAGATGGAATATCGGATCAGAGCAGCACTCTCCCGGCTTCTCTCCCGCCAGATGAATGTTTTGATTCCATGCAGAAAAAGTTTCATAGTCATCGTTCGACCCGTCGTGGAGCCCGGGGACGCCCTCGTCCAACCTGACAGCCGCCTCTTCATGGCGGAAAAACTGGAAGTTTACACCGGGCCGTTGCCGCACATCCATCCGTTCTTCAGCATCGGGATGCCCTGTCCGGCGTGAAGTGCCGCTTTTTCAATCTGGAAACGACACTGGGTGGGACGGTTTCGTTTCAGGTTTCCTTGGAGTTTCCGGAACCACCGCTCCGACGAAAGATCCAGCAGAACAGATGCCTCAAATCGAATGAAACCGCCAGAATCGCCGGGATGGCCAGCAGGGTGATGACCGTTGCAAACGCCAGCCCCGAGGAGAGGGCGAGGGCCATGGGGGAGACGAACGGATCCATTCCACCCCATCCGTAGGCAGTCGGCAGCAGGCCGAACACCGTGGTGGCCGCAGTGAGAATCACCGCCCGCAGGCGGCGCCTTCCAGCCTGGATGATGGCGTCGCGCCACTCGACTCCCCGCTCCATCGCCCGCTGCACGAACACCAGCAGCACCAGCGCGCTGTTCACCACAACGCCGGAGAGCGCCACCATACCCATCAGGGCGAAAAAGGAGAGCGGCATCGGTTTCCAGAGCAGATCGTGCAGATAGAAGCTGACGATGATACCGATGGCGCCGAAAGGGATTGCGAGCAATACGATCAAGGGGAACCCCAGACTGTTGAACTGGATCGCCAGGATGAAAAATATCCCCACGATGGCGAAGAGGAAGGAGAACATCAAATCACGAACCGACTCCTCGTTCTTCTCCTCTTCCCCACCGTAGTTGACCGTGATGGTCCCCCTCGTATCGCCCAGCCATTGCGGCTCCTTCTCCTTTACCAGCCGGTTGATCTCCACGCTGGTCAGGCGATCGGTATCGATGTTTGCGGTCACCGTCACCACCCGCACACCAGCCTTGTGACGAATGGTGGAGTAGCCGGGATACTCCTCGAAGCGGGCGATCCTGGCCAGCGGCACCAGTCCACCATGCTTGTTGGGGATCTCCACCCGGCGAACCTGCTCGAGCTGTTTCTTTCCGTAGTCGGGATAATGGATGGTGACAT
>WFNS01000048.1 GCA_015488495.1 Gammaproteobacteria bacterium | reverse complement strand
GGCGAGGGGATCGAGTTCGAGTCCGCATCGATAGCAGTCGGCGGCACGCTCCCAGTCACCACGGCCCTCCCAGAAGTCGCCCAGTGACAGCACGGTTCGGATCAACCGGTTTCGGAGTCGCTCGGCAGGGGCTACAGACCAGGAACGGGATGTTTCGCTATCGAGAAATGGTCCTCGATAGAGCCGTTCCGCCACTTCCGTGAGATGGATGATGAGGTCGGGATCGACGCCAGGGGAGTCCAGTGCCTGGCCGATGCGGTCGAGTGTCTGCTCCAGACAGCGCACGTCTACCCAGACATGACGCGGATTGAGACGAAGAGCTCCATCTTTCAATATGACCGACTCGTCGATCCCCAGCAGCTTGCGTAGCCGGTGCAGGGTGGTGTGCAACGACTTGAGCGCCGTGTCTCCGCTGGCATCTGGCCACAAGGCGTCCATTATCTTCTCCTGGGCGACCTCTTCACTGCCAAATGCGATGATCACCTTGAGCAGTTCCAGGGGGCGATTTTTCGTGCGGGCGGAATGGGCCAGCGGCTTGTCGTCGACCAGCAGGGCAAATCGTCCCAAGGTATATATCCGGACGGGCATCGGCCACCGTTCGGGAATGCATGCCGGGTCCCGGGGGGAGATTTTTGCCTGCCGGATGAGCTGCCGGACGTGCGGGATTTCCACTCCGCGTTCCAGGGCGAAGCAGAGCGCCGCCTCCAGAAGATCGGGCGGGGTCCAGAGTGGCAGACCGTACCCTTGCATGATGCCCTGGCGCAAGGACTGTCGCAGGAGACGGACCGCTGCCTCCCGCTCTCCCATTTGCAGACGGAAACAGGCGCTAGCAAAACGACAATGGTAAAGCAGTTGCTGGTGAGGTCTGCCGTTCCAGCGGATGCTGGCCGATTCGAGATGTGCCAGCGCCTTGCTTCGTTTTCCAACAGCGAACAGGGCATGCGCCAACACGAAATGGCACAGGGCGACCAGAAAAATGGAGCCGATGGTCTGGGCCAGCCCCAATGCCGCCTGGGCCAGCTCCCTGGCCTCCGGAAAACTGTGTTCGAAGTGCGCTCGCCAGCTCATCAACAGCTGGTAGAGTACGGTCCCGGCACAGGGGGGCAGTGATGCGAGCCGGGAGCGCATCGCATTCAGGTGACGATCCGCCCGTGACAACTCCGAACGGAGCAGGGTGTTTGCCGCTCCCAGGACCAGAAACCACTCCTCCATCTGGACAAGGGCACTTTTTCGTGCCAGCTTCAGCCCCTGCTCCACATGTTCTCTGCAGCTCTCATGGTGTCCCCGCAGCAATTCGCCGTATCCGATGGTGAGCACCATGTTCGATCGAGTTTCAGCGGTGATGGTGCCATGTCTGGCGTCGGGTTCGAACAGCCGGATACACTCCATCCACTGAAGAAGTTTCCCCTGGGCGATCAGAAAGGGGCAGATGGCCGTTCCCAGCCGCCATCGGAGAGATAGTTCGAGTCTGGAATTCCACAGCTGATGAGCTCGATCGATCAGCCTTGGAACCAGAGGGTGGCCCGGCCTTTCGAAACAGTATGCCTTCAATATGGCGGAGATCACCTTCGCTTCGGTCTGGGGGGATGGAATCGGCTGGTGCGGGTGGAGCGCCTCGAAGCGCCTGAGCCATGGATCGAGACAGATGAGTCGTTCCCCCCGGCTTTTCAGAATCCGAGATACCGCATCGGCGATACACAGATACATACCGGCGGGATTTCTCTCTATGGAGAAGAGGGAAAATGCGTGTTCGAAGGTTCGTTCAATCGCCGGGCTCCACCCGGCGCCTTGGCATATCCCCAGCCAGTAGATGAGCCATCCGGACCGAATGATCATATCTGGAGGCAACTGCTCCAGCCACACCTTGAGCGTATGCAAACGGCCCTTCGAAAACAGCTTGGACGCCTGTTCGAGAATGGCCTGCGATGCTTCCGTCCATGCTTCGGCGAGTAGCAGCAGCTCGACAGCCTGCTCCGGTTCCCCGACGCGGCGCAGTACCTGTGCCGCCTGACAGCGATAGCTCCTCAGCTGCTTCTGCTCCCATACGGATGCGCCGCGGGCGAGCAGGAATTCCCGAAAGAGGGGGTGATATTCGTAAACCGGGTTTTTTCCCCCTTTATAGGTGATGAAATAGTTTCGTCCATGGAGGTGTTTGAATATGGCATCGGCACGTTGGTGATCGGTGAATTCGGCGATCGCCGGTTGTGACATGCTGGGAAGCAGGGCCGATTTCAGAAGGAAGTCCTGCTCCTCGGGGTCCGCCTTGTCGAACAGTTCACTGGCAAAGTAGTCGAAGATGGTTTCGCGAGCACAGCCAGGTGCCGCCTCGATCTCCGCATCCTCGTTCTCGATGGCCTGCAACATCAGGATCAATCCCGCGGCCCAGCCTCTCGTATGCCGATGCAGCGTGTCGATCAGTTGCTTCGAGTGCCTGAGTCGGCCGCCGGATTCGAACAGGCGTGCGATTCCCCGGGACTCCTCCACGGTGAGCCGGAGCTCTTCCCAGCCAATGATTGCTGCCATCTGTCGCGCCCGCAGAGGAGCAAACCATGGTGGTGGCTTGCTGCGACTCAGGAAGAGCAGCTGGATTCCCGGCGGGGCCTCTTTCAAGGCCTCGCTCAACAGCGAATACAGCGGCGCATCGGTGGGCAATTCGTGAAAGTTGTCGAATACCAGAAAAGCGGGTGATTCGATACGAAGGAATAGCGCCTCAAAATAGCGCCGGGTAAAGATCGACAGGCCGGCCGGATCGGCGGGCACCCGAAGCGTCATGCGCCCTCTATCGCAGGAGACGACACTTTCCACGGCCTGATTCAAATAGTAGAAAAAGGTGGCAGGGTCGGCATCTCCGGGATCCAGCTGGAACCAGAGGTGGCGCCGTTTTGCTTTTGCCAGGTAATCGGCGGTCAGGGTGGTTTTTCCGGCACCCGCGGGCGCGGATATCCAGATTGCAGACAGCTCTTCCCATTGCTGCAGTTGTCGCAGCAGCCGCCGACGAGCATAGATCCGCTTGATTTGGGGAGGGGTGATCTTGGTCATGCAGGGGTGTTCGCCGTGCTGCTCCATTCCGTGGATCTGTATGGCTTGCGCTGAAGCGCAGCGGGAAATATCGGCCATTGTGCCGGAGATTGCGCATCAGGTGAAGCGTTTGTGACGATGGCCTGGAATGTGAATTCGTTAACGAAAAATGATCGAAAAACGTGTCATTCTGGAAAGAATTTTTGCCTGAATTTTTTTGAGGAAATCCGTCACCACTGATCTTGCATGGTGTTCGATACGGGGGTGCGCATCTGAGGGATGCTTCAACGAAATATCTGCTGTCGGGCGGTGTCGCGTATGGCGATGACCGCCGGGTGCTTCAGTTTGCGTTCCGCCGAGATGGCGTAGAACTGCTCGCGAACATTTTCTGCTCGTCCGACAATTTCCACCTTGTACTGCCGTATCACTTCCGTTTCGATGACGGTCGGCGCGGAAAAGAGACCCACCCCGGCCTGGCCAAAGGCCTTCATCAGTGCGCTGTCGTCGAATTCGCCAACCGGATTGGGGCGGATCTGGAGTTCATCGAACCACTGGGTCAGGCTACTCCGAATGGCGGTCTCCCGGGTAGGCAACAGAAGAGGGGCATCCATCAGCGAGCCAGGAAAGTTTTTTCGGTAACCATGGGCCAGCGAAGGGGCGGCGAAAAAGGTGGTGCCGCATTCACCGAGGAGGTGGTTGAAAGCACGTACGTTGCTGGTGGGGCTGATGGGACGATCGGTAAGGAGCATGTCGAGTTTGTGGATGGCGATATCCGCCAGCAGGCTCTCCAGCTTTCCTTCACGGCAGATGATGTGTACCGGTTCCGCCAGTTGCAAGGCGGGTTCCAGCAGCCGGTGGGCGATCAGCTTGGGTATGACATCGG
>WFNS01000047.1 GCA_015488495.1 Gammaproteobacteria bacterium | reverse complement strand
GGCGCTCAGCTCAGTACGCAGTGTGTCTTCGTCCGGTTCGATCTCCACCTCCTCATAGATATAGTTCTCGAACAGATACATCAGCACATCGAGTACGGTTTCTTTCATGGTCATGTCCTCTTGTCGACCCGACTGTAGAGACCACCCGGCATGGATGCCACATGATCCTGCAATTCCAGTACCAACAGCATGGAGGAAACTTCCTCTGTCGTCAATCCGCTCCGATCGACCAAAGTATCGACCGTTACCGGATCATGGCCCATGATCTCGAGCAATCGGGTATATTCTCTATCCAGTTCGACGGGCGTGGCGGCGGGTTGTTCCGCAGCGTGGCCGTTTTCGATGGCAGAAGGAATGACGCCCGCCAGCTCTTCCAGGATGTCCTCCCCGGTTTCCACCAGCTTGGCCCCCTCGCGGATCAGTCGGTGGCACCCCCTGGCCAGTGGGTTGTGAATGGAACCAGGGATGGCAAAAACCTCCTTGCCCTGTTCTCCGGCCAGACGGGCAGTGATCAGGGAGCCGCTATGGATGGCCGCCTCGACCACCAGGGTTCCCAGACTGAGGCCGGCGATGATTCGGTTCCGGCGCGGAAAGTTGGCCTTGGCAGGGAGTGTGCCGATGGGAAGCTCCGATACCAGCGCGCCACATTCCGCAATCTCATGTGCCAGCTCCCGGTGAGTTGCGGGATAGACCCGGTCGAGTCCGGTTCCCATGACCGCAATGGTCGACCCCTGGCCTTGCAGCGCCCCCCTGTGGGCGGCGGCATCGATACCCAGGGCCAGGCCGCTGGTGATGGTCAGGCCGCAGGCGGAGAGATGGCGGGCGAATTCAAAAGCGGTCTCGGCACCGCCGGGAGAGGGGCTGCGGCTGCCGACGATGGCCAGTTGAGGGGTTCCCAGCAGCGTCGGGTCTCCTTTTATGAATAACAGTGGCGGAGGATCCGGAAGCTGGCGCAGCAGGGGAGGGTAGTTTTCGCTGTGGAAGGTCAACAGGTGGCTTCCCGGTTGTTCCAGCCACTCCAGGTCCGGTATGACGGCTCCCTCTTCCGGGTCGAGCAGGGATTGCAGGGTATCGGGACGGCTGACCCCGACAGAGCGCAGCTCCTCTCGATCGGCCTCGAAGACCCGTTCAGGGGTGTCGAAATGCTCCAGCAGCCGATGGAAAAGTTTCGCACCAACGCCCGGTGCCCGCCACAGCAGCAGCCAGTGAAGAGGCGAGGGCTCCTTCTTCGGTAGCGGATTCACGGTGCACGTACGGTATCCATCAGGTGGATGGGGCGGGTGGACTGCATCAGCAAGGCATAGCTTACCTTGTCGAAGGTGCGGAACACCAACAGGATCCCGGCCCGCTCGTCCGGCAGACGGACCATTTTCCCGGTAACGGGATCCTTCATCTCGCCGTTGGATTGATAGACCGCCAGTACGTGGCCCGGTTCGATTCCTTCCCGTCGGCCCAGATCCAGAACCACTCCCTGGTACTGGCCAACCATCGAGACCCCATCGAAAATCGATATGATGTGCCCTTTCATGCTGGATTCGGGTGGATGGGGCAGATAGTAGGGCGCTGAGGCCATGTCTTCGGCGACCGGCAGCAGACGATCGCCTGCACGGATCTCCCGTTTCACGTCGAGCAGGCGCAGTGTGGCGGGGTCCCCACCGCGGTCCATCACGGCATCCGCCACCCTGACCACCTCGTGCCCCAGGATCTCTTTCTTGTCCTTGGGGTTTCGGTAGGTCTCACCCACCCGGTAGACACCGTAGCGTATGGCCCCGCCGGCAGAGATGCCCCGTGCATAGATCTTCTCACCGGGGCTGCCGGTCAACAGTCTTTTCTCCACACCGCCGAGGACGTAGGGGGCTGTTTTCAGCTCCTCTTCACTCACCACACGTGCCTGGTTCAGAAAGTGGCGGATCGACTCCGGATCGATGGTGGGGATCGCCTGGCTCAGCGGCTGCTTGCGTATCCGCGGGGAGAGTTTGACCACCTTGCGTCCGCGCTGGAGCCGGAGCACCGGTTTCCCGTTGCGGATCTCCAGCGTTATGGTGTCTCCGGGATAGATCAGGTGGGGGTTGGCGATCTGCGGGTTGGCCTGCCATACCTCGGGCCAAAGCCACGGATCACGCAGAAAGCGGGCAGATATGTCCCACAGTGTGTCTCCCTTGACCACGACATATCGTTCGGGATGTCCCGGATTCAGGGCGATCTTTTGCGCGAGAGAAGCGGCCGACCATGAGAAGAGCAGGGCGGCGGCCGTCAATCCGATGGATAGCTGTCTGAATTTCAGCACGATTTACAGTCCCTATGGAGTTGCCACGTTACAATTCATATCGGTTCGAGTATGATAATTCTTAACTGTAACCCGATTTTCCACCGATGGCTTTGTTACCCATACTCCACTACCCCGATGCCCGCCTGCGCAAGGTGGCGCAGCCCATAGACCGTGTCGATGACGAGATTCGCTGCTTGATCGATGACATGCTCGAGACCATGTACGATGCCCCCGGTATCGGCCTGGCGGCGGTCCAGGTGGATGTGCCGCTGCAGCTTCTGGTCGTCGACATCTCCGAAAAGAAAGACCAGCCTCTGGTGCTCATCAACCCGGAGATCCTCTCCAGTTCCGGTGAAGAGCAGATGGAGGAGGGATGCCTTTCCGTACCCGGGATCTACGAACCGGTCGAACGCGCCAGCCAGGTGACGGTCAGGGCGCTGGATCGCCATGGTGAACCGTTCGAGCTCGAGGCTTCTGGGTTGCTTGCGGTCTGCATCCAGCATGAGATGGATCATCTGCAGGGCAAGCTGTTCGTGGACTACCTTTCGGAGATAAAACGGCAGAGGATTCGCAAAAAGCTGCAAAAACAGGCGCGTCAGCGGATGTAACTCTCCGCCGCAGCCATCCATCGATGACCACTTCCCTGAAAATCATCTTTGCCGGAACGCCGGAATTCGCCGTGGCGGCACTGAACGCCTTGCTGGAGCAGGGACGGCACGAAATCCGTGCGGTCTATACGCAGCCCGACCGGCCGGCTGGCAGGGGCCGCAGGCTGAAGGCCAGCCCCGTGAAGGAGGTGGCATTGGCCCATGGGCTCCCGTTGTATCAACCCGTCTCCCTCAAGGATCCGGAGCAGCAGCGCCTGTTGCGCGACATGGGAGCGGATCTGATGGTGGTGGTCGCCTATGGCCTGTTGCTGCCGCGTCCGGTGCTGGAGGCACCCCGCATGGGATGCATCAACATCCACGCCTCGCTGCTGCCGCGCTGGCGGGGCGCAGCGCCGATCCAGCGGGCCATCCTCGCTGGAGATCGGGAAACCGGAGTGAGCATCATGCAGATGGAGGAAGGGCTGGATACCGGGCCGGTGCTCTACCGGATGACCACTCCGATTCATCCCCGGGATACCGCCGGAACCCTGCATGACCGGCTCGCCGTGCTGGGGGCCGAAGCATTGCTGAATACCCTGGAGCGCATCACGGAGGGTTCCGTTCAGCCGCTCCCCCAGGATGAAGCGGCGGCCACCTACGCCCCCAAGATAGAGAAGCGCGAGGCGATCCTCGACTGGAGCGCATCCGCGGAGGAGCTCGACCGGCGAATTCGGGCATTCAACCCCTGGCCGGTGGCACAGACATCCCTCGACGGCAAGACGCTGCGGATCTGGCAGGCCGAGCCACTGGCCGAGGCCGCGGACAGGGTGCCGGGGACCGTGATCCGTGCCGGCAAGGCAGGGATCGACGTGGCCACCGGGGAGGGGGTGCTGCGTCTGCAACGCCTGCAGAGTGCCGGCGGAAAGCCGCTCGAAGCCGCCGCCTTTCTCAACGGTCATCCGGAGTTGCGTCACCCCGGTACCCGCCTCGGATCATGAAGCCAAGGGCCGCGGCCGTCCAGGTACTGACCCAGGTCCTGGGTCAGGGCCGTTCTCTCTCCTCGCTGCTCCCGGAACTTCAGGAGCAGATCGCGCAGCCAGCGGACAGGGCATTCGCCCAGCAGTTGTGCTTTGGCGTGTTGCGCTTTCTGCCGCGGCTGGAGTCCTGTGCCTCGCGCCATCTCCGGCGGCCGCTCAAGGCCAGGGACCGTGACATCCATGTCATCCTGCTGCTCGGACTCTATCAGCTCATCTATCTGCGTACCCCGGACCACGCGGCCGTGTCGGAGACGGTTGCACTCACCCGCAGTGCGGGCAAGCCGTGGGCCAGAGGCCTCGTCAACGCAGTGTTGCGCGGTTTTCTGCGCGAGCGGGAGAAAACCCTCGCCGAGGTGGATCGGGACGAAGCGATTGCGTTGGCCCACCCCCGGTGGTTGTTCGAGATGTTGCGGGCCGACTGGCCGGAAGAGTACCGCACCATTGCAGAGGCCAACAATCGGCAGCCGCCGATGGTGTTGCGGGTAAACCGGCTTCGTGTGGAGCGAAGTGTCTGGTTGCAGCGGGCTCGTGTGGCGGGGGTGGAGGGGAGTGCGGCACCCTTTACGGAGAGCGGTGTGGTGTTGCGTCGGCCATGGGATGTCGCTGCCCTGCCGGGTTTCTCCGAAGGGGAGGTCTCGGTGCAGGATGCGGCGGCCCAGATGGCGGCCGGTCTTCTGGAGCTGCGGCCGGGACAACGGGTGCTGGATGCCTGTGCCGCTCCTGGCGGCAAGACAGCCCACATCGCCGAGCGGGAGCCCCGGCTCGCCGAGCTGGTGGCAGTGGATGTGGAATGGAAACGCTTGCGGCGGGTGGAGGAGAATCTGCGTCGCCTCGGACTCCGTGCCCATCTGGTAGAAGGGGATGCCCGTGATCCCGCATCATGGTGGGATGGCAAGCCGTTCGATCGGATTTTGCTGGACGCCCCCTGCTCGGCGACGGGGGTCATCCGGCGCCATCCGGACATCAAGGTGTTGCGGCGAGCAGACGACATTTCGGAAGTGGTTGTAAAACAACAACAACTTCTGGAGTCCATGTGGTCTTTGCTCAATCCAGGGGGTATCCTTCTATATGCGACCTGCTCTGTCCTGAAGCGGGAAAATGTGCAACAAGTAGCGGATTTCATTGAGAATCACCCCGACGCCAGGGAGTTGCCCATTGCGGGCGAGTGGGGGAGGGGGATGTCCGTTGGACGGCAAGTTCTACCCGATGAGCACCAGATGGATGGTTTCTATTATGCATGCCTGCGAAAAGAGTGCTGACCCCTGGTCACGCGTGCGGATGCCGCTCTGCGGGCAGCTACCCTTGCAGTGTTTCTGTCGAAGGGTATCTTTCCTGTTGCTCCTCGTGGTCCTGGCACTGCCCGCGCAGGGGACTGCCGAAGAGGCCCCCTTCACCATCCGCAGCGCCAACATCTATCTCGACAACAAGGTCTATCTCGTCAACGCCGACATCCATTACAGCCTGACCAAGCCGGTGCTCGACGCATTGCACAACGGCGTCCCGTTGACCATCGAGCTGCGCATCGAGCTGATTCGGCACCGGGACTGGCCGTG
This sequence comes from Gammaproteobacteria bacterium, assembly GCA_015488495.1. Lineage (GTDB taxonomy): Bacteria > Pseudomonadota > Gammaproteobacteria > Thiohalospirales > Thiohalospiraceae > DRMK01. The sequence continues at coordinate 17,929 of WFNS01000047.1, read as the reverse complement.
GTGGGATGAGACCGTCGCGGTCATCAAGCAACGCTACCGCTTGCGCTATTTCGCGCTTGCCCAACACTACGTGCTGGACAATCTCAATATGGGTACCGAGTCCAGCTACCAGAGCCTGGAGGCGGCTCTCGAGGCGCTGGGGAAGCTGAAGGACCTTCCGCTCCTCGACCAGAACCTGCTGCCACCGGGCAAGGAGTACCTCGCCCGCATGCGGGTGGCGCTGGATATCGAATCCCTGCCGACGCCGCTGCGCCTGCTGGCCTATCTCTCCTCCCGGTGGCGGTTGACCAGTGAGTGGTACACATGGAAACCGCAACTCTGATCCCCTTGCTGCGCCGATTTGCCCGGCTCGTTACCGGGCCACGGCTGCTGGTGTTGCTGGTGGTCCTGCTGCTCGCCTCCCTCTACCTGATGATCGGCGCGGCCAGGAATTCCACCCTGTTCAGCCAGTACTACACCACGCTGCTGGGGATCAACATCGTTACGCTGGTCGCGCTGCTCGGTCTCATCCTCTATCAGTTGCAGCAGCTGGTATCCCAGTATCGGAGGCATGCGGCGGGGTCCCGGATGAAGTTGCGTTTGGTGGTGCTGTTCATCGTCCTCTCCATCACTCCGGTCTCCGTGATGTACTACTTCTCCCTGGCGTTCATTCACCGGGGGGTGGACAGTTGGTTCGATGCCACCATCGAGGAGGCGTTGCAGAACAGCCTGGAGCTGAGCCGTGCGGCACTAAACGCCCGCATGCGGGAGTTGTTGCATACCACCGAGCGGCTGGCGGAAGAGCTGGGCCATACCGAGAATCGGTCACTGACGTTGTTGCTCGATGAGCTGCGTCAGCGCAGCGGGGCCGAGGAACTGGCACTTTTCACCGCAACCGGCCATCCGGTGACCGCCACTCTCGGAGCACTGGATCGGTTGGCGCCAACCCCCCCCAATGAGGCGATCCTGGTGCAGTTGCGTCAGGGACGGCCATATGTGGGGCTGGAGCCGTTCGACGAGAGCCGGGCATGGGTCCGGGTGGCGGTCAACCTGCCTCCCTCGCTGGTGCTGCGGGACGCGCGCATCCTGCAGGCGATGTATGCCGTTCCGCCGCGCATGAGCACGTTGGCCGCCAGTGTCCAGCAGGCCTATACCAAGTACACCGAACTCACTTATCTGCGCAAACCGCTCAAGTACAGTTTTACGCTGACCCTTTCGTTGGTCCTGCTGCTGACCATCCTGACCGCGGTGTGGGCGGCGTTCTTCTACGCTCACCGGCTGGTGGCGCCGATCCGGGACCTGGTGAAGGGAACCCGCGCGGTCGCGGCTGGAGACTACCAGCGGCGCCTCCCGGTACGCAGTCACGACGAGTTCGGTCATCTGGCTCGATCGTTCAACGAAATGACCCAACGGCTCGCCGAGGCGCGCGACGAGGCACAGCGCAGCCAGCACCACATCGAGACCCAGCGCGCCTACCTGGAGGCGATCCTCAAGCGCCTCTCCTCGGGGGTTCTGACCGTCGGGGCCGATGGAGTGATCCACACGGCCAATCCCACGGCGGCAGCGATTCTCGACCTGCCGCTACAGGAACTGATCGGCCAGGAGCTCTGCTCGCTGGGAGAGCGCTTCCCCCATCTGAAACCCTTTGCCGAGGCGTTGGTACCGCACCTTTCGGCACAGGGGGACAGCGAGTGGCGGGAGGAGGTCGTGCTGTTCGGAAGCACCGGACGGCAGGTGCTGATGTGCCGGGCCACCGTGCTGCGCCGGATGAGCGATCTGTTGCACGATCACGTGATTGTCTTCGACGACATCACCACCCAGATCAAGGCGCAGCGTGACGCGGCCTGGAGCGAGGTGGCACGGCGGCTGGCCCACGAGATCAAGAATCCGCTGACCCCTATCCAGCTTTCGGCCGAGCGGCTGCGGCGAAAATATCTGGCAAGCATGCCGCCCGAGGATGCCAGGTTGCTGGATCGCTCCACGCACACCATCGTGCAGCAGGTGGAAGCGTTGAAAGAGATGGTCAAGGCCTTCTCCGACTACGCTCGTACGCCGGAGATCCATCTGCGTCCGCTCAACCTCAATCAGCTGATTCAGGAGGTGGTGGATCTCTACCGGGGGGGAGACGGGCCCCGTTTCGTCACTGATCTGCAGGCGGATCTCCCACCGGTGGAGGCCGACTCCGGCCGCATGCGGCAGTTGTTGAACAATCTGATCAAGAACGCCCTGGAGACGGTGGCGGAAAAGAGAGATGCGGAGGTCACCATCCGCACCTGTTGGCGGGACGAGCAGGATGGCCGTTTCATGGAGTTGCGGGTCGAAGACAACGGCCCCGGCATTCCGGATGATGTCATGGCCCATTTGTTCGAACCCTATATTACGACCAAACCCAAGGGAACTGGGTTGGGACTGGCTGTGGTAAAGAAGATAGTGGAGGAGCACAACGGATTGATTCGCGCAGAGAATCTGCCGGCGGGTGGCGCCTGTTTCATCGTTCGCCTGCCGCTGGCGGCTGTGCGCAGCCAATCTTCCGCTCCTGCCCAAATAAGGGAGAAACGGGCATGAGTACACCCTACATATTAGTCGTGGACGATGAACCGGAGATTCGTCATCTGGTCCAGGAGATCCTGGAAGACGAAGGCTACGAGGTTTCGGTGGCGGAGAATGCCGAGGAGGCGCGGCGGGCGCGACGTTTGCGACGTCCTGACCTGGTGCTGCTGGACATCTGGATGCCGGACGTGGACGGGATCACCCTGCTCAAGGAGTGGTCGAGCGAGAACGGCCTCGATATGCCGGTGATCATCATGTCCGGCCATGCCACCGTGGAGACGGCGGTGGAGGCCACTCGTCTCGGTGCCTATGACTTCATCGAAAAGCCGCTGTCGCTGGCCAAGTTGCTGCTGACGGTGGAGAACACGCTGCATACCGACAAGCTGCGCAAGGAAAACATCGATCTGCGGCGCTACTCCCACCACCGTATCGAGCCGGTGGGGAAGAGCTCCCTGATGCACAAGCTGCGGGAGCAGATCGGCCGGTTTGCCGCGCACGACAACGGGGTTCTGCTTTTGGGGGAGCCGGGCAGCGGCAAGCGGCTGTTCGCCCGTTATCTGCACGAACTGAGTCCGCGCCGCGAAGGGCCGTTCATCGAGGTGAGCATGGCCTCGTTCGACGGCGAGGATGCCAATGAGGAGCTGTTCGGCAGCGAGCGTGATGATCGGGTGCGTTTCGGGCGTCTCGAGCAGGCCAATGGCGGCACCCTGTTTCTGGAGGACATCGCCGAGATGGATGCCTCCATCCAGGCCCGTCTCTACAGTGCGTTGCAGAATCGCCGTTTCCATCGCGTCAACGGCCTGGAAGCGGTGCGGACCGATGTGCGGGTGGTTGCCGCCACCCACCACGATCTGGAGGCGATGGTCAACGAGGGGCGCTTCCGTCAGGATCTCTATTACAAGCTGAACGAACTCTCTCTCTACATCCCCCCGCTCCGGGAGCACTGCGAGGATATCCCGGAGCTCCTGGCCTTCTACGTCGATTTCTTCGCCACGCGGGAGAACCTGCCCTATCGCAGCTTCACGGTCGCTGCGCAGAACTATCTGCGCAATTACTCCTGGCCCGGAAACGTGCGGGAGTTGACCAATCTGGTTCAGCGGCTGCTGATCGTGGGCAACGGCGACGACATCGACCGCGACGAGGTGGAGGCCGCACTGGGGGCGAACAGCGCGCTCCACGGTACTACCCCTACTTATCAGGCCGAATTTGATCTACCATTGCGCGAGGCGAGAGAGCGTTTCGAGAGAGCCTATCTGGAATACCAGTTGCGCAAGATGGGTGGCAACGTAGGGAAGGTGGCCCGGATAGCGGGGATCGAGCGCACTCACCTCTATCGCAAGTTGCGCACCCTGGGCATCGATCACCGGGAGTTGGCGGGCAAGAGCTCTGACTGACGGAGATATCGAGGCCGGGAAAAGGAGGTGCGGGAGGAGCGGTCCTCCTTTTTCCAGCCCGCCGCAGGGTGGCGCGTACATGAACGACGGGGAGTCGTGTTGCTTCCGGTTCCCTACAACTCGCTGAGTAGTTACCTGCCATGAAGATAATCATCCTCGGGGCCGGCCAGGTGGGTTCGTCGCTGGCGGCGAATCTGGCCAGTGAAGCCAATGACATCACGGTGGTGGATACCGAGCAGGAGCGCCTGCAGAGCCTGCAGGACCGCCTCGACATCCGCACCGTGGCCGGAAGGGCCTCCTATCCCGATATCCTGTCCCGGGCCGGGGCAGACGACGCCGATATGATCATCGCGGTGACCAACAGTGACGAGACCAACATGGTGGCCTGTCAGGTAGCCTATACCCTGTTTCATACGCCCACCAAGATTGCCCGGGTGCGTGGCGTGGGATACCTGGCCCACAGGAAGGAGCTGTTTGCCCAGGACTCTTTTCCGGTGGATGTGCTGATCAGCCCTGAGCAGCTGGTGACCGATTACATCCAGCGGCTCATCGAGCATCCGGGGGCCTTGCAGGTGCTCGATTTTGCCGGCGGGCTGGTGCAACTGGTGGCGGTCAAGGCCTATTACGGGGGACCGCTGGTGGGGCACGCCCTCCGTACCCTGCGTGAACACATGCCCGGGGTGGATACCCGGGTGGCGGCCATTTTCCGCCGTGGCAAGCCGGTGATCCCGGACGGAGACACCGTGATCGAGGTGGACGACGAGGTGTTCATCATCGTCGCCCGCAAGCACGTGCGGGCGGTGATGAGCGAGCTGCGCCGCCTGGACAAGCCCTACAAGCGGATCATGATCGCCGGCGCCGGCAACATCGGCAAGCGGCTGGCCAAGGCGCTGGAGCACAACTATCAGGTCAAGATCATCGAACACAATCAGGAGCAGGCGCGGATCGCCTCCGAGGAGCTGGAGAAGACCATCGTCCTGCTCGGCGATGCCGCCGACGAGGAGCTGCTGCAGGAGGAAAACATCGAGAATACCGATGTGTTCTGCGGCCTCACCAGTGACGACGAGGCCAACATCCTCTCCGCCATGCTGGCCAAGCGGCTGGGGGCCCGCAAGGTGATGTCCCTGATCAACCGGGTCTCCTACGTCGATCTGGTGGAGAGCACCGATATCGACATCGCCATTTCCCCCCAGCAATCCACCATCGGCAGCCTGTTGACCCACGTGCGGCGGGGAGACGTGGTGGTGGTGCACTCGCTGCGGCGCGGCGCAGCCGAGGCCATCGAGGCGGTGGCTCACGGTGACCCCGAATCATCGCGGGTGGTGGGGCGCCGGGTGGACGAGCTGAAGCTCCCTCCCGGCACCAACATCGGTGCCATCGTGCGGGGCAACGAGGTGATCATCGCCCATCACGACGTGGTCATCCAGCCCGAGGATCACATCATCCTGTTCCTGGTGGACAAGCGCCATATTCCTGAGGTGGAGCGGCTGTTCCAGGTGGACGTGACCTACATCTGACGCTGGCGGGATTCCCGATGCAACCCTTGGTCATCCAGCGAATCGTCGGTCTGTTGCTGATGCTGTTCAGTACCACCATGTTGCCGCCGGTGGTGGTGTCCCTCATCTACAGGGATGGGGCTTCACATCCTTTTCTGCTGGGCTTCGTGGTGATCCTGGTGATGGGGAGCCTGTTGTGGTTTCCCGTCCGCAACCGCCGCAAGGAGCTGCGCCTGCGGGACGGTTTTCTGGTGGTGGTCCTGTTCTGGACCGTACTGGGGGTTTCCGGTGCCATTCCACTGGCGCTCTCCAACATTCCGGGCATGAGTCTGACCGATGCGGTGTTCGAGTCCATCTCGGGGCTGACCACCACGGGAGCGACGGTCATCGTCGGTATCGACAATCTGCCTCACGCCATTCTTTTCTATCGGCAGCAGTTGCAGTGGCTCGGAGGCATGGGGATCATCGTGCTGGCGGTGGCCATCCTGCCGATGCTCGGCATCGGTGGCATGCAGCTCTACCGCGCCGAGACGCCGGGGCCGATGAAGGACAACAAGCTCACCCCCCGCATCACCGAAACGGCCAAGGCGTTGTGGTACATCTATCTGGGTCTCACCATCGCCTGTGCCGTTGCCTACTGGCTGGCGGGGATGGAACCCTTCGATGCGCTGGCGCACGCCTTCTCCACGGTGGCTATCGGCGGGTTTTCCACCCATGATGCCAGCATCGGCTATTTCCACAGTACCGCCATCGAGCTGGTCGCAGTGGTGTTCATGCTGCTCTCCGGTATCAACTTCGCGCTGCACTTCCTTGCCTGGCGCTCCGTCAGTATCAGGCCCTATCTGGCCGATTCCGAGTGCAAGACCTATCTGCTCATCCTCGCGGTGGTGAGCGTGATCACCGTGGGTTATCTCCATGCAATGGAGACCTTTCCGGATTTCTGGAGCACGCTGCACCACGGCCTGTTTCAGGTGGTCTCCATCGGTACGACCACCGGCTTTACCACGGTGCAATATTTCGCCTGGCCGGGCTTTCTGCCGGTGCTGCTGATCTTCATCAGCTTCATCGGTGGCTCGGCGGGCTCCACGGGCGGGGGGATGAAGGTGATCCGTTTTCTCCTCCTCTTCAAACAGGGCATGCGTGAGCTGAAGCGGCTGATCCATCCCACGGCACAGATTCCCATCAAGGTGGGAGGCAAGCCATTGTCTCCCCAGGTGATCGAGGCGGTGTGGGGGTTCTTTGCCACCTATGTGGCGGTGTTCAGCCTCATCATGCTGGGGCTGATGATGACCGGTCTGGATGAGGTGACCGCCTTTTCCGCCGTGGCAGCGTCGCTCAACAATCTGGGACCTGGTCTCGGAGAGGTGGGACTGCACTATCGCGACATCAACGATGCCGCCAAATGGATGCTCTGTTTCGCCATGCTGCTGGGACGGCTGGAGATCTTCACCCTGCTGGTGTTGTTGACGCCGGCCTTCTGGCGGCGCTGAGGAGCTGCCGATGGATGCCGAGGGGTGGAATGCCAGATACCGGGAAGGTGCGCCGGCTTCTGCGGAGCCGGTAGCGGTGTTGCGCGAGAATGCCCATCTGCTTCCCCGGCGGGGACGGGCGCTGGAGCCGGCCTGCGGACTGGGTGCCAACAGCCTGTTCCTGGCGCAGCGCGGCTTCGAGGTCACCGCCTGGGATTTCAGCGAGGTGGCCATCCGGCAGCTGCGGGAGCGCGCCACCGGCCAGGGACTCACGTTGTCCGCCGAGGTGCGCGATGTGGTGGCCCGGCCTCCGGCACCGGGGTCGGCGGAGGTGATCGTGGTGAGCCGTTTTCTCGACCGGTCGCTGATTCCCCATCTGACGGCCGCCCTGGTACCGGGTGGCCTGCTGTTCTACCAGACCTTCGTGCGGGAGGCGGTGAGCGATCGCGGGCCGTCGGATCCCGCCTACCGGCTGGCTCCGAACGAACTGCTCCGGCTGTTCGCTTCGTTGCATCTGCTCTTCTATCGTGAGGAAGGCCGGGTGGGCGATCTCCGCCAGGGCTTTCGCGACGAGGCGATGCTGGTGGGACAGAAGCGGTGAAAGGGAATGATGGCTACTCGCTGAAGGATTCGGTGGTGTAGCGCTGCACGCGCAGGGTGCCGGACCAGTAGTCGGAAGGGAGGCCCGCCTTCAGCTTCAGGTGCTGGAGAAACTGCTCGGGTCGCGGCAGTGATTCCCATACGCTGGGGAGGAAGGTGCCACGATAGCCGTCCTCTTCCAGGATCAGACCGTCCACGCCGGGACGCAACTGCTTGAGCAGATCCGCCTCGGAAGAGAAGGTCATCGGCTCGGGAGGGCTGAGTACCGAGATCTCGATACGCAGGGATTCCAGCTCTGCGGGACTCAGGGGGGGGAAACGGGGGTCCGAAAAGGCGGCGGCATAGGCGTTTTGCGCCACATCCTCCACCAGCGGGCGGATGGCCACCAGCGTCCCGATGCAGCCTCGCAACTGCTCCCGCTGTTTCAGAGTGACGAAAGTGGCCCGTTTCACCCGAAGTGATTCCGGGTAACGGGAAAGGGTGACGGGTAGTGGAGAACCGTGCTCCAGTGCGTGCTGGATGGAGTGTCGCGCCACCGTCAGCAGGGTATGGCGCTCCTCCGCCGTGAGATTATGCGAAGATCCAGGCGCCATAGCCTACTACCTGGTCGTGTGGTCCGGCGGTGTCTCCGGAGTTGCGCAGATCGACGGTGGTCGCTTTGAGCCCGTGACGACGTGCGGCCAGCAGCAGGCCGTTCACCGGCAGCCGGCCGCATGCATCGTGAGGTCTGATTGCCTCCGGCTGCAGATGCTCGATGGCCTTGCAAGTGGCTTCGTCCAGGCGTCGGGCCGTTTCGTAGTCGTGATAGTGGCTCAGATCAGAGCTGATCACGATGAGGGTTTCCGGCCCGTCCCACAACCTTTCGAGCACCTCGGCCACCGCCTCGTCGGTGGTATCGCCCACCACCAGGGGAACCAGGGTGAACGAACCCAGCACCTCCTGCAGAAAGGGAAGTTGTACCTCCAGGCTGTGCTCCAGTGCGTGGGCGTCGTCGAAAACCTTCACCTGCGGCAGATCGGCCAGATCACTTTCGGCCGCCTTGTCCAGCGGCACCTCTCCCAGAGGTGTGGCGAAAAAGTCAGCGCTGCTGAGCGCCAGCCCGCGGAAGGGAACCCGGTGAGCGGGACCCAGCAGGACTACCCGCCGCACCTGGTCGGCGATATTCTCCACCGTCTTGTAGGCACTGGCTGCCACTGCGCCGGAATAGACGTAGCCGGCATGGGGGACGATGATCGCCTTCGGTCTGTCTGGTAGCGCCTTGGCCTCGGCCAGATATCTCTCCACTGTCCTGCGCAGTGTCTCGGGTTCCGCCGGGTAGAACATCCCCGCTACTGCGGGCTGCCTGATCTTGCTCATCCTGTTTTTCCTCGTTTCTCATCCAGTAGATGGGGACTTGCGGCGGGCGGTTCAAGTATTCGCGAGCCGCTTGAAGCGATCGAAAGTCGCCCCCATTTTATAGACCTGGCCCCCCGGTTTTTGGGGCCGGGGCGACAGACGCTTCTCTACCCGTTCAGCAAGATGGTGAATCCCCATGGAAACCACGACCACTGGCAACGAATCATTGATGGATCGCTTCCCCACCAAATATTGGCACAAACTGGATGATGGGCGCATCCAGTGCGACCTTTGCCCCCGTTACTGCAAGCTGCACGAAGGGCAGCGGGGGCTCTGTTTCGTCCGTGCCGCCGAGGATGGCGCCATCGTCCTGACCACCTACGGGCGATCCAGCGGATACTGTATCGATCCCATCGAAAAGAAACCGCTCAACCACTTTCTGCCGGGCACGCCCATCCTCTCCTTCGGGACGGCAGGCTGCAACCTGGCCTGCAAGTATTGTCAGAACTGGGACATCAGCAAGTCCCGGGAGATGGATACCCTGGCCGACCGCGCCATGCCGGAGACCATCGCCCGGGCGGCCAAGGTGCTGGGATGCCGCAGCATCGCCTATACCTACAACGATCCGGTCATCTTCCACGAATATGCCATCGACGTGGCGCAGGCCTGTCACGAGGTGGGGGTGAAGTCGGTGGCGGTGACGGCCGGGTATGTCTGTCCCGAGCCGCGCGCCGAGTTCTACCGGTACATGGATGCCGCCAACGTGGATCTGAAGGCATTTACCGAGGAGTTCTATTTCAAACTGACCGGCGGCCATCTGGAACCGGTGCTGGATACCATCAAGTACATCAAGCACGAGACCGATGTCTGGCTGGAACTGACCACTCTGCTCATTCCTGGCAAGAACGACTCCGAGGAGGAGCTCCAGAAGATGACCCAGTGGGTGGTCGAAGAGCTGGGACCGGACGTGCCGCTCCATTTCACCGCCTTCCATCCCGCTTTCAAGATGCTCGACGTGCCGCCCACCCCGGTGCAGACTCTGGAGCGGGCCCGTACCATCGCCATGGAGAACGGAGTCCGCTATGCCTATACCGGGAACGTCTGTGACCCGGCCGGGCAGAGCACCTACTGTCACCAGTGTCACCAGATCCTCATTGGACGCAACGGTTACTTCCTCACCGAGTGGAATCTGACGCCCGAGGGCAACTGCAAGGATTGCGGTACCCCCTGCGCCGGCGTATTCGAGGCCCGGCCCGGTGACTGGGGCAGCCGCCGGCAACCGGTCTGCCTGATGGATTTCGTCTAGCGGCGCAAACCGGATCGGCATGGCACCTCCGTGGGCTGCCCTTGCCCGCGGGTGAGGGCTATTGTGGAAATCGTCCCCGGTGGTTATCATCCGTTCTCTTTCCGAGGGGGCCGCTCACCGGCGCGTAAATCGGGTGGTGGTCCCGAAATCCAACGAAAAACGATATGTCGCGGGAACCGTGCGGCGGTTTCCCGCCTCCCTGGAATGCTCATGAATCCCTGGCCTTTCTTTGCAGAAGATGAAATCGCCGCGGCAGAAGCGGTGTTGCGCTCCGGCAAGGTGAACTACTGGACCGGAGAGGAGGGGCGCGCCTTCGAGCGCGAGTTTGCGGCGTGGTGCGGCGTTCGCCATGCAGTGGCGGTGGCCAACGGAACGGTGGCCCTGGAGCTGGCCCTGCACGCGCTGGATGTCGGACCGGGCGACGAGGTGGTCGTCCCGCCGCGTACCTTTCTGGCCACCGCCAGCGCGGTGGTGATGCGTGGTGCCCGGCCGGTGTTCGCCGACGTGGATCCCGTCTCCGGCACCATCACCGCCGAAAACATCGAGAAGGTGTTGACCCCTGATACCCGGGCCGTCATCCCTGTGCATCTTGCGGGATGGCCCTGCGACATGGACCCGATCATGGAGCTGGCGGAGGCCAGGGGGCTCAAGGTGATCGAGGATTGTGCCCAGGCCCACGGTGCCCGCTACCGGGGACGCCCGGTCGGCTCCCTGGGGCATGCCGCGGCATTCTCCTTCTGCCAGGACAAGATCATGACCACCGGCGGAGAAGGGGGGATGCTGGTCACCGATTCCGTCGAGGCCTGGGAGCGTGCCTGGGCCTACAAGGATCACGGCAAGAGCTATCTGGCGGTCTATGAGCGCGAGCATCCGCCCGGTTTCCGCTGGCTGCACGAATCCTTCGGTACCAACTGGCGCATGACCGAGATGCAGGCAGCCATCGGCCGGTTGCAGCTGCGCAAACTCCCGGAGTGGAGCGAAATACGGCGCCGCAACGCCGCCATCCTGAGCGACGGGTTCCGCCGCATCCCGGCGTTGCGCGTGGAGGAGCCTGCCGATCATCTGCAACACGCCTGGTACAAATACTACGTCTATGTCCGCCCGGAGCGGCTGAAGCGGGGCTGGAGCCGGGATCGCATCATGGAGGAGATCAATGGGGCGGGGGTTCCCTGTTTCAGTGGTTCCTGCTCCGAGATCTACCGGGAAAAGGCCTTCGAGAAGAGCGGGCTGGTGCCACAGCAACCCTTACCGGTTGCCCGGGAGCTGGGTAAGACCACGCTGATGTTCCTGGTGCATCCCACGCTGGAGAGGGAGGACATGGAGCGCACCCGGCAGGTGGTGGAAGAGGTCCTTTCCCGCGCCTCCTGACCGGCGGATTGTGGAACCGTCCCGCTTCGGGGATAATGTACGCTCGTCATGGTGGCCCGTATCGGCTCCCTCGCGACGCAAGCCCGTGAACCCCGTCAGGCCCGGAAGGGAGCAGCGGTAGCGGAGACTGCGGGTGCCGGGGAGTAGCTGGTGCGGGCCGCCGCCCTTGTTCGACCGCCACCGTCCGACTGCAACGATTTCATGAGCTATCAGGTTCTGGCACGCAAATGGCGGCCCCGCACCTTCAGCGAGATGGTGGGCCAGGAGCATGTGCTGCGCCCCCTGATCAACGCCCTGGAAAACGATCGCCTGCATCACGCCTTTCTGTTCACCGGCACCCGTGGCGTGGGCAAGACCACCATCGCCCGGATCCTGGCCAAATCCCTCAACTGTGAGCGGGGGGTGAGCTCCACACCATGCGGCGAATGCAGTGCCTGTCGCGAGATCGACGCAGGCCGTTTCGTGGACCTCGTGGAGGTGGACGCAGCTTCGCGCACCAAGGTGGAGGATACCCGGGAGCTGCTGGAGAACGTCCAGTATGCGCCGGTCCGCGGGCGTTACAAGGTGTATCTCATCGACGAGGTGCACATGCTCTCCACCCACAGCTTCAACGCCCTGTTGAAGACCTTGGAGGAACCACCCCCCCATGTGAAGTTTCTGCTGGCTACCACCGATCCCCAGAAGCTGCCGGTGACCGTACTCTCCCGCTGCCTGCAGTTCAACCTGCGGCGGTTGCTGCCCGATCAGATTGGCGGTCATCTGTCGGAGATCCTCGATCGGGAGGGTATCCCCTGGCAGAAAGCGGCCCTGAACCGTCTCGCGCGGGCCGCCGACGGCAGCATGCGCGACGCGCTGAGTCTGCTGGATCAGGCCATTGCCTATGGTGGTGGAGAGGTGAAGGAGGAAGAGGTGACCGCCATGCTGGGGGCCATCGAGCAGGGGCATCTCTTCGAGCTGCTCGAGGCGCTGGCGGCGAAAGATGGAATGGCGTTGCTGACGGCGGTGGAACGGCTGGCGCGAAACACGCCCGATTTCTCGGCAGCGCTGGCCGAGCTCATCTCCACGCTTCATCAACTGGCACTGGCACAGACACTGCCGGAGGCGCTGGATGAGGCGCTTCCGGAGCGGGAGCGCCTGCTCCGCCTGGCCGCTGTCCTGACGCCGGAGGACGTGCAGCTGTTCTACCAGATCGCCCTGCTGGGACGCCGGGATCTGGCACTGGCACCCGATCCGCGTGGCGGCTTCGAGATGATCCTGTTGCGCATGCTGGCATTCCAGCCCGGCGGAGACGAAGAGAGGAGCCCGCAGACCACTTCACCTGCCCGGGTGGAGAGCGTGCCCGGAACCGCTCCGCAGCCGGTTCCACCCCCACCACCGGCCGCCGGGCCGGAAAAGGCGGCTGCCCCGGCCCCCTCCGCTCCCGCGCCCTCCCAGGGGGATGCGGAGTGGGCGGAGACGGTGGCGGCGCTGAAACTCAAGGGGATGGCTCACCAGTTGGCCATCAACTGCATCTGGCAGGGGGAAGAGGGGGATGCGTTGAAGCTGGCGCTAGTGCCACAGCACAAACACCTGCTCAGTGAGCGGAACCGGGCCCGTCTGGAGGAGGCGTTGCGGAGCCACTTCGGCCGGCCCCTCAAGCTGGTGGTGGAGTGTACGACCAGCGAGGGAGAGAGTCCCGCGCTCATCCACCAGCGTCGGGAGGCCGAGCGCCAGCGGGCGGCGGAACGGGCAATCGCGGAGGACGACAACGTGCAGAAGATGGTGGAGCTGTTCGACGCCCGTGTTCCGCCGGAGACCATCCGGCCGGCGGATTGAGCGGTTTCCCGTATAATGGTTTGAAATTTCACTAGAGTTGAGGAAGCTTGATGATGAAAGGCGGTCTAGGAAACCTGATGAAACAGGCCCAGAAGATGCAGGCCGAGATGCAGAAGGCCCAGGAGGAGCTGGCCAACATGGAGGTGACCGGGGAGTCCGGCGGTGGCATGGTCAAGGTGGTGATGACCGGGCGCCACGACGTGAAACGGGTCTCCATAGATGACACCCTTCTGGAGGAGGACAAGGAGATGCTGGAGGACCTGCTCGCCGCCGCGGTCAACGATGCGGTACGCCAGATCGAGAAGCGTACCCAGGAGCGGATGGCTGGCATGACCGCCGGGCTCAATTTGCCGGGTGGCATGAAGTTACCGTTCTGACCTGCTGGTTTTTCTCTCATTTGTCATGGCTGTCAGCCCGCTTCTCGGTCGACTCATCGAAGGACTGCGTTGTCTGCCCGGCGTGGGGCCGAAGTCGGCCCAGCGGATGGCCTACCACCTGCTGGAGCGGGATCGTGAAGGGGCCAAACGGCTGGCGGTACTCCTCGAACAGGCGGTGGAGGAGATCGGTCACTGCCGGAGCTGTCGCATCCTGAGCGAGACCGACACCTGTCCGCTGTGCGCCAGCAGCAGCCGGGATCGCTCCCAGCTCTGCGTGGTGGAGATGCCTTCCGACGTGGAGGCCATCGAACAGTCGGGCAGCTACCGTGGCCTCTACTTCGTGCTGATGGGCCATCTCTCCCCGCTGGACGGTATCGGACCGGAGGATATCGGTCTGGACAGGCTCGAGGAGCGCTGCCGGGGGGGAGAGATCAGGGAGGTGATCCTGGCCACCAACCCCACGGTGGAGGGAGAGGCCACCGCCCACTACATCGGTGAACGGTTACGGGCGCTGGGGATCCGGGTGACCCGCATCGCCCACGGCGTTCCGTTGGGCGGGGAGCTGGAGTATGTGGATGGGGATACCCTCTCCCATGCGCTCTCCGGCCGGCGGGAACTCTGATTCCCGACATTGCCGGGAAAGGGCCGTTCGCGCCGCAAGGCCCCGGTTCTCCTTGCAGCGACACTCCGGGCAGTCGCTTCCAGACTCGGCGATTCACCGGGCCGTTTCGTTTTCCGTTCGCAGGATCTCGTGATGATTGGTCCATAGCGGGTTCTCTTCCGGAAAGAATTCCAGCAGCAGTGAGACGTAGCGGTCGAAGGGATTTTCGATGCGGCGGATGCGTGCCACCTTTTGCCGCGGCAGGCCGTGGGTGTTGAAGCGCACCAGAAAGGGAACCGGGTAGTCGCTGCCGAACAGCAGCTTGTGATGCACCTGTTTCTGCTCTGCCAGATGGTGCAGGGCGCGGGCACGCAGCGGGATCAGCATCGCCGCCAGATCGGCGTAGAGATTGGCATGTTCCTCCAGCATCTCCAGCAGGCGGAAATAGTCCCTGTCGAACCAGATCGGATTGCGCGACAGGTTGCGCCAGGGAAACAGCCGGTGATTGATCTGTCCCAGCCCCATGTGGGCAGCGATGACGGTAACGCCGCTGGCGAGCGGCAGCTCCAGCATCTCCACCCCCTCCAGGGCGCGTTCGGAGGCGATGGCAAACTCGCTGCCGAGGTGGACGATCAGTGGAAGCCGGTGCCTTTTCAGTCTCTCGTAGTAGGGAACCAGCCGCCGGTCATTGAGATCGACTCCCCAGTAATTCTGCAGAAACTTGGCCCCGCAGCAGCCTGCCTCCACACAGCGATCGATCCGCTCCAGGGCATCGGAGCGCAACGGGTTGATGGAGAAAAAGGGGATGAACAGGTCGGGATGGCGCCGCGTTACCTCCAGCAGATCCTCGTTACTGGCGCAAACCGTGCGGTCCCGGTCGATTTCCCGCCCCTTGTCGTCCACACGTCCATCCACTCCGAACAGACAGCTCTTCTCCACGAATCTCGACTGTCGCACCGCCCTGGCCAGCGTTGCGACATAGCTTTCCCAGGGACTTTCCTTCAGGCTCGCGGGATCCATGCCCAGGCTGCGTCCAAACAGGCGGAGCATCACCCGATCGAACGGCCGGTCGAAGCGTACCGACGAACTGAGCAGGTGGGTATGGGTGTCTATGGTTCTCAACGTCGCAGGATCACCACACAGGCGGGGGTCAGATCCTTCTGGAAATCAACCAGTAGGTGATCCCGAGAGCGAATACCACGGTGGCGGTGCCCAGGATGAAGGGCGGGGTGATCTTCTCGAAATCGAAGATGATCACCTTCCGCGAGATGGCCATCAATGCAGTGGCCACCACCAGCCTTACCGGAATGACATCGGTCTTCAGATACATGGAGATGTTGATGAAGATTTCGATGGCAATCAGTACCGCGAGAAAGGCCCCAAAGGTGGCGAGAATGTCGTTGATGCTCAACAGCAGGAAAGGAGGAGCGGTGAGGCGCTGGTAGAGGACATGGATGACATCGCCAATCCCCCATACGATCACTGCCACCATCAGCACGGCCAGTATCTTGATGGCGAAGCGGATGATGCCGTGAAGTTTCTCGAGGAACGGATCCTCATGCTCCTTGGTGAGATCGTGACCCGGTTCTTTCAGATGCTCTTCTTCGTGCTGCATGGTATCGCCTCTTGTATGGGGTTACCGACAGGTTACCATCTTTGTTGATGGAAAGAGGAGAGAAGGGCGCAATGAAAGGCGGACGCTATCTTTTCGTGTATGGAACCCTCAAACGGGGCAAGGGGGGAACGACGCACCACCTGATCGAGGAGTATGTGGATTTCATTTGTGAGGGAAGCGTTCCTGGCAAACTCTACCGTCTGGATGGCTATCCCGCACTGGTGTGGAGGGAGGGAACGAAACCAAGAGTGTGGGGCGAGCTCTACCGTATTCGCCGGTCTGCGCCGCTGTTCGACATACTGGATTCCTATGAAGGTTGTTCCCGTGAGGATCCCCATCCCCATGAATACAGGAGGGTCGAAAGGCGGGTGACCTTGAAGGGTGGTGGAGCGGTATCGGCCTGGCTCTACGAATACGGCGCACCGCCCAGGGGACGCCGACCGATCCCCTCCGGTATCTGGACCGGATGAATATACCACCGCTCCCGGATTTCAAGACAGCCTGGATCGTAGGGCAGCCGTACGGTGCTGATTACGGGCCATCAAAGCGGCGGGTCTCGGTCGGTTTTCCCTCCCGGACGATCTCTTTCTTGATCAATTTTCCCTGTGGATCGTAGAAATAGCGCTCCGACCAGGACACCTCTCCCCTCCGGTAAGCGCGAAATATCACCGGGCGCTTGAGTTCATCGTAAATCGCTTCGTAATATTCGTAGTTCTTGAATACTTCCTCGTAATTTCGCTCCTCCCCCAGCCTGGCGATTTCACCATCCCTGGTGAATTCATCGGCATAGTATGGCTGGTTGGGTTTGATATGCTCCGGCTCAGAGGTGACTCCTGAAGAAAAACCGGCGGAGAGAAGAAACAGCGAAAACAGGGTGAAGGTACGCAACACCATGGGACACTCCCGTTGCTGGAACTCTGCCGAGCATATCCCACCCGACGTACACCGTAAAGGGGGAGCCGATCATTCGGATTCGCTATAATGTGCCGAATCGCGCCAGCCCGCTCTCCCAAAAAAAGGACTATCTATGCAGGAAGAAGAAAAAGGAAGCGTCTATTTCGTCTATGGGGAACAGTGCCAGGAGATGGCGGAGGAGATTCGGGCGACGCCGTACGCGGATCGACTGCGTTTTCTCTCCATCGTTCGTTTTTTCGACGAATCCTCCATCACGGAGCGGGATCGGGTCATCGTCTGCGGCGATGCGGCGGAGATCAAGCGGGTACTGAAAAGGGCCGGTGAAATCGGGTTCAGTGTCGGGTTGCTGGCCCAGAAACAGCAAGATACCCTCCGTTCCACCTTCCAGATCCCCAGGGATACGGAGGAGGCGTTGAAGCTGGCGCTGGAACAGGATCCCCGGCCGCTCGACCTCCTCCATGCAGGGGAGGAGATCGTGCTCTGGGGCGCGCTGGTGGGCGATGCGCCGCCACTCACCTACAGCACCGCCATCTACCGGGAGGCTTCGTTGCGGGAACGCCTCCGGTTGCTGCTGCAGGCGTTCAAGAAGCTGCGCGGTCTGCACCAAAGCAAGGTCCGTCTGGTGACCGCGAAAGAGCAGGAGATCGATACCGCTGCCGTCGGTATCGTCATCATCGAACATGACAACCGTACCGCTGCTTCAGCCCTGATCAAGGAACATCTCTCCGTCAGTGACGGCAAACTTGCGGCCCTGCTGCTCTCTCCGAAATCCATCGTGGATTATCTTCACTATCTCTACGCCGCCATCTTCAAAAGAACGAGAAACGGAAAGCTTCCGGATTCCGTGGGGTTGATAAAAACCGAACGCCTGCGTATCGAAAGCGAACCGCCACTCGAAGTGATGATCGACGGGGAGAAAGTCACCCGGACCCCCGTCGAATTCGAAGTCAAACATCGCGCGGTCCGGCTGATCGCCAGCGACGGATTCTGGACAGAAGTGAAAACCGACGCCTCGGAAAAGGAGACGTTGCGTCTCTCCGGTCTGCCGACCACCAGTGAAGAGGTCAACTACGTACAAAAGAGCCTGCCGCTGTTCACCCACGCCAGCG
>WFNS01000046.1 GCA_015488495.1 Gammaproteobacteria bacterium | reverse complement strand
ATGATGGTCCGGTATCTCCCGGGAGAGTTGGGCTTGACCAGCCAGACGGGGCAAGGACATTTGCGCAGCAGGTGCATGTCATCACTGCCGAACATTCGGTCCAGCAGTCCGCCGCTATCGGCGATCTTTATGACCAGATCGTGTTTCCCGCGCTGTACCTCGCGGATGATTTCCAGGAAGGGGATGCCAACCAGAACATTGGATCGGATATTAGTTCCTCTGCACCAAGGGGCGATTCGCTGCTGCAACCTTCTTTTGTGGTTTGCAATCAGTGCTTGCCGAAGCTCATCGGATTGAATGGCGTCACTGAACTGGAACATGCCGGCCGGGATCTCCTCCAACACCTCCACAACGGAGAGGTTTGCCTGATGGTTCATCGCCAGTTGAACGGCCCGTTCCAGGACCACATTGCAATCCTGCCCCGATGAGATCACGCACAGAATGTTTTCGAATCTTTGCATCTCAGCCTCCCCTTTCTGCTTCCGGCGGGCGGTTTGGCGCGGTGGGGGAGCATTTCTCTCTGCCGAACAGGGTGTCCACTGCTTCGGCCGCTGCATCGGCATAAGGGATCAGTACCCTGTCGGTTCCTGCCTGTTTGAGTTGCTTCGCTTCGGTGGGGGTGTGGGCCGTCACGGTTATCTGCCCGGAGTATCCCAGGCTGTGCAGGCCGTGCAGCAGCGTCCGGTTTATGGATGATTCGCGCAGGCTGCTGACCACCCAGCGCGACCCTTCCAGTGGCAGGGTGGCGAGAAACTCCGGATCCTCTGCATCCCCGTAACGTACGTCGAGGCCGATCTTTTCCCGTCGTCGCAGCAGATCGGGGTCGAAGTCGATGCCGAGCACCCGGTAGCCCCGTTTGCGCAGTTCGCGGGCGATGCCGGTGCCGAAGCGACCCAGGCCGAACAGGAGGACGTCGTATCCCGTCCCGGTTTCCTCCTGTTTTCCGGCTTCCCGCCAGGGCCGCCTGCGCTCGAACAGGTTCAGCCAGGGGGCAAGCCGTTCGTAGAGCCAGTGGGAATACAGGATCATGTAGGTGGATGCGCTGATGGTGATCAAGCCAACCAACGTGATGAGTCCCATGGTGTCGCGGTCGATGTGCCCCATGCTCAGACCCAGCGCCCCGAGGATGAGGGAGAATTCGCTGATTTGTGCCACCGTCAGCCCGGCTAGGAAGCCGGTCCGTTTGCGGTAGCCCATGACCCCGAGGATGATCATCACGATCAGCGGGTTTCCGATGAGCACGAACAGCGACAGGATGACGGCCGGCGTGACCTGCGCGCCGATGACCGACAGGTCCAGCCCGGCGCCCAGGTCGATGAAGAAGAACAGCAGCAGGAAATCGCGCAGGCTCACGAGACGCGCGCCAATCACCTCCCGGTACGGGGTCGAGGCAAGGGAGATGCCGGCGAGAAAGGCGCCCACCTCCTTGCTGAAACCGAGATGTGCGCCTGTAGCGCCCAGCGCCACTGCCCAGGCGATGGCGAACAGCACCAGCAGCTCGGGGGAGCGGGCCAGTTGATGCAGGAGCGGCGTCAGTGCGTAGCGCATCAACAGCCCGATGACAGCGATGAATATCCCTCCCTTGGCCACTACCGCGAGGGCTTCCCGGCCCAGGGTGGTGGCATCTTCGGCCTCGCCCAGGGCGGTCAGGCCGATCATCACCAGCACCACCACGATATCCTGGACGATGAGGAAGCCGATGGCGATGCGTCCATGCAGGGCGTCCACCTCCCGCTTGTCGGAGAGCAGCTTGACGATGATGATGGTGCTGGAGAAAGTGAGCGCCACTGCCACGTAGAGGGCGGTTACCGGATCCATCCCCAAGGCGGCCGCGATGAAATAGCCCACGAAGGAGGTGAAGAGTACCTGCCCCAGTCCGGCGGCCAGTGCCACCG
The DNA here is from genome assembly GCA_015488495.1 of Gammaproteobacteria bacterium. GTDB lineage: Bacteria > Pseudomonadota > Gammaproteobacteria > Thiohalospirales > Thiohalospiraceae > DRMK01. The sequence goes on along the minus strand of WFNS01000046.1, from coordinate 7,123 downwards.
GCCCCATGGTGCGGATGATGTGCAGATCCAGCTTCAATCCCACCACGAACAGCAGCAGGGCGATGCCCAGCTTGGCCAGCAGATCCACCTGGTCGTCGGCCGACACCCAGCCGAGCAGGGAGGGGCCGACCAGGATCCCCACCACGATGAAAGCAACGATCAGGGGCTGGCGCAACCGGACGCCGATGGCGCCGATGATGGCGGCGAGCAGCAGCAGTACCGCGATTTCCGTGAAAACGTCGCCAAAAATGGGGTTCATGCTCCTTCTCGTGCCTCGAGCCTCTTTTCCTCCGCCACACGGCGGGGAAAGGATGGCGGTGCCCAAGGAAGAGCATAGTCCAGAAACCGATAGGGGTCTCTACTCCCGCCGGTAACGGAGTGGTTCCCGGTCCGCGGCGTCCAACGGATTCATGGTGGTGAGGAGCTGAATTTCACGTGGTGCGGGGCGGTTTTTCTGCCGGGAGGCACTGTTCCACGTCGTCTCCTGGGTTCCGGGACACGGCCTTTTGCGGAAAGGGGGCGCGAGGGGGAAGGTTTCTTTACTTCGGCATCATGCACCTTTCCCTGCCTGGTCAGGCGGACCGTGATCTGCGCCGAACGGTGCCAGTTTGCCAGCTCCTGTGGCGAGACGCCGAAGTGCCTCGCCAGTGCAGCCTGATAGACGATACCGGGTGGTCGTCGACGGTTGCCGCGGCGGTAGAGAAAGATGTTGTATCTGACCCATAACTCCATGCCCAGCATGACCACGCCGACGAAGATCACGACCGGGACCACGAATCCGAGATATTCCGTCGGAGCAATGGGTGTGAGCAGCGCGAGTTCGATCTCCACCAAGGCCATCAGGGATGCCAGCAGGGGCAGCATCAGATAGAACCAAGCTCCCCAGAAGAACAGGGTGATACCGCCCTGTACGATCCGGCGCATCATCCCCTGCCGGTGCGGACTCTCGATAATCGGTGAGTTCATGGTCGTACTCCTCTGTCAGGGCTCACCCAGGTGGCGCGTCTACCGCGTGGTCTCAGCAACGCCCTGGGCACGGCCACCACCAGGGTCAGCATGTTGATCAGCCAGTAAACCAGCGGATACCACAGCATCCAGTAGTAGAGTCGGCCCAGCCCCTTTTCGTAGCGTCCATCGATATAGAAGCTCACGGCAAACTGGATCAGGCATGTGATGCCGAGCAGGAGGGAGGCCGTGCCCGGTATCATGGAGAGGGAGACGGTCTCTGCCACGGAAGGGGAGAACTGCATCACCAGCCAGACCAGGAACAGGAAGAAGATGGTGTAGGCCCACAGGATACTGATCAGGAATTCGATGCAGATCGGCCACATGCGCCGCTGACGAAAGGTCAGGAGCTCCGGGAGATACCGGATGAATACTTCGACGCCGCCCTGGGCCCAGCGTAGTCTCTGGCGCCACAGACCCTTGAGTGTCTCCGGCATCAGGATCCAGCAGAGGGCGTTGGACTCGAAACGGATGTCCCACCCTTTCAGTTGCAGTTTCCAGCTCACGTCGATGTCTTCCGTGATGGCATCCATACTCCAGTAGTCCACCTGCTGCAAGGCGGATTTGCGGAACCCCGCCACCACTCCGGAGACGGTGAACACCCGGCCGTAGATGCGCTGCGCCCGCTTGATGAGACCGACGATGGAGGAGAACTCGCCCACCTGGATCTTCCCCAGCAGGGTGGAACGGGTTCGAACCCGGGGGTTTCCGGTCACCGCACCGACATGGGGACTGGCGACGAAGTGCTGCATGATCCAGCCGGTGGCGTCGGGATCCAGCAAGGCATCGCCGTCGATGCAGATCAGGAACTCGTGGGGCGATGCCAGTGCGCCCATGCGCAGGGCGGTGGGTTTGCCCTGGTTTTCCGCCAGGTGGACCACCCGCAGCCGGGCATACTGTCTGCTCAGTTCGTCCAGCAGCTCCGGGGTGCGATCGGTGCTGCCGTCATCGATGGCGATGATCTCGAAATCGGGGTAGTTCTGATTGTCGAGCGCCGCGATGGTTTCCCGCAGATTGTCGCCCTCGTTGTGGCACGGTACCAGAATGCTGACGGGAGGAAAGCCGGCCATTCTGCCCAGCCCCTTTGCGCCGAGGGGGCGGCCGTGCTCCCACTGGATGTAATAGAGGATGCCGCCCGTCATCCATACATAGGCCATCAGCAGCGGGTAGAAATAGGCAAAGGCCAGCGCCACTCCCAGATAGTTCGAAATGCTTTCCATCGCTATTTCTCCTCGAGGGAAAATTTGAGGGAGATTACCGGCCGGATCGATTCGAGCGCCGGCACTCCCTGGATGAAGTCGTCGGGGTAGTAACCGAAATGGATCACGCCGTTCTTCTGCAACAGGCGCATCTGGCGGGCGAGTGTCGAACTCTCGATCGGTTTACCGCTGCGCCAGTCGACGCTCTGTAGTTCGAACACGGTTCTGTCGAGCACGCCCGGAATCGCGGCAATGCGGCTCACCAGTTTTCTCAACCAGGCTTCCGGATTCTCTGCTCTCTCCATGTAGGGCATCGCCATCACCGCCGTGTAGTCGTAGTGTTCCAGGAACACCTCCATGGACTGTGCAAACCAGGTTTCCGAATTCGGGTCCATGACGACGGCCGCGTACATGTTGCGTGCCGTTTTCAACCGGGGGCGATACTTCAGGGCGCGTTCGGTCAGGGCGTCCGTCCAGCGGGCCAGGTGTTTCGTCTTAAGCCGGGACCAGCGGCGGAAAAGCTCCGGATCGGTCCGGATGGCCTCGATCTCTGCCGGCAGGTTCCACTGGCGGCGGTACACATCGAGGGCTGCGGGGCCGGCGTCCTCGTAATCGTCCAAATAGGCGTCGTCGTGAAAGATCAATCCCTCGAAATAGGCATGCTTCGCCAGATCCTCGTAGATGTCACCCACGAAGCGCAGGGCCCGCTTGCTGAATGGGGACAGACGCCGGTAACTCTCCGCTCCCGGTTCGTGCGGCGGGGAGGCGGTTACCCGCGTGCCGGCCAGTGGATGATCGGGCGGCAGGTCGTAGGCCAGCACCGGCAGCCAGGCGTAGACCTTCACGCCGGTACGGGTGCGCAGTTGCCACGCCACCCGATTGAAGAGATCGGCACGAACCGGCAGGTGGCGGTTGGGGAAGTAGAGGGCGTCAGTATTCCCGTCTCCGTCGGGATCGGCGAAGGCTTGCAGATAGACGGTATTGACCCCCATCGCCTTGACCCGATCCAGGAGCCTGTCGAGATTTCTCTCCTGTTGGACAGGGTTCGGATCGTAGACGTAGTCGAGGTCCAGGTGCATCACGCGTACCGGCTCGATCCGGGGTTTGTTGTGATTGTTGATCTGCCACACGAGATTTTCCAGATTGGAATCGTGCCCGATCAGCAGCCGTCCCAGGGTGCCAAGATGTCGTATGTCCATCTTCTCGTCCGCGAGGCTCATGGTAATCGGCATCCCAAGTTGCCGTGCTATCTCGACGGTGACGCGGTTGTAGGCGCCGTAGGGCCATACCATCACCCGCGGGCGGAACCCCGTCTTCCGCTCGATTAGAGCGGAGTTGCGCAACAGATCCTTGCGGATGCGCTGCCGGTATCGTTCGTCGCTCTCGTAGCGTCTGGTCTCCGGATCGTAACGACGGGTCACCGCAGCGGGCTGAACGTTGCCCTGCGGGTTGGCCAGGATGCCGTGATGCAGATCGTAGCTGTGGGAGGCGATCTCCACCCGGCCGGAGCGGATCATTTCCCGGATCTCGGACCAGCGCAGAAAGTGGCTCCGGGGCACCTTTTCCCCTCCGTAGAGCACCGTCTTTCCCGGCGGGGTCTCCAGCCAGCTTCCGACTACTGCAACCACCGCGTGAAAATCGAACACCTTCAGCAGCGGAAACACCTGTTCATACATGCCGCGGTAACCGTCGTCGAAGGTGAGCAGGACCGCCTTCTCCGGCAGCGGCCGCTTTCCCCGCTGCGCGGCCAGCAGATCGTCGATGGTCACCGAAACGTAGCCGTTCTCCTTGAGCCAGGAGAACTGTTTCGCCAGCTCCGAAGTGTTCATCGACATCGCCTCGAAATCGCGCCGTCGCTCCGGAGCATGATCCACCTCATGATAGGAGAGCACGATCAGCTCGGCGTTGGCGGCGGAGGTGACCAGCAACAGGAGAAGGAGAACCAAACAGCGATGAGCAAAAGCCAGGGATTCCGGCCTCTTTTTCAACTTGTTCATGATGGATGCCCTGTCAGAATCTTGCGTAGAGGTTCAGGAAGCCGTGAGTGGTGTACTCCGGTTCCCCGTCATAGACGGGACGTGCGCGGCTGATACCGTAACTGAGGCTCAACCGCCGGCTGAAGCGCCAGTGGTGTTCATAGCCCACGCGCCAGGTCAACCGGGTATCGAAACCCTGCTGTGCACTCGAGCCCACATCCACCAGCAGCCGTTGATGGAGGGATTTCTCGTAGCGGCGCCAGGTCTGCCATTCGCTGTTCAGCCCCAGTTCGATACTGGTCTGCCGGGCGGGGTTGAAATAGGCCGCATTCTCCTCGCTGTTCTCCTGGGAGTAGGCGGTCACTTTTCCCTCCAGCCTGTAACGAAGCGTCTGGATGAGGCGCTGGCGTCCGAAAGCAGAAAATATGCGGCGCCGGTTGCCGTCATCGAAACCCATTTGTTGCGCGTAGGCCCCCAGGCTCAGGCTTTCGTGAAAGCGGTAGTCGCCGCCCGCAAGCAGGGACCACGCTTCGACGCCGGCGAGCTCCGCCTGCAGAGGAGTCTGGTTGCTGAAAGAGTCCAGAGACAGCCGGGCATGCCAGTGATCCGTCAATGCCCACTCCCCTTGCAGCGAAAGACCGGCAGAGCCGTTGCCATCGCTGACGCTGCCACGGAGCGTCACATCCTGCTTCCGGTAATGCAGCCCTGCCGCCAGCCGTTCACGCCTGGCGGTCTGGCCGTAGAAATCGGCCTCGCTGTGCAGCAGGAAAACGAACGGGCGGAGTCCTGGATGCCAGGGCCGGTCGTAGAAGTAACCTTCGAGAGTCACCCCGCTGCCGCCCTGGTAGCGGCTGGAACTGGATCCCCCGTTCACCCCCAGCCAGATCTCCCGCATGTCGCGAACCTTCACGTCCCGGGCCAGCTCCCGGACATGGGGATCGTCGCTGTAGTGCACCAGCAGGGCCTCCAGCGCCTCGTCGGTGCCCCTTGCATCCCCCCGGGTGAACATCACCCTGGCGACACCGGTTCGGGCGCCCAGGTTGTCCGGATCCAGGGCCAGCACCAACCGGTAATCGCTCAAGGCCCGGCGCGGCCATCCGCGCCACAGTTCCACTCCGGCCAGTGCGTTTCTCACGTCGGGGTCGGCCGGGGCCTGTGCCGCCAGTGAGCGCAGCCTGTGTTCCGCCACGTCGAGCTTGCCCACGTAGGCCCTTGCCTGGGCGGCTACGGTCAGGGCATACAGTTTGTCCACGTTCCACACCTTTTCCCTGCTGCCCGGCTGCCAGGTTCGTTGCGGCAACGAGGCGGCCAGTTTGTCGATATGGGCCAGCGAATCCTCGTAACGACCGGACTCCAGATAGGCGTAGTAGAGGGCATACTGGGCGTCCAGATCGTCGGGAAATTCCTTCACCGCCTGCTCCAGCAGTTCCACGGCCCGTTCCGGCCGGCGCAGCGAGAGGTAGGCCTCGCCCGCCGACGCGAGTACATAAGGGGGAAACTGCTCCACGCGCTGTTCGCGCAACCGCTCGTAAAGCCGAACGGCCTCCTCCATTTTGCGCCGGTTTCGATAGGCGTGAATGAGATCAAAACGGTTGCGCAGCGCCGCGATGGTGGTTTTGTCCTCCATTTGCCGGTACCGCTCCTGCAGCAGGCGGATGGCCCTGTCGGTGCCCCGGTGGCGGTCGGCGGGATTCGCCACCGGCAGCCGTCCCCAACGAACTTCCGCTGCCGCCTGGTGGGCGGCTATCTGCTCCCGCTCTTCTGGTGTGAACAGCCCGGCCTCACGCTCCGCCATCCGCGTCGCCTCGTGAGTCGCCCCCAGCCGCATCAGGTTCAGGATGAGACCGCGGCGGGCGTTACGGTGACCGGGGACCCTTTTCAACAACCGTTCATACACCGAGATGGCGCCGGCGTAGTTTCCATCCAGCTGTTCCAGATAGCCCAGCGCTTCCAGCAGCTCCGGCGAATCGGGAGCGCTCTTCAACAGCGTCTCCATCTGCACCCTGGCTTCGGCGGCCTGTCCCATCTCTGCAAGACTCAAGGCCAGGCCCAGGCGGGCGTCCCGGCTCTTCTTGCGCCGTTTCAGCAAGGTGCGATACGCCTTCACCGCCAGCTCGGGCCGCTGCCGGTTGCGTGCCGACTTGCCGATGGCCTCCAGGACGTAGCCGGGAGCGTGTCCGAGTTCGATACGCGGCAGTAGTGCCACTACCTCTGCGTCTTTTCCGGCCCAGGCGAGCACGGTGATATAGTCGTAGAGATAACCACGTCGGGATGGATACGCTTCGACCAGCGCTGCGAGCCGCCGCAGCGCCGAGTCATACCGCCCTTGTCGAGCCTCGGACACCGCGGCACGATGTGCTGCGTCCGGTGACGTCGCACTCGGCAACCCGGAGGCCCCGGCCGTCTGCGTCGCGACGAACAGAATCGTTGCCGTGACGAAAAGCGGCTTGAGGAAATGAACAAAAAATTTGTGGAAATTTATTGAGAGTGAAAACACAACATATCCCTGTCAAAAAGTAGGTGCTTTTCGGGGAAATGAAGCCTCTAAACTGCTTCTTCATCTCACCCGATGCCTGTTAACACGCCGGCAACAGTGAAACGGTTCCCTCTTTCGAAAAATTTTTTCTTTCGCCGGTGCGTCGTGGCCGCCACTCCGACTGTAGCAAAGACCGGTGCCGCAGTTTTGTGATGCGTTCGTTGTCGATGGCAAGCGGGGTGCGCTCATCGAAGAACGGTTGGTAGAGGGGAGGCTGAATGCAGGAACCCTAGACCCTAGGAGAACAGAGAACAGTGCCTGGCTTGCGTTATTGCACAAAGTGGCGGTTGTTTCGCGCGGGAAAGAAGAGGGCGGTCGCCATGCCCGGAAATCCACGCTGGCCGGATTGAGAAACAGCGTGGCCGCTCAACGCCCCCTGGCGTGCCTGCTGAGGTAGTCCAGGATCT
>WFNS01000045.1 GCA_015488495.1 Gammaproteobacteria bacterium | reverse complement strand
GACAAAAAGAGCGGCGGCAAGCGGCCGCTGTCCATCCCGGCAGTGCGCGACCGGGTGTTGCAGACCGCAGTGGCGCTGGTGCTGACGCCGCTGTTCGAGGCCGAGTTCGAGGATGTCAGCTTCGCCTACCGCAAGGGCCGCTCCGTGGATCAGGCGGTTCAGCGGGTGATCCGGCTGCGGGACGAGGGCTACCGCTGGGTAGTCGATGCGGATATCGACGACTTCTTCGATGAAATCGACCATGAACTGTTGATGGCCGAAGTGGCGGCGCTGGTCGGCGACGAGGAGATTCTGCGGCTGATCCGCCAGTGGCTGACGGCCCGGGTAGTGGATGGCAAGCGCCGCTGGCGGCTGAAGAAGGGGGTGCCGCAAGGCTCACCGATCTCCCCCTTGCTATCCAATCTCTATCTGGATCATCTCGACGAGGCCCTGCTTGGCGAGAATCTCAAGTTGATCCGGTTTGCCGACGATTTCATCATCCTCTGTAAAAAGAGGCGCCGCGCCGAGGAGGCGCTGGAGCTGACCGAAGAGGTGCTGGAGGCGCTGAAACTGAGCATCAACGAGGACAAGACCCGCCTGGTGAATTTCCGCCGTGGATTCCGCTTTCTCGGCGTGCAGTTCATTCGCTCGCTGGCCTTCAAGTCAAAATATCCCGTGCCCGGCCCCGTTCTGGAAAGCCTGCCCCGGACCGGAGAGCAGGGTAGCCGTGTCATGTCCTCCGCGCAGGCGCTGGAGATGGCCGCGCGGGAGCCTCAGAACGCCATGCAGCTCGCCTTCGCCGAGGCGGGACTGGATGAGGACGACTTTCCCGACGCCCCGGTGCATCCGGTGGAGAGCGGTGCGGCGCCGCAGCCGTCGGACGACGGGGCTCCTGCCAGCCATGACTCCCGGTTGCGAACCCTCTATCTGATGGAGCACGGCTATGTGCTCGGCAAGGAGTCGGAGCGGCTGGTGGTGCGGCGCGAGGATACGGTGGTAAAAGAGATCCCGGCCATCAAAGTGGATCAGATCATGGTGTTCGGCAACGCACAGATCACCACCCAGGCGATGCAGTTCTGCCTGCAGGAGAAGATCCCCATCTTTCTGTTGTCGGGCCGTGGGCGATACTACGGCGTGGTCGATTCGTTCGACACCGATCCGGTTCTGCTGCACCGCGATCAGTTTGCGCGCGCTGCGGACAAGCTTTTCTGTCTGAACCTGGCACGCGAATTTGTGCGGGGCAAGATAACCAACAGCCGTACCATTTTGCGACGCCAGCAGCGCAAACGGGACGCACCCGCCCTGGGTGAAGCGGCGGGGCAATTGAAGCAGATTCTTCCACGACTGGACAGTGCTGAAACCCTCGATCAACTGCGTGGCTTCGAGGGCAACGCCGCGCGGATCTACTTCGGCGCCTTCGCCGGAACCTTTGGCGCGAAGTGGAATTTCAAGGGCCGCAACCGGCAGCCGCCCACCGACCCGGTCAACGCCATGCTCTCCTACGGCTACACACTGCTATACTACAATATCTACAGCTTTCTGAGGGCGCGCGGACTCAACCCCCATGTGGGCTACCTCCATCCACTGCGCGCCGGACACCCTGCGCTGGCCTCCGATCTCATCGAGGAGTTTCGGGCCATCGTGGTGGATGCCGTGGTGCTCAAACTGGTGCTGAACGGCCGTGTTTCCCCGGAGCAGTTTGACCTTCCACAACAGCCGGGTGAACCCTGTCTGTTGAACAAAGAGGCACGCGACATCTTTGTCAAGTCACTGGAGGCCAAGCTCAACTCCCCCATTCGTCACCCGGCAAGCGGATTGCGGCTGGACTACCGTCGCTGCATCGAGCACCAGATCCGTCAGCTGGCCGCGGTGATCCGTGGCCGGGAGGAGCGATACCGGCCGATGGTGGTGCGATGAGCCGCCTGTGGATGGTCGCCTACGACATCGAGGACGACCGCAGCCGCAGGCGGGTGCACGATCTGCTGAAGGACTATGGTGAAAGGGTGCAGTACAGCGTATTCGAGTGCTGGCTGAAAGATGAAACGCAGGCCGAATTGCGCAAGCGGCTCGTGGCCGAGGTGGAAGAGGGGGACAGCATCCGCTGGTATCCCCTCTGTGTCTGGTGCCGGGGCGAGGTCGTGTGGCAGGGGAGGGGAACGCCGGCGGACGATCCGGGGTTCTATCTGTTGTGAACCGACTCTATGTCGTATGTTTCGATGTACGT
>WFNS01000044.1 GCA_015488495.1 Gammaproteobacteria bacterium | reverse complement strand
GCATCGGACAGCGCGATGCCCAGACGCTGCAGGCCGCTGTCGAGCCGGAGAAGCAGGTCGTCCTCAGGCACTCTTCCGTTCCGGTCGGGTCCGCTTCAGATGGACCAGCAGCAACGAGATGGCGGCGGGAGTGACGCCCGGGATGCGCGAGGCCTGTCCCAGGGTGGTGGGGCGCTGGCTGGCCAGTTTCTGCCGGACCTCCGCGGAAAGTCCGGGAACCCGCTCATAGTCCAGCCGCGCGGGGATGAGGGTCTCCTCGTGGCGCCGGTTGCGCTCGATCTCCTCCCGCTGACGTGAGATGTAACCGGCGTACTTGGCCTGGATCTCCACCTGTTCGATGACCTCCGTATCCTCGATCGCCTCGCCGGCGCCGGGCAGGTCCATGAGTGTCCGGTAGTCCACCCCCGGGCGGCGCAGCAGCTCGAGCAGGGATTGCTCCTTGCTCAGCGGTCCGCCGAGTACCCGCTCCGCCGTTTCCGCCGGGACCTTGTGAGGGCCGAGCCAGCTCTGTGCCAGCCGGGTGGTCTCCCGCTCGATGGCCTCCCGCTTGCGGCTGAAACGCCGCCAGCGTTCGTCGTCCACCAGGCCGAGCCGACGCCCGGTCTCGGTGAGCCGCAGGTCGGCATTGTCCTCGCGCAGCAGCAGGCGGTATTCGGCACGGCTGGTGAACATGCGATAGGGCTCGCTGGTGCCGCGGGTGACGAGATCGTCGATCATCACCCCGATGTAGGCCTCGTCCCGGCGTGGATACCAGGCCGCCTGCCCCTTCACCTTGAGGGCGGCATTGGCGCCGGCCACCAGCCCCTGGGCAGCGGCCTCTTCGTAACCGGTGGTGCCGTTGATCTGGCCGGCGAAGAACAGTCCTTCGATGAAGCGGGTTTCCAGCGAAGGGTGGAGATCCCGGGGATCGAAGAAATCATATTCGATGGCGTAGCCGGGACGCAGGATGTGGGCCTTCTCGAAACCGCGCATGGAGCGTACCAGCGCGTACTGGACATCGAATGGCAGGCTGGTGGAGATGCCGTTGGGATAGACCTCGTGGGTGTTCAGTCCCTCCGGCTCCACGAAGATCTGGTGGGAGTCCTTGTCGGCGAAGCGGACCACCTTGTCTTCGATGGAGGGGCAGTAGCGCGGGCCGACGCCGTCGATCGCCCCGGTATAGATGGGTGAGCGATCCAGTCCGGCACGGATGATCTCATGGGTACGCTCGTTGGTATGCGTGATGTGGCACACCACCTGCCGGGGGTGCTGTTCCGCACTGCCCAGGTAGGAGAACACCGGCACCGGCTCGTCCCCCGGCTGGGGTTCCAGCCGGTCGTAGTCGATGGTGCGTCCATCGAGACGGGGCGGGGTGCCGGTCTTGAGGCGCTCCACCCGGAACGGCAGCTCCCGCAGACGGGCGGCCAGCGCATTGGCCGGTGGATCCCCGGCACGCCCCCCGGGGTGACTGGAGAGCCCGATATGGATCCGGCCGCCGAGGAAGGTGCCCACCGTGAGCACCACGGTGGGGGCACGGAACTTCAGTCCCAACTGGGTCATCACGCCACCGATCCGCTCCCCTTCCAGCAGCAGGTCCTCCACCGACTGCTGGAACAGGGTCAGGTTGGGCTGTCGTTCGAGCGCCTGGCGCACCGCCTGCCGGTAGAGGTTGCGGTCTGCCTGGGCGCGGGTGGCGCGTACTGCAGGTCCTTTGCGCCGGTTGAGGATCCGGAACTGGATCCCGGCCTGGTCGGCGGCCCGGGCCATCAGGCCACCCAGTGCATCGATCTCCTTGACCAGATGCCCCTTGCCGATACCGCCGATGGCCGGATTGCAGCTCATCTGCCCCAGCGTCTCGAGGTTGTGGGTCAACAGGAGGGTGCGGGCGCCCATGCGCGCCGCCGCCAGTGCCGCCTCACAGCCGGCATGGCCGCCGCCCACCACGATGACATCGAATCGGTCCTGGAAAAACATCAAGTTACGGATTACGCTATTTTGGCCAAATAGTATATTGTAATTGAACTTGCCCGTATGTTTCACCCGGCTGTGGAGCGAAACATGCGGGCGGGATGCTTTTTGCCTGTGGGCTCCCCCCCCTCATGGGGAAAAGCGCTTGAGTCAGCATACGAATTTTGCTATAAAGACCGGCTCGCGTTGGTGCGCTGAAGGGTTTCGATTCAAAATTCAACCGGAGGCTTTGGAATGTCCAAGGTATGTCAGGTGACCGGCAAGCGTCCGGTTACGGGAAACAATGTGTCTCACGCCCACAACAAGACCAGGCGGCGTTTTCTGCCCAATCTGCACAGCCGCCGTTTCTGGGTGGAGAGCGAAAAGCGTTTCGTGCGCTTGAAGGTGAGCAACAAAGGGCTGCGGATCATCGACAAGAAGGGCATCGACGCCGTGCTCAGCGAGATGCGCCAGCGCGGTGAGAAGGTTTAGGAGGAGCCGCCATGCGAGAAAAGATCAAACTGGTTTCCAGTGCCGGCACCGGCCATTTCTACACCACCACCAAGAACAAGCGGACCATGCCGGAGAAGATGGAGATCAAGAAGTATGATCCCGTCGTCCGCAAGCATGTGATGTACAAGGAAGCGAAGATCAAGTAAGCGGCATTTCCGCGATTGTTCGTTCCCTGTGAGGTGGCCCGTTGCGGGCCACTTTCGTTTCGTGTCTCCTGATCCCGATCCGATGATTGTGCTGTTCACCGATTTCGGCCCGGCCGGTCCCTATGTGGGGCAGATGGAGGCGGTTTTGCTCCAGTCCGCCCCGGGTGTGCCCCTGGTGAACCTGTTCGCCGATGCCCCACGCTGCAACCCCAGGGCGGCGGCCTATCTGCTGGCCGCCTACGCGGGGGATTTCCCGCTCGATGCGGTCTTTCTTGCGGTGGTGGATCCAGGCGTGGGGGATGAGCAACGTCGGCCCTGCGTCGTGCGCGCCGATGGGCGGTGGTATGTGGGGCCGGACAACGGTCTGTTCGAGATGGTGACCAGGCGCGCCCGTTCCGTTCACTGGTGGGAGATCACCTGGCGGCCGGCACGTCTCTCCAACAGCTTTCACGGTCGGGATCTGTTCGCTCCCGTGGCGGCCCGCATTGCCCGGGGGGAGGAGCCGCCGGGAACCTCCATGCCGGTGGCGGAGCGGCTGCAGGTGGCGTGGCCGGACGATCTCGCCGAGGTGATCTACATCGACCATTTCGGCAACGCCATGACCGGGTTGCGGGCCTCCTCCCTCTCCCCCCGGAGCCGGCTGGAGCTGGCTGGCCATTCGGTCGATCGCGCCCGCACCTTCGCGGCGGTGCCCCCAGGGACGCCGTTCTGGTACGAGAACGCCAATGGGCTGGTGGAGATAGCGGTCAATCAGGGGCATGCCGGTGAGGCGTTGGGGTTGGCAATCGGTACGCCGGTGGAGATCGCCTCACCGTGAGCGATTACTCACAGCGTTTCGGGGGCATCCGCCGTCTCTATGGAGAGGAGCCCTTCCGGCGGCTGAAGGAGGTGCATGTCTGCGTCATCGGGCTGGGTGGGGTCGGCTCCTGGGCAGCAGAGGCGCTGGCGCGCAGTGGTGTGGGGCACTTGACCCTGATCGATTTCGATGAGATCTGTGTCACCAATGTGAATCGCCAGCTGCACGCAGTGAGCGATACGGTGGGGGAGAAGAAACACCGGGTCATGGCGCAGCGGGTGGCCGCCATCAACCCGGAGTGCCACTGCCACACCATCGAGGATTTCGTCACCACCCGCACGGTGGCGGACTATCTGTCTCCCGCCCGGGGCTACGACTACGTCATCGATGCCATCGACAGCATCAAGTTCAAGGCGGAGATCATCTATTACTGCAAACGCAACAAGATCCCCATCGTCACCACCGGAGGAGCGGGCGGTATCGATGATCCCGCCCTGATCCGGGTGGCCGATCTGAGTCGCACCTACAACGATCCCCTGGCCGCCAAGGTGCGGTCACGGCTGCGCAGCGAATTCGGCTTCACCCGTAACCGCAAGCGGCGTTTCGGGGTGGAGTGCGTCTTCTCTTCCCAGCAGAAACGCTACCCGAAGGCGGACGGCAGTGTGAGCCATGAGAAGCCGGGAATCCACGGCATCTCCCT
>WFNS01000043.1 GCA_015488495.1 Gammaproteobacteria bacterium | reverse complement strand
CTGTGAGATGGGGAGAAAGGACGACGGCCTGCGGGATATGGCGTATCTGCGCTGGACCTATCTCAACGCCTATTATTACAGGCCATTGCTCGATTATTGGAGACAGATCGGGTTCTATCCCATAATACAGCGCAAACTGGGTTATCGCTTCGTGCTCGAGGAGGGACAGATAACCAGTGGCGTGACGGCGGGTGACAGTGTTGACGCGCAGCTGACATTGTCCAATGAAGGATGGGCAAATCTCTATAATCCGCGGCCGGTTTATCTAGTGATTGAAAATGCCACCGAGCGGCGGGAGTTCCGGCTGGAAGGAGAAAACAGCGATCCCCGTTGGTGGCAGCCGGGCAAGAGGGTGGAGATCAGAAGCACGCTCTCTTTGCCGGCTGACCTGGTGGGAGGAGAATACACCGTCGCTTTGTGGTTGCCGGATGAGTCCTCCAGTCTGCAACACAACCCGTGGTTTTCCATTCGGTTCGCCAATGAGGGGGTCTGGGACCCTGCAAAGGGTTACAACGTGTTAGGCAAGATCTACATTCATTCCCGGTGAGGGCCGAGGTTGGAAATATTTAGCGGCCGCGCCCGAGGAGAGAGCCCAGCACGCCGCGAATGAGCTGCCTCCCCACCTGGCTGCCGATGGCGCGGGCGGCGCTCTTAAGAAATGACTCCATAACCGTCTGCCGTCCACGGCTTCTGCGAGCCGGTTTGCGTTCCTCTTCCTGCTGCGCCTCGGCAGCGGCCCGTTCCGCGCGCGCCTTGAGGATCTCGTAGGCGGACTCCCGGTCGATTGTCTTCTCATAGACACCGCTCACCAGTGAGCGGGCCATCAGCGCCCTGCGCTGAGCAGGTGTGATGGGGCCGATCTGGCCCCGTGGTGGACAGATGAGGGTGCGTTGCACCATACCTGGGCGCCCCTTCTCGTCCAGGGTGGAGACCAGCGCCTCTCCCACCCCCAGATCGGTGATGGCCTGGAGGGTGTCCAGCTGTGGGTTGCTGCGAAAACTGTCGGCGGCGACGCGTACCGCCTTCCGCTCGCGCGGGGTATAGGCGCGCAGGGCGTGCTGAATCCGGTTGCCGAGCTGTGCCAGGACGGTTTCCGGGATGTCCAGCGGGTTCTGGGTGACGAAATAGACCCCCACCCCCTTGGAGCGGATCAGCCGTACCACCTGTTCGATCTTCTCCAGCAGCGCCTCGGGGGCGTCGTCGAAGATCAGGTGCGCCTCGTCGAAGAACAACACCAGCCGGGGTTTCTCCGGATCCCCGGTTTCCGGCAGTTGCTCGAACAGCTCGGCGAGCAGCCAGAGCAGGAAGGTGGCATAGACCTGTGGCGTGTTGAACAACTGGTCTGCGGCCAGGATGTTCAGGATTCCATGACCGTTCTCGTCGGTCTGCATCAGGTCGTTCAGGTCGAGAGCGGGTTCCCCAAACAGGAGATCACCGCCCTGGTCCTCGAGGCCGATCAGGCGACGTTGAATGGCGCCCACGGAGGCGGCGGAGACGTTGCCATAATGGGTGCGGAACTCCCTGGCATTTTCAGCCACATAGTGAAGAATCGCGCGCAAGTCCTTGATGTCAAGCAGCAGCCAGCCATTCTCGTCCGCCACGCGGAACACCAGTGCCAACACCCCTTGCTGGGTCTCGTTGAGATTCAGCAGGCGTGCCAGCAGCAGGGGTCCCATTTCGGAGATGGTGGTGCGGGCGGGATGTCCCTCTTTGCCGAAAACGTCCCAGAAGGTGACGGGGGACGGGCTGAAGGAGAACCCCTCGAGGCCGATCCGTTCGATACGTTCGCTGATCTTCGGATGCGGCTTGCCGGGCTGGCTGACCCCCGACAGATCCCCCTTGATGTCGGTCATGAATACGGGGACTCCGATGCGGCTGAAATTCTCGGCCAGTACTTGAAGGGTGACCGTTTTTCCGGTGCCGGTGGCACCCGCGATGAATCCGTGGCGATTTGCCATCCGGGGCAGCAGATAGACGGGTTCAGCGGCCTTGCCGATCAGGATTGATTCCATTCTTGTCACCTCTGGTTGCCTGAGATCATGACATAGCTCAATAACTGCTCATCTATAGCGGGGTGGAACGGTTGCGAAAATCGAAATGATACACCATCCTTGTCTGTACCGCCTTTGTTACGTACTACAAAGGGGGTACCAGGGATAGATTCTTGCTGCACGGAAGGACAGGTGCACAATTTTTGAATCGATAAGGGACGTTTCAAGAGGCTGGGATCCTCTGACGATGACAAAATGGGGATGATGATATGGTCGACAAAAACATTGAGTTTATTCAACGAATAGGCTCGACAGCCCTGGAGGCGCTGTCGGAAGCGGGTATCACCAGCATCGATAAACTGCTGAATGCGTGTCATACCAAGGAGGCACGCATGACGCTGGCAGAGCGCATCGGCTTGAGCGAATCGGTGCTTTTGAATTGGGTAAACATGTCGGATCTGTTCCGCGTAAACGGAATCACCGGCGACTTTGCGGAGCTGTTGCTGGCGGCCGATGTGGACACCATCCAGGAGCTTGCGGAGGAGGAGGCGGAGGCTCTTTGCAGAAAGATGGCAGAGGTCAATGCAGAGATGGGTCTCAACCTCCCTGTGCCGGATGTTGCCGCCGTAACGAGCTGGATTGCACAGGCAAAGACTCTCCCCCCAATCATTACCCATTGATCCACCTTTGTTCTACAATGGAGCTGGCTGTAGCGGTCAGCTCCTGATCTTCCATCTGTCACCCGGGCGGGCCGCGGCAATCTCTTTCTGGTCCGTGAAAATATCGTATGAACGAGACTTTTCGACGCTGGGCGGTAGTTCCCGCGGCTGGCACGGGTTCCCGCATGGGGGCGGAGATCCCCAAACAGTATCTGCCGCTGTGTGGTCGCCCCGTCATCGAACATACCCTGCGACGTCTGGCTTCCGTAGAGGGAATCGGCGGTATCGTGGTGGCCGTTGGCGAAAACGATTCCTGGTGGCCCCGACTCCAGATGGGTCTGGTCAAGCCGCTGATTTCGGTCACCGGCGGCGCGGAGCGCTGTCACTCAGTGCTGAACGCCCTCGACGAGCTGAAACGGCGGGGGGAAGAGGGGTGGGTGCTGGTGCATGATGCGGCCCGCCCCTGTGTACGGGTGGCCGACATCGAACGCTTGATCTCCGCCGTCGAAGGGCGTACCACCGGGGGGCTGCTGGGCACCCCGGTGAGTGATACCGTCAAGCGGACGGATGGAAGGGGGGAGGTGCTCTCCACTGTGGATCGGGAAGACCTGTGGCGGGCCTTCACCCCCCAGATGTTCCCCCTCGGGCCGCTGTATCGGGCTCTTGGTGATGCGGTCGCGCGGGGAGAGCGGGTCACCGACGAGGCATCCGCCATGGAGCTGGCGGGGCATGCTCCGTTGATGGTGGAGGGGCACGCGGACAACATAAAAATCACTCGTCCCGCCGATCTGGCGATGGCGGAGTTCTTCCTTCGGCAGCAGGAGCGTGAGTCATGCGGATAGGTCACGGTTTCGACGTACACCGTTTCGGGCCCGGCGACCACCTGGTCATCGGTGGTGTGAGGATTCCCCACGACTATGGCATGCAGGCCCATTCCGATGGTGACGTGTTGATCCATGCGGTCTGTGATGCACTGCTCGGGGCCGCCGGGCTGGGTGATATCGGACGTCACTTTCCCGACACCAGCGATGAGTTCAAGGATATCGACAGCCGCATTCTGTTGCGCCGTGTCGTGGGGCAGCTGAGGCAAAGGGGGTTGAGCCCTGTCAGTCTGGACGTGACCCTGATCGCCCAGTCTCCCAGGATGGCACCCTTCATCGAGCTGATGCGTCGTCATCTGGCCCAGGATATCGCCCTGGACGCTGCCAGGATCAACGTGAAAGCCACCACGACCGAGCGGCTCGGGTTTACCGGACGGGGGGAAGGCGTCGCCTGCCACGCGGTGACGCTGTTGAGTGAAGATGGAGAATAGTCTCCTGCCCCGTGCCTGGGGTGGTCCACTGGGTGGCGCCGTTCTGCGCAGTCGTCCGGAGGACTTCCAGGTGGACGAGGATCTCGGTTTTTCCCCCGACGGTGAAGGACAACATCTGTTGCTCAGGATTCGCAAGCGGGATGCCAATACCCAATGGGTGGCCCGCCGGCTGGCACGGCTGGCGGGAGTGCCCCTCAAGGCGATAGGTTTTGCCGGTCTGAAGGATCGTCATGCCTTGACCACCCAGTGGTTCAGCATCGATCTGGCCGGCAAGCCGGAGCCGGATTGGGAAGTGCTCGAAACGGAAGGGATCAGGGTGCTGGAAGTGGCCCGCCATGGTCGAAAACTGCGCCGGGGAGCGCTGCGGGGCAATCATTTCACCCTGCTGTTGCGTGAATTGAAGGGGGAACGGGAGGCCATCGGGCAGCGCCTGCATCTGCTGGCAGAGAAGGGGG
>WFNS01000042.1 GCA_015488495.1 Gammaproteobacteria bacterium | reverse complement strand
GAAAGCGGCTGGGAGGGCGCAGAGCGTATCGGCCTGGATCTTCTCGAGCAGTCAGACTATCCCAAGATAGCCATGAGCGAAGGTGGTGAAGCCCTGGTGGTTTGGGAGCAGGGGGATGAAAAGAAAAACAGTCTCTGGACCAACCGGTTTGTCCCAGGTGTGGGCTGGAGTGGCGCAACGCCTATCGAAATGCAACAGGCCGGAAAGGTATCGAATCTCCAGGTGGCAATGGATGGGTCGGGCAATGCGATGCTCTTTTGGCAGCAGAGTGACGGTTTGAAGGAGAGAGTCTGGACCAGCTATTTCGTTCCAGAAGGGGGGTGGGGAGAGGCCCGCTTGATGGAGCCCGACCGAGAACGGATAACCGTTGGTGCCCGGGTGGCGATGGGGCGGGATGGAAGGGCAACAGCGGTATGGATTCGGGGTGGTGAAAGGTGGGAGATCTGGGCCAACCGTTTCGCTCCGAACGAAGGCTGGGGCGTGGCCGAATCTATCAGCATCGATGATCCCGGGAATGCGTGGCACCCCTATCTGGCCCTGGGTGAAGATGGTACCGCCATGACGGTGTGGCACCACGTGGGAGACGAACGGGGAGGAGTTTGGAGCAATCGCTTTCGGGCGAGATAGCATAACTGCACGCCGACAGCACATATGAGGAGCGGCCAGAAATGGGCGTGGGACTGTTCATCCTCAAATATCCTCTCATTTCAGACGACGGAAAAGCTGACCGTTATCGGTCAGCTTTTCCACGTCTCCACGCCGGGTTCATCGCGGGGTCATTGCAAGGTCTGTATCTGTTCCAGTATTGTGCTTTCTGACGGATCGATGCTTGCGGCCCGTATCTCGTCCCAGCTGGCAACTTCTTCTTTCTCGAAGCCTGCAAAGATCAATTCATAAGGGCCTATTTCATAGGGATTGTAGGTGGTCGCTACAATGATGTAGCGGCGGCCCCTTTCCTTGGTGAACGTTACCTTTGCATCGCTCACTCCGGCTTGAATATCGTCATTTCGGACAATCACTCTTTCCAGCGATTCTCCGTCGGGTGCATACAGCCCCACTACCAGGGTACTGTCGACGGAGGAGGAGCGCATCTCTACAGAAACCTCTCCTCCGGATGCCGCCTCAAAGATGTAGCCATCAAAATAACTGCCGCTATCGCTTTGATAATCGTGGTCATCGAACTCTCCCCACATGGCATAGGTGTCCCGATGCGTATTTGTAGGGATGGTCGTTGAACTCTCCGAGCTGGCACGATCCGATTGTGGTCTGGCCAATTCTCTGCCATTTAGCTCTCCGTCCAATTGAAGCCCCTCAGGGGTGATGACAGTGAATGGAACGACAGAATTCTCGTTGCTGGGATCGTTGCCGGCCACGGTTTGGCAGTAGTTGGCGGCAGAGTAGTTTTCGGGTGTTCTGTCGTTGAGGGGTTTGTTGTTCAGTGTGATAATGATATCCCCGGGTTTGATACGGGCCTTGCTTGCCGGGCTTCCCGGACGGACCGCCGCAACCCATATCCCCATTGGGGCCCCTTCCGAAACCATGACCTCTCCGGTGATGCCGAGAGAGAAGATGTCTCCTTTTTTGAGCTCGTTCACCAGTTCCTCCAGATTGTATCCAGGTCTGCCGGTCAATCCCGATATGGCATAGTTAATGTCGGTTTCCGTATTGCCGGCAAAGTTGACACCGATTACCTTGCCCGTAGATGCTTCCACCAGGGGGCCGCCCGAGTTTCCTGCATTGATTCGCGCTTCATGCCCAAAAGCGATGGGGTAGCTGGACTTCATTCCTGTTGGTTTGGTTCCACTAGAGATAACTCCGGTGGTTGAGCTGAAAGCCTTTCCCAAGGCCCCGGGATAGCCAGCGGCTACGACCGGCAGCCCCTCTTTGATGGGGCCTTGGTAGAACTCCAGTGGTGTCGCGGCGAGTCCCCCATCGATCTTGAGCACTGCCAGATCTGCGCATTCGGAAACCCCCTTTATGTTGGCAACATAAACCTGAGGTGTTGCTCCATCCCCTTCCATCAAAAGATTCCCGTTTTCATCCCTGAGGTAAACTTTTATAGTTCCAGCACCGCCGACCACATGTGCATTGGTTACCAGATATCCATCTGTTCCAATGATGAAACCCGAACCTGTCGAGCTAACTACCGAAGTACCCCCTGGTTTCTCCTCGTAGCGGGCGGTATTCTCGATGTAAACCGTTGCCTGCTTGAGTTTGCCCATGAAGTCCGTGGCCTGGGCTACGTCCTCCGGGCCGCAGCCAGTGATTCCCAGAGATACGAGGACCAACAGGGAGGCTATAGAAGAGCGGTGTACCATTTTGAGATTTGTTGTTTTCATGCGTTTTCCCCTTGTTATCAATATGTCTGAACATTTTCGACAACACCCCCGTTGATGGAACCCAGTCAGGGCCGTTGTTATTGGGTATAACGCACAAGCTCAGGGAAAGTTTGTTGGAGGGGGAAAAAAAGCAGGCAGCGGAAACTTGAGCGGCAGGGGTTGTCGGGGAAGTCTTTCCATCCCGTGATGATGGTCAGATCTTCAACAAGAACAGATCGTCACTCTTCAACTGGGGCCTGATGAATTGATTTTTGTGGGGACCGGCTGCTTGTCACTTTTTTGCCGCTTCGATGATCTCAGCCGCCTGTTTCGAAGAAACGTTTTTCAGCAACTGCTTTAGTTGAGCGGGGCGCAGTCGAGCCAGTTGTCTGCGTGAGATGATACCGGCAGCGCGGAGTTGGCGGGCGCGGGCGGGGCCGATTCCTTGGACGCGAATGAGGGAATCCTCCCTGGCGGAGTCCGGCGGCCGGGTGGGGAGGGGGCTGGAGCTTCCGGCGGAGAGGCGCGTCCGACGGGCCCGGTTCCTGAGCAGGTGGGTCATTGGGGGGAGGGAAGCGGTTTCCTTTCCGGCAACTCCCAGATGGATGACGAGATTTCCACAGTGCCGGCAGGTGCCGATCCGGGCGGCGCGCCCGGAGGGGGTACGGACCTCTGCGGGTTCGATCAGTTTCGTGGAGCGACCGCAAGAGCCGCAGTGATGAAGGAGTGGTGCAGAGCGTGTCTTTGCTCGAACAAGACCGGTTTCCGCGGCAGGGGAGAGTTCAACGGTGGGTGGTGGAGCAGTGGATCGTCGGTCGTACACCACGCTGCCTTCGGTGACGGTCAGCTCGCCTGGCGCGTGGGCGAGAGGAATCACCGGCGCGACGACGGGGTGGAACTGCTCCAGGGTGATGAAATGGAGCCACAGTTCGGCGCCCGGCGGCAGGGAGAGCGTGATCTCTGCCTCTGAGACCCCCTCCGGGATGGTTCCGGTAACGGCATGGCGTTCCATGTGGTCTGCTCCGATGTGCAGGAGAACCGGCTCGGCCGGCGTCCCGTCCTGCATATCCGTTTTCCAGCGGATGCCTGCCGATGGTGAAACCGGCGAGGTCGTGTGACCTCGCAGCGTCAGCCGGAAGGTTGCCCCCGCCTGGACGGGAAGGCGCTGTACCAGGGAGCTGGTCTCTTCTCCGAGGTTGGAGAGATGCAGCGGCTGGTCGGGAGCGGCCCGTTCCAGATTCAGCCCGACGACCCCTTCGGGCTCGAATGCCCAACCGAACGGCTTGCCCGTGGCGTCCAGCTGCAGCATGTCGTTGTCGGAAATGGTGGTGGTCTGTTTCAGCGAGACATCGTCGATCACGGCGCGGCCCGCAGGGAGGTGGAAACGCACCTCTACCCATGCGGTGCCCGAGGGGGGTGTCTGGTCCAGCCGATGCGGGATGAGCCCCGAGGAGACCGGTCTCAAGTGTGTGGCAGCGGTCTTTGCTCTTTGCCGGGGAGGCCGCTGGATGGGCAGCCGGTCGATGCGCAATGTCTCCCGATGGATGTCCTGCCATACCAGCTCCGCCACCGCTCCCGGATCGGTGGCGATCCCCTGGAACGTGAAGCGCAAGGCTCCTTCACAGCCGGCGGGCAGGGGCACGGGCTGTGCCAGTGTGGTGGCGCCGTTCCCGTTCTCTTCCCCCAGCATGGCGGCGGGACCCTGGGGGGGCGGAAGATGGATGCGGCCGATGCGGCCCTCGGTCACCATCCACTCCAGGGCGATTGGGCTCGGCACGTCGAAGCGAAGCAACGAGCCGTCGCCGTCCCCCAGATAGAGTTGGCAACCGCCGGGTGTGAGGGCGACCCCTGTGACGGAAGAGACTGCGATGGGTTGCTCCCGGATCACGGTCCGTTGCCGGAGGTCGATCACCGAAAGGGAGTACTGGTAGTTTTTTTTCCCGATCACATATCCCCATCGCCCGTCCGGCGAAAGCCGGAGGAACGAGGGGGGCACCTGCGGATCCAGCGGGATCTCCGGTCCCGGCCTCCAGTGCTCCATGTCGATGAGTTGCAGAACACCCTTGAGCCCTACCGCCGCCGTCCCCCCCCAGGGGGTGATCGCCAGATCGGTTGCTTCCGCATCGAAGCGGAGAGGTTCGCCGAAGAGGGTGTGACGACGGGTTTCGTAGCGGTAGAGTCTGCCATCCTCGGAGGTGCTCGTCAGCACATGGAGCAGAGGGCCGGCCGGTGAAGGGCCGAAGGCGATGGCCCGGGGAGTCTCTCCGGAGAAGGAGAGTGTGGCCAAGGGGGAGTTCAGCATGGTGCTGTCGAAGATCCCAATCTCTCCCGACGTGCCGTCGTACGGCTTATGAACCAGGTAGAGCAGGGCTCCATCGGGGCTCACTTTCATGTCGACGATCCCGTTTGCCATCTGCACCGGGCCGTCGAGCACGTGGCCAGTCTCTCCATCCAGCACAGTGCACAGGCTGCCGGAACTCCCAGTCTTCGTGACGAGATAGAGCCGTCCGTCGAGCGCCACGGCCATGGCGACGGGTTCGCCGGAGATTTTCTCCGCCAGCACTGTCCTCTCCCCGCTCGTAGCGATGGTCTCCAGCCGGGTGGTGCCGGAAGTCTCCAGTAGTGCCACGTAGAGGCGCTCCTCCCGCGGGGCGGTTACCAGCAGGCGGGGTGGGATCCCCATTGGCATCTCGACCGGCCCGACCAGTCGGCCACCATCACACAGCCATCGGTCGAAGCCGCCGTCGGCGATGTTTTCGGTCTCCAGGCAGGCGGAGGCGGGGACGGTGTTCTGCAGGTAGTCGTTGAAGGCCTCCGCCAAATCGGGGGAGTCCAGTGTGAAATCCACTCTCCCCAGTGGCTGGAAGCGATCCAGCCCGATTCGCCTGGCTGCAGATTCTTTCCCGACTTGCAGCAGCAGCGGGACCTGGTAGTGCGCTGGTCGTTGGCGCAGACGCAGCCACCCTGTCACCGGACCGGCTGCCTCTCCGGCAGTGGAGCGCCGCCAGGAGAAGCCGCCGTCATTGGAGTGCTGCATACCGGGAAGTCCGTCGGTGGCCGGGGTCACTGACCAGAGCACTTCGCCCTCTTCACTTTGCAGCACCAGCCAGCAGCGCTGTCCCCCGCCTTCCATCAAGAGCTCCCGGGGAAGGGGAACGCTGATCCAGGTGGGACGGTCGCTCTGCTTTCGCTTCAGCGAGTATGCCACCGGTTCTTGCAGCAGGGAGGTGGCATCCGGTTTTCCATCCAGATCGCCCCGCAGATCGAGTCGCAGACGCGCCTCTTCGGTGGTGGCTGCCAGCAGCAGATCCAGTGCGGAGAGCGCCACCGGCCGTTCCAGTGTCAGCGGCTGGGCTCGGGAGAGTGACGGCGCGACGGGTAGCTGGGCGGCATGTTCCACGCTGCCCAACGGTCCGACGGCGATACGGCTCTCCTCGAAGGCACCGGTGAGCCGTACCCGGCTCTTGCCCGGCAGCACCACCGCTTCGGGGGGCAGCGTCGCCTGAAGCAGCGTGTTCTCGACCTCTGGCAGGGTGGCGTGGCGAAAAGGGAAGGTCACCTCCGGGAGTCCGGCCGGCAGCAGCCCGGCTTCCATCAGGTAGTCGATCTCCACAGTCACCCGCAGGCGTCCCAGGGTGTCACTGTGCAGGATGAAAGGGAGGCGGCTGTAGCCGCCGGCCTGTTCCAGCCGGGGCAGCAGCTGCTGCAGCAGGGTGCCGAGATCGGGTGAGGATTGGGCTGCGGTCAGTTCCCCCGTGAGGCTCCAGACAGTACCCACATCGGGCAGGCGGAGTTGCAGATTGGAGGGGGTGCTGCGAATGGTCACGGCACCGAGACGGGCGCCGGCTGCCAGCAGTCGGAAACGGTTGACCGTCAGAGGAGGGAGCTCCCCCCCGGCTGGAAGGGAAAAAAGCGCCTCACCCGGTGATCGGATGGTCCCGCGCTCGTTGATCTCCACCAGGGCTCCACCCAGGTCGATCTGCAGCGCCGCTCCCTCCAGGTTGCTCCCTTCCACCTTCACCAGAGTGCGTCGGGCGTGGAAGTCCACCTCCACCGAGTCGTTGGTGTGGCTCAGGGTGGCCCCCCAGTCACCCTGGCCGTCCTGGAAGCGGAGTGTCTCGGAGAACGGCGCCCCCCCGCCACCTGCCTCCACCGGTTCCAGCCGGAAGCGGGCGTGCTCGATTCGGGCTCCCACCGGCAGGCTGCACAGCACGAGCGGGAGCTCTCCCTCGAAGGGACGAACGCTGCCATCGTAATGATCCACCAGTTTCATCTCGTGCCCCCGTGGGTCTCTCCCTTCAGCTGCGCAACAGGATCATCAGGTCCAGGG
>WFNS01000041.1 GCA_015488495.1 Gammaproteobacteria bacterium | reverse complement strand
CCACAGGTCTCCATGGTCATGCTGTTGAACACCCCGTCCGGCATGCCCAGGTTCTGGTTCACCGGAGGGGGTGGAGTGCTGCCCAACGACGGCATGGCCACCATCGCAAGCACCATCATCAATAGAATACCGCGGGCCATGCCATCACCTCGCCTGTATCACCTGGTTAATCCTGCTGTGATCCCGAATCGGGAGAAACGGGCCCGGGAAAGCACCCTTCATTCCCGGTCAACATCCTTGTCTCGGGAACGGCTGTCAGGTCAGCCGTTCCCTGAAGCAACCACCAGTCAAATAAGGGGGGAATTGAATCTTCGTCGCTATTGAGTATCGACCAGTGAAGCAGGGAAATTAAGCAGATTCTGTGTCAACTTTGTAAAATCTCCCCATTCCGCGCAACGCGGTGCACTCACGGCATGGGAGCGTGAGAAGCCTCCCCCATCCCTTCTTGCCGGAACGATTACAGGATCTGCTCGATCAGCCGCCTGAGGGTCTGCGGCTCGAACGGCTTGTCGCAGATGGCGGAGACACCAGCCTGCTGGATCGCCGCCAGGCGGTTCTCATCGCGCTCCGAGGTGACCATCAATACCGGCACCGATGACTGGGTATCGCTGTTGCGAATCTGATCCACGAGCTCCTTGCCATCCATGTTGGGCATGTTGTAATCGGTCACCACCAGATCGAAGTAGCGCTCCCTCAGCAGTGCCATCGCCTCGACACCATCCTCCGCCTCTGTGAAGCGCTCCAGCCCCATGGCGGAAAGCACGCGACGGATGTGTTTTCGGGACAGCGCGCTGTCATCGACGATCAACACCTCGATACTCTCGGGATCATAGTTCTCCACCTGAATGGCATCGGGAGCCAAGAAATCCACCGTGGCCGAAATGGCCATCCTGAGCTCTTCATTGGTGAAGGGCTTGGGAAGAATGGCGATGGCGCCGGCCTGCCGGATCGGCTCGAGATAACGGATCCTGGTCTCGCTGGAAATCAACATGAATGCCGTGTCCTGAAGCGATGGCTCCTCCCGCATGGCATAGACCAGCTCGGTGCCGGTCATGTCAGGAAGATAGAGGGCGCTGATCACCAGATCGGGCTGCTGTCGCACCATTTCGGCCAGAGCATCGGTCCCGTTTTCCATCACGATGTTGTCCCGGATACCGAGCTCCGCCAATCGCTGCTCCACGATGCGCTGCTGGGTCGGAGAAGGCTCCACCAGCATCACCAGCAGCCCGGGGATCGAGATGTTTCTTGAATTCATGTCGTCCTCACCTGTGACAAAGGCTCGACGGCCTTTCGGCCTTGCCTGCTCTCGGGTGGCCCTATACCCGGAACTGCCGGACCATGTTCTCCAGCCTGCTGGCCAACTGCTCCAGCTGGGCAGCAGCCTGGGCCGCCTCTTGCGATCCCCCGGCGTTCTCCTCGGCAACCTGCTTGATGTTGACCACGTTGTCGGTGATCTCACCAACCACCCGAATCTGCTGATCAGAAGCGGTGGCGATCTGCTGGTTCATCTCGGTGATCCTGCTCACCGCGCTGGTGATCTCTTCCAGCGTTTCACCGGCCTGCGCCGCCTGCTCCACACTGCTTCTGGCCTGGGTCTGACCCTTCTCCATCACCTGTACACTGGTCTTGGCACCCGACTGAAGCCGCTCGATCATGTTCTGGATCTCCTGGGTGGATTGCTGGGTCCGCTGGGCAAGTGTCCGCACCTCATCGGCCACCACGGCGAAACCACGCCCCTGCTCGCCCGCACGCGCCGCCTCGATGGCCGCATTCAGGGCCAGCAGGTTGGTCTGTTCAGCGATACCGTTGATCACATCCAGCACGCTGCCGATGGCGGTGGTATCCTCCTCCAGCTTGTGGACCACCTCTGCCGCATGCTCCACGTTCTCCGCCAGCACATTGATATCCTTCAACGCCCTGCCGACCACCTGCTGACCAGCCTTGGCCGCCTGATCCGCCTGCCGGGTGGCCTCCGCCGCCTCGGAGGCATTGCTTCCCACCTCCTGGATAGTGCTCGACATCTGGTCGACCGCTGTCGCCACCTGCTCCGTCTCCCGCCGTTGGCGATCGACACCTTCACTGGTCCGGGTGGTGATATCCTGCATCTGCTGTACGCCGCGAGAGACCTGATTTGCCGCCTCAACGATCCCCTGCAGGGTGGTGCGGAACTTGCGCAGCATGCGGCCGAACGCCACGGCAGTCTGACCGACCTCATCCTTCGAATTCACCTGCAGGCAGAGCAGCGAACGGTCGTTCTCATCACACGCGGTCAAATCGTTCTCCCGCTCCGCACGAATGATCAGCTCACGCAGGCTGTTGACCGGCCCCAATACCGTGCGGCTGATGAGGAACACCATGGCCGACACCAGCAGGAAGGTGATCAACAGCCCCAGCAGAGAGACCATCATCAGGCTGCTGGTGGCCGTTTCCAGTTGCTCCTCGGTCTCTGTGGTCAGCTGCTTTTTGCTGTTGAACAGATGCTGCATCGCGGCCAGCGCCGGACCATCATCGATCTTCACCATTGCATCGATCTCCGCGGGCGTCTTCCCGGCCGTCACCATCTTCTTGACCATATCAGCCGCCGCCCGGTATTTCTTGCCGACTTCCTCGATCGCATCCAAGCCCTGCTTGTCCTTCTCACTGAGATGGCCAAGCTGACGAAACTTCTCCACCAGCTGACTCACCTCGTCGAACTTGCTTATCGTACGTTGATAATATTCCTCCTTGCCGCGCAACACGTAATTCTTGAAGTTGTGGATCGCCCCACCGTAGCCAAGGCTGGCCTGGATATGGCTCAACAGGATACTTCGCTGAACAACATTATCATTGTAGGTATGCCAAATGGGGTTGATGGGAGCGATGTAGCGATAACACAAGACTGCGACCACGAGAAATATCAAGGCAACCGAGGCAAGCAAGAGGTGAAACTTGCCCTGGATGGTGATATCCGGAAAGATTCCAGATTTGGCTGGCATTACGATGACTCCGGTTTCGTTGTTCGACAACTACGTATCGAGTAATAGCGGAGCCGGAGCGAAAATCTTTATGGCCCTTCCCCGGATGGAGTGGGTGAAGGGCGGAATACCGCCATCTGGCCACCCCTTGCAGACAGAGCGATCACACCGGCAT